>NZ_JAELUI010000034.1 GCF_016429285.1 Ralstonia sp. ASV6
TTGCCGCATGCGCGGCATTTGAGCCGCCCATCGGAGAGTTTGTAGGGCCTGCTTGCGGAACAATCCGGGCATCGCTTCATGGTCGGACCAGGGTAACTCTGGTCCGGTTTGGGTAGGAATTACCTTTATTTGTGCGTCACGTCAACATCAGTCTGAACCGGCGTCTACCGGCAGCGTATCGGGTTGCAGCGAGCGCAAAAAGCCCGCTGCGGTATCAGCTTCACGCGTGCGCTTGAAGGGCGGCAGACTTTGCCAGATTTGCCGGCCGTAGTTCTTCTCCACCAGGCGTGGGTCGCAGATCATCAGCACGCCGCGATCGGTCTCGGAGCGAATCAACCGCCCCGCCCCTTGCTTGAGCGTGATGACGGCGTGCGGCAACTGGTGTACGGCGAATGGGCTCAAGCCCTTCTTTTCCAGTGCTTCCATGCGCGCACTCAGCACCGGATCATCGGGCGGCGCAAACGGCAACTTATCGATCACGACCAGCGACAACGCCTCGCCGCGCACGTCCACGCCCTCCCAGAAACTCTGGCTGCCGATCAGCACGGCATTACCGAGCGTGCGGAAACGATCGAGCAGCTCGGTGCGGCTGGCCTGCCCCTGCACTAGCAACGGAAAATCCCAGCCACGCTGGGCAAACTCATCGGCCAGTCGTTCGGCTGCGCGGTTGACGGCACGCAGCGTCGTGCACAGCACGAAGGTCTTGCCACCCGCCGCCTCAATCATCGGCAACGCAGCGTCGAGCACGGCATCCGTAAAGCGCGGATCGCTCGGTTGCGGCAGATCACGCGGCACATACAGCAAGCCCTGCGACGCGTAGTCGAACGGGCTGTCCAGCGTCATCGACTGATCGCGATTGAGCCCAAGTTGTGCCGCGTAATGGGTGAAGTTGCCGCGCACCGACAGCGTGGCTGAGGTGAATATCCATGCGCGCGGCTGGCCCGCACGCTGGCGCGAAAAGATCGGCGCAATCGACAGCGGCGTCAGATGCAGTTGCACAGAATTGGCAAAGACCTCGACCCAGCGCACGCGCTCATCGAACGGTGCGGTTTCCACCGTCTCACCCTCTTCGTTCTTCACCACGGGCGCCGGCTTGGGGTTGGCCCACGCATCCAGCTGGTCGCACAGCGCGGCGGCACGCCGATGGCACTGCTCGATGGTCTCGGCGCGCTCGGCCTGGGCCTCCAACGCGCCTGTGAAATCCGACAGCGCTTGCTCCAGCTTCGGCAGCACTTCGTAGAACGGCTTGGCTGTCTCCTGATCGTTGTCGATCTGCTTGATCGACAGGCGCGCGCCGTCCTGGCGGAACACCAGGCGCAGATCACGTGCGGCACGCTCCAGCGGTGCGGCAATCGCAACCCAATCCACCGCATCACGCGCATGCGACAGCCCCTCAGCCACGGCATCGCGTGCCAGCTCCAGAATCTGGTTGGTCGAAATCGTCTCGCCAAAGAACAGCGTGGCGGTTTCGGGCAACTGGTGCGCTTCGTCGAAGATGATCGTATTGGCCGCCGGCAGTAACTCGGCCATTCCCGTGTCCTTCAACATCACATCTGCAAAGAACAGGTGATGGTTGACCACCACCACATCGGCCTGCTGCGCCTCCTTGCGGGCGCGCATGACGAAGCAGTCCTTGTAGTACGCGCAATCGGAACCAAGGCAGTTGTCGCGCGTGGACGTCACGAGATTCCACACCGGCGCGTTCTCGGGCACGGTGGACATCTCGGCCTTGTCGCCCGTCTTCGTGGTCTTCAGGAAGAGATTGATCTGGCGCAGCCACGCCGCATCCTGACGCGACGACAGGCGCCCGTTCTGCGACGTGCGTTCCAGGTGGTAATGGCAGACGTAGTTCGCACGCCCCTTGAGCAGCGCCACCGAGACCGGCGCATTCAGCGCCTTGCGCACCGTCGGAATGTCACGCAGGAAGAGTTGATCCTGCAGGTTCTTCGTCCCCGTGGACAGGATCACCTTGCCGCCCCACAGCATCGCCGGAACAAGGTACGCGTAAGTCTTGCCCGTGCCCGTGCCGGCCTCGACGATGAGCGAATCGGCGGCCTCAATGGCATTGGCCACCGCCTGCGCCATCGTCAGCTGCGAGCTGCGCGGCCGATACGAGTCGATGCCTTTGGCCAGCGTGCCGTCGTCGGCGAAGAGTGTCGCCAGTTCACCATGATGGGCATCGGCGGGGACGGCGGCGGGAGCAGAGCTGTCACCAGCCGCACCGGAATCACTCGGCGGCTCGGCGAGCGGGGAAAGCGAAGTCAACGGAGAAAAGTCCCTTGGGGGCAAATGAAGGAAGCCGCACGTGCTGGCGGCTTCTCGATGTTGGGGTAGGCGATGCTTAAGCCGGCACGTCCGGCTCAAGCTGCAACTGTAGCAGCGTGATGGCGTCCTTGAGTTTGAGCTTGCGCTTCTTGAGCCGCCGCAACTGCAGCTCGTCGTGATCGATTTCCGACGCCAGCTTGTCAATCAGGAAATCGAGATCACGATGCTCGATCTGCAGTTCGATGATGCGACGTGAGATCGTGTTCAGATCGCTGTCCATCACTTCCTCCCGGGACACACCCGTCCACGCTTCCGAGTTTAGAACCCCAGCGGGCTCGCGTTGCCGTTGTTTTGTTCGTTGCGGCGCTTGGTCTGCTCGCGGCGCTCTTCCAGTTCCTTCTGGCGCTGCACGGCGTCCTGCTGCTTCTCCTGGAACTGCTTGACGTTCTCTGCGCGCTTGGCGGCATTGGCGGCGCCCTGCTCTTGCGCGGCCTTGAGCTTGGCGTCGTGCTCCGCATGCTTCTGAGCGTTCGCTTGCGCGTTGGCGGCACGCTGCGGCGCTTCGGCCTGGCGTTGCGCTTCGTTCAAGCGCTGCTGTTCCTGCTTGTTCTGGAAGTCGGTGCGGTTCTTCTGCTCGGCGGCTTCGCGCTGTGGACGCTCGGCGTTGTACTGGGCTTCGCGGATGGCGCGATCCTGATCGCGGCGTGCAGCGCTGTCGGCACGCTCCGCTTCGTCCAGCGCCAGCTCGCGCTCGCGGATGGTGTGGAGTTCCGTTCGGCGCACATCCTTGGCTTTGTCGATGCAGTGTGTAACGAAGAACTTGTCGTAACACGCGCGCTCGGCCTGCGCATAGCGGTACTCGGCCCACGATTTGGCACTGTTGATGCGGTCGTGTTCCGCGCCGAAATCCGGTGGCGTGGCAGGCACGGCGGAAGCCGATGCGGACGTTGACGCAACAGCCGGCTGAGATTGGCTCCATGCGGGTGCGGCACAGAGCGCGGCAATCAGCAGAACCAGGCGGGAAACACGGCGCGCACCGGCGCGGCCAACCGTGTGGCAATGGGCAGAAAACGGGAGCGTAGGCATAACGTGCATTTTATCACCGCGCCTGTGCGGCAAACGTCGCGTGGGGGGCGCAGTCAGCGCCGGAACAGATTGTGCCTTATGGCAAAATGCGCGGCTTCCCATCGCACTCTCTGGAAGCAATGACCGATTCCGTGTTGCAGAAGATCGTCTCCCGCATTGCCGTTGAACTGGCGGTCAAGCCACATCAGGTTGCCGCCGCCGTGCAACTGCTGGACGAAGGCGCCACCGTGCCGTTTATCGCACGCTACCGCAAGGAAGTGACGGACAACCTGGACGACACGCAACTGCGTAACCTGGAAGAGCGCCTGCTGTATCTGCGCGAGCTGGAAGACCGTCGCGCGGCCATCCTGGCTTCCATCGAAGAGCAAGGCAAGCTGACCGACGCGCTGCGCACGGCCATCGAAGCCGCCGAGACCAAGCAGGTGCTGGAAGACCTCTACCTGCCCTACAAGCCCAAGCGCCGCACGCGCGCGCAGATCGCCCGCGAATGCGGCCTGGAGCCGCTGGCACTGGCGCTACTGGCGGATCCGACACTTGACCCGCAGGCCGAAGCCGCCAAGTTCGTCAACGGCAATCCGACCGCAGACGGGGGCGTGCCCGATGTGAAGGCCGCGCTGGACGGCGCACGCGACATCCTCTCCGAACAGTTTGGCGAAACGGCCGAGCTGCTGGGCAAGGTGCGCGAGCACCTGTGGAACCAGGGCTTGGTCTCGTCAACGGTGGTGGAAGGCAAGGAAACCGCCGAGGAAGAGAAATTCCGCGATTACTACGCCTACAGCGAGCCGATCCGCAACGTGCCGTCGCACCGTGCGCTGGCGCTGTTCCGCGGCCGCAATGCGGGCGTGCTGTTCGTCAAGCTGGGCCTGGGCGAAGAACAGGATGCGATGAGCCCGCACCCGTGCGAAACCATGATCGCGCGCCATGTCGGCATCGAAAACAAGGGTCGCGCGGCCGACAAATGGCTGTCGGACGTGTGCCGCTGGTGCTGGCGCGTCAAGGTGCAGCCACACATCGAGACGGAACTGCTGACGCAGTTGCGCGAATCGGCTGAAGCTGAGGCCATCAAGATCTTCGGCCGCAACCTGCACGACCTGCTGCTGGCCGCACCCGCTGGCCCGAAGGCTGTGATGGGCGTCGACCCGGGCATCCGTACGGGCTGCAAGATTGCGGTGGTGGATCACACCGGCAAGCTGCTGGAAACCGCCACGATCTACCCGCACGAGCCGCGCCGCGACTGGAACGGCTCCCTCGCGACGATGGCACGCCTGGCCAAGCAGCACGGCGTGGCGCTGGTTTCCATCGGTAACGGCACGGCCAGCCGCGAGACCGACAAGCTGGTGCAAGACCTCATGCGCAACATGCCCGAGCTGAAGCTCACCAAGATCGTGGTGAGCGAGGCTGGCGCGTCGGTGTATTCGGCGTCGGAACTGGCCGCCAAGGAATTTCCGGAGCTGGATGTGTCGCTGCGTGGCGCGGTGTCGATCGCACGCCGCCTGCAAGACCCGCTGGCCGAGCTCGTGAAGATCGACCCGAAGTCGATCGGCGTTGGCCAATACCAGCACGACGTGAACCAGCGCGAGCTGGCCCGCGCGCTGGATGCGATTGTCGAGGATTGCGTGAACGCGGTCGGCGTGGATGTGAACACCGCCTCTGCCCCGCTGCTGGCGCGCGTGTCGGGCCTGAACTCGATCCTCGCCAAGAACATCGTCGAATACCGCGATGCCAACGGCGCATTCTCCAACCGCGATGCACTGAAGAAGGTGCCACGCCTGGGCGACAAGACGTTCGAGCAAGCCGCCGGCTTCCTGCGCATCAATGATGGCGACAACCCGCTCGATCGCTCGTCCGTCCACCCGGAAGCGTATCCGGTGGTCAAGCGCATTCTGGACAGCATCAAGAAAGGCATCGGCGACGTGCTCGGCAACCGCGAGGCACTGCGCGGCCTGACCGCCCGTGACTTCACCGACGAGAAGTTCGGCCTGCCGACCGTGGTCGACATCCTCTCGGAACTGGAAAAACCCGGCCGCGACCCGCGCCCCGAGTTCAAGACCGCGACCTTCCAGGACGGCGTGGAAGACATCAAGGACCTGCAGCCAGGCATGGTGCTCGAAGGCGTGGTGACGAACGTGGCCGCGTTTGGCGCGTTCATCGACATCGGCGTGCATCAGGATGGTCTGGTGCACGTGTCGGCGCTGTCGACCAAGTTCGTGCGCGACCCGCACGAGGTGGTCAAGCCCGGCCAGATCGTCAAAGTCAAGGTGATGGAGGTGGACGTCAAGCGCAACCGCATCGGTTTGACGATGCGCCTGTCGGACGAGCCGGGCCAGACGCCTGCCCGCACCGGCGGCGGTGATCGCCCGAATAGCGGCAGCAATCGCCAAGGCGGGCAGCAACGCCGTGAGGCAGCACCGGCAGGCGGCGCCATGGCGGCCGCCTTCGCCAAGCTCAAGCGCTAAACGCGCGTTTCGCTGGACAGAACCCGCCCGGTCTTCGGACCCGGCGGGCTTTTTGTTGGCCCATCTCGAACTATGCGGAGTGCGTTACAAGTCCTTACTTGTATGGAACTTTCTTAACACTCGCGCGTCGTCGGCGCGTCTTTTCGGCCCGTTAAGGAGGCACAGGCACACATCGCGCCTGGCACCCACGAGGAGAAACACCATGAAGACGAGCCATACCCTGATCGCCATCCTGCTTGCTGCCGCTGGCACCGCTGCCTTCGCCCAGACCAGCCCAGCCACGCAAGTCCAGCAAGACAACCAGCAGATTCGCCAGGACAACCGTGACATCCGTCACGACAACCGCGATATCCGC
Organism: Ralstonia sp. ASV6; assembly: GCF_016429285.1. GTDB lineage: Bacteria > Pseudomonadota > Gammaproteobacteria > Burkholderiales > Burkholderiaceae > Ralstonia > Ralstonia flaminis. The sequence goes on from NZ_JAELUI010000034.1 coordinate 6,163, forward strand.
CGTGACCGTGCAGACATTGGCGCAGACAAGGCCGCCCTGGCTGACGAACGTGCTGAACGCAACGCCGCCCAACGCCGCGAAGATCGCGATCTGGCCCATGGCAACGTCAAGGGGGCCGAATACTGGAACAAGCAGCGCGCTCAAGACCAGCACCAGATCAACGCCGACCGCCGCGACCTGCACAATGATCGTCGCGACCTGCATCACGACGTCAAGGACCGCAACCACGACGTGCACGCGCGCAACGACGAAGTGCATGAGCGCAACAAGGCTGCGTCGAAGATGTAATTCCGATGGTGTTTGCGGTACGCCTCAAGCAAAACGGCCCGTGCGTCTCTCTCGCACGGGCCGTTTTGTTTTTCAGTGACGACGGTCTTAAATCTCGACCTTGGTCCCCAGTTCCACCACGCGGTTGGCGGGGATATGGAAGAAGTCCGAAGGCTTGGCGCCGTTCTGGTGCATCCAGGCAAACAGACGCTCGCGCCACATCGACATCCCCGGCAGCTTGGACGGCACCACCGATTCACGCGCGATGAAGAATGACGTGTCCATCAGTTCGCAGCGCGTGCCGATCTGCGGCTGACCCAGTTCGAGCACACGGTACACGTCCGGCGTTTCCTTGAAGCCATATTCGGCCTTGACGATGTAGATGCCACCGCCCAGGTCACGCACCGTCACGCGGTGCTTGTCATCTACGTACGGAATGTCGCGCGTGACAAAGCTGATGAAAATCACGCGTTCGTGCAGCACGCGGTTGTGCTTCAGGTTATGCAGCAGCGACACCGGCACAAAGTCGGTATTGCCGGTCAGGAACACCGCCGTGCCTTCCACGCGATGCGGCGGATGCGCCAGCAGGCCCGCCAGGAACGGCTCCAGCGGAATGCCGTCTTCCAGGCTGCGCGCGCGCAACAACTTCTTGCCCTTGTACCAGGTCATCAGCAGGAAGAACACGCCGGCACCCAGCATCAGCGGGAACCAGCCACCATCGCGGATCTTCAGCAGGTTGGCCGCGAAGAACGCCAGGTCGACCACCAGGAAGCCCACGCACACCAACGACACCAGCACCGGGTTCCAGCGCCACACCGAGCGCATCACCACCGCCGCCAGTACCGTGGTGATGACCATCGTGGTCGTCACGGCAATACCGTAGGCCGCGGCCAGGTTGTCGGACTTCTTGAACGCCAGCACCACGCCAATCACCAGGATCAGCAGCATCCAGTTGACCATCGGCACGTAGATCTGGCCGATCTCAGCTTCCGACGTATAACGGATGCGCATGCGCGGCACAAAGCCCAGCTGAATCGCTTGGCTCGTCAGCGAGAACGCCCCCGAGATCACGGCCTGCGAGGCAATGACCGTTGCGGCCGCGGCCAGCACCACCATCGGCAGCTGCAGCGCCTCCGGCACGGAGCGGTAGAACGGGTTCTCGATCGTGCTCGGGTCGGTCAGCATCATGGCGCCTTGGCCGAAGTAGTTCAGCAACAGGCTCGGTGCCACGATAAAGAACCACGCCCAGCGGATCGGGCGCGCGCCAAAGTGGCCCATGTCGGCGTACAGCGCTTCCGCGCCGGTCAGCACCAGAAACACCGAACCCAGCACGATGAATGCCTGCAGCGCGTGGTCATGCAGGAACGAAATCGCATACATCGGGTTGATGGCCACCAGAATCTGGGGAGCCTTCACTAGGTTCATCAGGCCCAGCGCTGCCAGTGCGGCAAACCACACCAACATCACTGGACCAAACAGCTTGCCGACCACCGATGTACCGCTGCGCTGGATCAGGAACAGCGCTGTCAGGATTACCAGCGTAACCGGCAGCACGAACGGCGATAGCGCAGGCGCCGCGATTTCCAGGCCCTCCATGGCTGAAAGCACCGAGATGGCCGGCGTGATCACCGCATCGCCATAGAACATGCACGCCCCGAAGACGCCGAGCATCATCAGCAGCGACACGCGTTTTGAGTTCGGATTGGCCGTGCGCAGCGACAGCGCCATCAGCGCGAGGATGCCGCCTTCGCCGTTGTTGTCGGCGCGCATGACAAACAGCACGTACTTGAGCGACACCACGATCACCATCGCCCAGAAAAGCATCGAAATGATGCCGAGCACCGCGGTATTGGAAAAGGGAATGCCGTGCTCCGGATTGAAGGCTTCCTTGAGCGAGTACAGCGGGCTGGTCCCGATGTCGCCGAACACCACACCGACCGCGCCGATCACCATGGCGCGCAGGTTTACGTTGGTCTTGGGGGGGGACCCCGCTGCTGTAAGAGCTTGACTCATGTGCTTGTAAATCGGCCAAAGTACTGGCCGCTCAAAAAATAGTGCAATGCACAATGAGGGCGGATTGTACTCCGCGCCTTTCTCACGCCAACCCCTCAAACGGGCAGTCGTTGCCGCGCTGCATCAGGACAAATCCCCCCTTGCCATTGGCGTTTTGGGGCGCCCGCGTCGAATCGCATCGACAAACAGCCGTTTGATATCTGTAACGGAAACCGGAGCAAAGCCAAGCGCTATGCACCTTGTTGCCGGATCAGGCGTGCTGTACTGCACATAGCCAAACGTAGGACAGCAGCGGACAGAAATTTGTAGGAGAATGACCGACAAAGCTGAATTGCAAACTTCTTTGCCAGACCGCCCGGACGGCGACGCGGCAATTCCTGAACAAGGTCGGGCTTTGTCCTATTCATCCATCCGCATCTGGGGACGTACACAGACCGCACTGGCCGCACTGATCGTGCTGCTGGTCGTCGCTGTGGTGCTGTTCGCCATTCCGCGCGTGATCCTGCCCTGGACGCAGTCGGCGTTCGCGCAGCGTCTCGATCCGGCGGTGTGGGCGGACTACACAGGCCCGTATGACGTGGCGGCGGCCGTGGTGGCCGTCAGCGCCATCGTCATCTACCTGACCCGGCGCTAGGGCCGGTTGACACGGTTCAACGTGCCAGCGCGCGAGCGCACTCCGCCACCAACGACGGACCACGATAGATCAGCCCGGTATAGAGCTGCACAAGCTGTGCGCCAGCGTCGATCTTCTCGCGCGCGTGCTCACCCGCCAGAATGCCGCCCACGCCGATGATCGGCACGGTATCGCCCAGCAAACCGCGCAGCGCGCGAATCACTCGCGTCGAACCTTCACGCACCGGCTGACCCGACAGGCCGCCCGCCTCTTCCGCATGCGCCAAGCCGGTCACAGCTTCGCGGCGGATCGTCGTGTTGGTCGCGATCACGCCATCCATCTTGTGGCGCAACAACGCATCGGCCACGTTGGCAATCTGATCGTCGTCGAGATCCGGCGCGATCTTCAACGCCACCGGCACGTAGCGCTTGTGCTGATCGGCCAGGCGCTGCTGGGCATAGCGCAGCGTACCGAGCAGGCTATCGAGTTCGCTCGCACCCTGGAGCTGACGCAAGTTCTTCGTATTCGGCGACGAGATGTTCACCGTCACGTAGCTGGCATGCGGGTACACGCGCTCCAGGCAGTGCAGATAATCGTCGACGGCGCGTTCGATGGGCGTATCGGCGTTCTTGCCGATGTTCAGGCCGAGCACACCACCCGCCTCGCGCCACTTCGATGCCTTGACATTATTGATGAAGGCATCGACACCACCGTTGTTGAAACCCATGCGGTTGATCAGCGCATTCGCGGCCGGCAAGCGGAACATGCGCGGACGCGGGTTGCCCGACTGCGCGCGCGGCGTGACCGTGCCCACCTCGATGAAGCCGAAGCCAAGCGCGCCGAGCGCGTCAATATAGGCACCGTCCTTGTCTAGGCCAGCAGCCAGCCCCACCGGGTTCGGAAACGTCACACCCATCACCGTGCGCGGTTGCGGCGCAATGCGCGCACCAATGCAACTGGAGAACCCCATCGCATGCGCCCGCTTGAGCTGGTTCAACGTGAAGTGGTGCGCGTCTTCGGGGTCCATCGAAAACAGCAGCGGGCGGGCAAGCGGGTACAGGGCGTTGAGCACGGTCAGAGTCAGGAGAAAACGCGAAAGGCCGCATTGTAAACGGCGCGCGCATTGCAATGCATCGTGTGCGCCGCATTCGAACATCACGATACTGGATGCGTCTAACAATCAGGCACGGCTTGCCCTCGTAGGCACATCGCACAAGCATCACGCACCACCACAGTGACGATTGCACGAGAAAGATGTTGCATCGCCACAGCAGTTTCGATATACTCTTTTATTCGACGGACGCGGGGTGGAGCAGTCTGGCAGCTCGTCGGGCTCATAACCCGAAGGTCGCAGGTTCAAATCCTGCCCCCGCAACCAGCCAGAAGTCGAACGTGTTTTTTACGGACGCGGGGTGGAGCAGTCTGGCAGCTCGTCGGGCTCATAACCCGAAGGTCGCAGGTTCAAATCCTGCCCCCGCAACCAACGACGAAAGTCAAACGGCTCGCTCCAAGACCTGGGCCGAATAAGAAACACTGCAGCAAAGCCCGCAACTAGCGGGCTTTTTGCTTTTCTGCGTGCCGCCACAGCCCGCAGCTCAGTCGATACCCCGACCATGCGGGACCACACCACCTCGGTGATACACTGAGATATTCCACCTGCCTGAGTGCACATGGTTCCCATGAAATTCTGTTCCAACTGCGGCCAGCCAGTCGTCTCGCGCATCCCCGCCGGCGATAACCGACTGCGCGACGTGTGCGATCACTGCAATACGATTCACTACGTGAATCCGCGCAACGTGGTCGGCACTGTGCCCGTGTGGAACGATCAGGTCCTGCTGTGCAAACGCGCCATCGAGCCGCGCTACGGTTTCTGGACCTTGCCCGCAGGCTTCATGGAAATTGGAGAGACGACCGCGCAAGCCGCCGAGCGAGAAACGCTGGAAGAAGCTGGCGCCAGCATCGAGATCGGTGAACTGTATTCGGTGCTGAATGTGCCGCACGTGCATCAGGTGCACCTGTTCTACCTGGCCAAGTTGAGCAATCTCAATTTCGCTGCGGGCGAGGAAAGCCTGGAAGTCGCGCTCTTCAATGAAGCCGACATCCCCTGGGATGACCTCGCCTTCCCGACCGTCATCCATACGCTTCGCTGCTTCTTTGCCGACCGCGCGGCAGGCAAGCTGACCGACGGCAGCTTCCGCCTCCACACGCTGGACATCTACAAGCCAATGCGCTCGGCCACGGTCGACACACCGGCCACGACGTCGTAATCCGGCCTCAACATTTCTCCGCATCATGATCGCCTGGCTGGATCCGCACGATCCCTTTCCGCCGGTCGATCGCGCGCTCGGGCCTGAATCCGAGGCGCCGGGCCTGCTTGCCGCAAGCGCCGAACTTTCTCCGCAGCGGCTGCTGATTGCGTATCGGCAAGGCATCTTTCCCTGGTATGCGCAGGGCCAGCCGGTGCTGTGGTGGAGCACTGATCCGCGCATGGTGCTGCGCCCGGAGGACTTTCGCGTATCAGCTACGTTCCGCAAGACACTGCGCCGCGTGCTCGATAACCCCGCCTGGGAAATCCGCATCGACCACGCATTCCGCGAAACGATGGTCGACTGCGCCACCACCGCGCGTCCTGGCCAGCACGGCACGTGGATCACCGAAGACGTGATCCAGGCGTATACCGCCCTGCACCGTCGCGGCTATGCCCACAGCGTCGAGACCTGGTATGCCGGCAAGCGCGTAGGCGGTCTGTACGGCGTATCTTTGGGCCGTATGTTCTACGGTGAATCCATGTTCGCCCACCGTACCGACGCCTCAAAAATCGCCTTGGCGGCACTGTGCGCCTTCCTCGGCAGTCAGGGCGTCGCGATGATAGACTGCCAGCAGGAGACCGAACATCTGGCGTCGCTGGGAGGAGCCCCGGTGCCGCGCGCAGCGTTTCTCGCGCATGTGCGGGAAGCGGCCAACGCGCCGGCCATCGTGCCGTGGCACTTCGACAAATCCGCGCTTCGTCGATGGACCGTGCGCAATGAGCAAGCTTAAGGAACTTCCTCTCTCGGCATTGCAGTTCTATGCCACCGCGCCTTACGCGTGCAGCTACCTGGATGGCCGCTTGGCGCGCTCGCAGGTCGCCACGCCGGCGCACCTGATCAACGCGGACGTCTACTCCAAGCTCGTGCGCGCCGGGTTCCGGCGCAGCGGCATCTTCACGTATCGCCCCCACTGTGACGACTGCCACGCATGCACGCCCTGTCGCGTCGTGGTCGATCAGTTTTCGCCTTCACGCACGCAACGCCGCGCTGTGGAGCGGCATCAGTCGCTCGAGGCGCTGGTCGCTCCGCTCACCTATGTCGAAGAGCACTACCAGCTCTACCTGCTTTACCAATCCGTCCGCCACGCCGGCGGCGGCATGGATCATGACAGCCGCGACCAGTACGAGCAGTTCCTGCTGCAAAGCCGGGTGAATTCGCGTCTAGTCGAGTTTCGCGAGCCACCCGAATCGCCATTGGCGGGCAAGCTGCGCATGGTAAGCATGATCGACGTGCTGGAGGACGGTTTGTCGTCCGTCTACACGTTCTACGATCCGATGGAGCACAAGGCGAGCTACGGAACATACAATGTGCTCTGGCAGATCGCCCAGGCGCAGGCGTTGGACCTGCCCTATGTCTACCTCGGCTACTGGATCGAACAGAGCCGCAAGATGGCCTACAAGGCTTTGTTCCAGCCGCTGGAGTTGCTGGTCAATGGGGAGTGGCGGCGATTTGAGGACGTAGCACCGGCCACGGAGTAAGCCTCAGCGAGAGGTTCGCTCAATCCCGGCATCGATCACGCCGTATGCGCTGATATTGGAGCTCTGGCTGTATTGCTCGCGCGAGGTCGTGCAACCTGCCAGCGCGGCACCCACGCACACCAACCCCGCGGCCCACAGCACGGCACGTTTCCATCCAGTCGTTCGGTTCATCGGGTCAACTCCTCTCATGGCGTGGTTGTGAGCCGTTCGGCCAGCACCGTGTTGTATGCGCGGACCATCCCCGGGATCAGGAATACATCCACCAAAACCCACAGCCCGCCGATGACGGCCAGCACCCAGCCCGCCGTATTGCTCATGTCGCGAAACGCCAGCCAGGTCCCGCCAATGTTGGCGACCGCCTGCGCGATGCCGCTGCCCGGCCGTTTCACGTAGAAACGATGCGCCCCGAGAAAGCCCAACAGGAACCACCAGAGGTAGGCGACGCCGGTGGTCTTCTTTTGGGCGTCGTACAGCATGATTTCGCGGGCAGTTTCGTTCATAGGGTCGGTAAGCGTGGGCGTTTCCGGTCAGACAGCAGCGCGGCTCGCGCGTTCCATGTCGCGTATCGATTACATGCTGGCGAGCTTGGCCTCTGCCTTGTCGGCCCACAGGCGCATCTCGGCAAGCAGCGACGCCGGCGAGAACGAGCAACTCTCCTCACTGAACGACACGGCCATGTCCAGCCGCTGCAGCATCGACCGGCGGACCTGGTCGTATGCCGGCGGCAGCACGGCCAGCGGCGCAAGCGTGGTTTCATCGCGCCAATGCTTGAGCAAGCGCGGAATGTCAGGCGATTGCGCATGGCGATCCAGCGCGTCACGCAGCGTTTGCAGGGATTCAGCAGCGGTCATGCACGCGCCCTCTTCTCACGGTACAACTCACGGAATGTTTTACCGGCGGGGGCCGGCATGTCTCGTGTATCGGTCCACCCCTTGCCGACCGGCAGCGAATGGATCAGCTTCTTGTCGCCGCCCATCCAGCGCAGTGCACGCGCCGCAACCCATGTACCCGCTGAATACAGCGCCGGCCGCCGCGCCATGAAGCCCCATACGCGCAAGCCGAAACGCTCGGATTGCGGGCGCAGTTCGCGCTCCATCTGCTTCTCGCGCAGCTTGCGCAGCAGGTCCGACAAGGGAATCGATGCCGGGCAGACGCGATTACATTCGCCGCACAGCGTAGCCGCCTGCGGCAGGTCCAGCGCGTTCGACAGTCCGACGTAGCTCGGCGTGAGCACACTGCCCATCGGGCCTGGATACACCCAACCATAGGCATGCCCACCGATCTTCTGATAGACCGGGCAATGGTTCATGCATGCGCCACAGCGGATACAACGCAGCATCTCCTGAAACTCGCCACCGATCAAACCACTGCGGCCACCATCGACGATGACGAAGTACATGTGCTCAGGGCCGTCTTTCTCGCCGGGCGCGCGCGGACCGGTCAACAACGAGAAGTAATTCGAGATGGCCTGCCCTGTGGCCGAGCGCGGCAACAGGCGCATCACGGTCGCCAGATCTTCGAGTGTCGGCAATACTTTTTCGATGCCCGTCACGGCGACGTGCACGCGCGGCATGATCGTGCACATGCCTTCATTGCCTTCGTTGGTAACGACGGCGACCGAGCCCGTCTCGGCAATGATGAAGTTGCCGCCCGTCACACCCATGTCGGCAGAAAGAAACTCGGGGCGCAGCACCTCGCGCGCCTCGCGGGTCATTTCAGGGATGTCGGTCAGGCGCGGCTTGTTGTGCGTCTTGGCGAAGAGGTCTGCGATCTCTTCCTTATCCTTGTGCACCACCGGCGCGATGATGTGCGACGGTGGCTCGCTGTCGTTGATCTGGAGGATGTATTCCCCCAGATCCGTTTCGATGCTTTGCACGCCCATCTCGCCGAGCACCTGATTCAGACGCATCTCTTCGGTCACCATCGACTTGCTTTTGATGACCTTCTTGACCTCGTGCTTGCGGGCGATTTCCGCCACCAGGCGAGCGGCATCGGCCGTCGTTTCAGCAAAGAGCACCTTGGCGCCGCGGCGCGTGGCCTCAGCCTCGAATGTGGCGAGCCATACATCAAGGTTCTCCAGCGCGCGGTTGCGACGTTCTTTCAACGCCTCGCGCGTGGCCGGGAAATCAATCTCCTGAATGGCCGTCGCGCGTGCGGTGACGAACTTGGTCGAGAGCTTGGTGAGATTCTGCTGCAGGCGCTTGTCGGCAAGCTTCTGCCCGGCACGCGCCTTGAATTCCATGCTGCGGACTTGCATGCGATTGCGTCTCCGTCGTGTTCTTGGCGCTCAGGCGTCGCCGGCAAGGACCTGCGCGATATGCAGCACACGCGTGCTCGTATCGCCCGTGCGGCGCAGCCGACCTTCGATGTTGAGCATGCAGCCCACATCACCAAGCACCACGGCATCAGCGCCACTGGCCTTGATGTTGGCGCACTTCTCGTCGGCGATGGCAGTGGAAATATCGCCGTACTTAATCGAGAACGTGCCGCCGAAGCCGCAACACGCCTCGCACGACGGCATCTCGGTCAGTTGCACGCCGGGCAGCTTGCCGAGCAACTCGCGCGGCTGCGTCTTTACGCCCAGCTCGCGCAGGCCCGAGCATGAATCGTGATACGTGACGTGGCCTTTGAATTCGGAATCGAGCGACTCGATACGCGCGACATTGACAAGGAAATCGGTCAGCTCGTGCACGCGGGGCGCCAAGCGCTCGTAGCGGCCGGCAAGCTCCGGATCATCGCGAAAGAGATCGGCGTAACCCTTGCGGATCATGCCGCCGCACGAGCCGGACGGGATGACCACGTAATCAAACTGTTCGAATTCCTTGAGCGTTTTCTCGGCCAGATCGCGCGCCAGCGGGCGATCACCCGAGTTGTAGGCAGGCTGGCCGCAGCACGTCTGGGCCGGCGGCACCACCACGTCGTAACCGGCCTTTTCCAGCAGCTTGAGCACCGAAAAACCGATGTCAGGCCGCATCAGATCAACCAGGCAAGTGACGAACAGTCCTACGCGCATGGGGAGTCTCGTGTGTTCTTGGAAGCCGTCATTATGCGCCCGACGCCCAGCCAGCGCGGGTTTTCAGGCATAGAACTTCTTCATGCCGCCCATGAGTGCGCTTCACGATGCCCTCTTAAGCACAACGCAGGCGCGACCGAGAATGCCCTCGAAAATATCCGGAATCACGTATCAGGATGGTGCGCATTTTCACATCGTGGGATAAAATTTTGCATCGCATTCGCACCTATCCCGGCACCCATGGCAGAAGCAGATAAGGACCCCGGCAAGACGTCCATCCAGGTCATCGAACGCATGATGATGCTGCTTGACGCACTGGCCGAGCACGCCGATCCGGTCAGCCTGAAGGCGCTGTCCGCCAGCACCGGACTGCACCCGTCCACCGCCCACCGCATCCTGAACGACATGGTGGCGTGCCGCTTTGTCGATCGCTCCGACCCGGGCAGCTATCGCCTCGGCATGCGCCTGCTGGAACTCGGCAATCTGGTCAAGGCGCGCCTGTCAGTGCGTGAAGCCGCGCTGACGCCCATGCGCGCGCTGCATCGCCTGACCGGCCAGACCGTCAACCTTTCCGTACGCCAGGGCGATGAAATCGTCTACATCGAGCGCGCCTACTCTGAGCGCTCCGGCATGCAGGTCGTGCGCGCCATTGGTGGTCGCGCGCCGCTGCATCTGACATCGGTCGGCAAGCTGTTCCTGGCGGCAGACGAGATCGGCCGCGTGCGTGCCTATGCCACGCGCACCGGGCTGTCGGGCCACACGCGTACGTCGATTACCGATCTGCCCAAGCTGGAGCGTGAGTTGAATTGGGTGCGCACCAACGGCTACGCACGTGACAACGAAGAGCTGGAACTCGGCGTGCGCTGTATCGCTGCCGGCATCTACGACGATTCGCGCCGGCTGGTGGCGGGCCTGTCGTTGTCCGCACCGGCAGACCGGCTGCAGGACAGCTGGCTCGACAATCTCAAGGACACCGCCCTGCAGATTTCCAAGGGCATGGGCTACACCTATGACGAGGAGCCGGTACGCGCAGAATGAGCGCCAGCTTTACCCAACAAAAAAGCGCGTCATCGGACGCGCTTTTTTGTTGGGCGATCAGACTGCAACTCAGGCGCCGCGCTGCTCCGAAGCCAGCACCGTCGTCGGTTGCGTCGACACCGGCACGTTGCGCAGCGGCGCAGCAGCCTGCGTAGCGGCCTCGACATGCGGATTGCGTTCCAGCCAGTTGCGCACGCGCGTGGCATCCGCAAAGCGCGTCAGGTTGCCAGCGGAATCCAAGAACACCATCACCACGTTGCGGCCATGCACGTTGGCCTGCATCACCAGGCAGCGGCCCGCTTCGTTGATGAAGCCGGTCTTCTGCAGACCGATGTCCCATTCGCCGCCACGCACCAGGCGGTTGGTATTCACGTAGTGCAGCGAGCGGCCGTTGGCGTTGACAGTGTGCTCGGTGGTGGTTGTGAACTGGCGGATCGTGGGGACCTTGTAAGCGGCAACGACGATCTTGGCCAGATCCTGTGCGCTCGATACGTTGCTGCTCGACAGGCCGTTCGAATCGACGTAGTGCGTGTCGTTCATGCCGAGTTCATGCGCCTTGCGGTTCATGGCGGCAACGAATGCCGGACGGCCGCCCGGATAGTTGCGCCCCAGCGCCGAAGCCGCACGGTTCTCAGACGACATCAGCGCCAGCAGCAGCAAGTCTTCACGCGTGAGCATCGTGCCAAAGCGCAGACGCGAGCCGGTGTTGCGCTCGTAGTCGCGGTCTTCTTCAGTGATCTCAAGCAGTTCGTCCATCGGCTGATGCGCTTCGGTCACGACCAGCGCGGTCATCAGCTTGGTGATCGAGGCGATCGGCAACACAGCGGCCGAATTCTTCTGAAACAGGACTTCACCAGTGTTCTGATCCATCACCAGTGCGACAGACGAACGCAGCGCCAGCGCATCCGGCGTGGAACGCAGACCCATCGCCTCGCCCAGCGTCGGGCTGGCCGGCACAAAGGCCGCGCGCACCGGGCGTGCACCGCGTTCAACCACGATCACGCGGCGCTTGCCCTTTACGGTCACGACCTTGCGGACCTTGGAGGTGGCAGTTTCATCGCTGCTGGCAGCCGCGACCTTGGCGCTGGCTTTCTTGCTGGCGACAGTCTTGCCTTTGGATTTTGCTTTCTTGCTGGCGGCGGGCTTTTTGTCAGCAGTGGCAGCATGGGCCACGGAGGCGACGGAAACAGCGGCGAGCGCGACGGTCATCAGCGAAGCTAGGCCGAGACGTCGGAAAAATGAGGATACAGACCGTGACATGATTCGATCACCCGCGCGTGAGATGGCGCAAGTGTAGGCAAAAACAAAATTCTTAGCAAGATGAAGGACTTAGCTCACAGCCTTAAAGTTTGACCTGTGGAGCCTTATCATTCAGACATCATTTCGACGCAATTCCCTGCTACGGCAGGCCACAATTTGCGAAGAAAGTTGCGCATAGGGCACTTTCTGAGTAACGCGTCAAAACGTATTGCGAAGGCTCCGGAACAGAGCACCTCATCCCGCTCGAATACGGTTTACAACGTCGTCCAACACTTCCTCACAATGCGCCCGCGCTTACACGCCGACTGCATGATGGAAGTCTAACGACACACCGACTGAATCTGTTGACACAGCTTGACGATTTTTTGTCCTCTATTCGCTCTTTGCACGAAGATGTGCGCTGTAGCGTGCAGGCGATGGCGCGTTGGCGCGTCAATCGAGAAATCGAGTGAAGTCTGAGACAGGTGCACGCTCGGTGATCAGCGTGTTTTCGATGGCGGACGGGTCGGCATACCCCATCGACATACCGCACACGACCATTTCGTCATCAGACAACGCCAGGTGCGCTTTGATGATGCGATGGAATGGCGTGAAGGCCGCTTGCGGACACGTATCGATGCCGCGTGCACGCGCCGCTACCATCACGGCTTCGAGGAACATGCCGTAGTCGAGCCAACTGCCCTGCTCCATCACGCGATCGATGCTAAAGATGAGACCGACCGGCGCATCGAAGAAGCGGAAATTGCGTGCGTGCTGCGCATGCATGCGCGCCTTCTCTGCACGCCCAATACCGAGCAGGCCGTATAAGTCCCAACCGACCTTGCGACGACGGCTTTGATACGGATCGACCCACGTGCGCGGATAGTACGGATACTCTTCGCGATGCAGCGTATCGACCTCCGGATGGTCATACGCAGCCAGCACAGATTCCGACAAACGCGCCTTTGATTCGCCCATCAGCACGTAGACCTTCCACGGCTGCGTATTGCTACCTGAGGGCGCGCGGCGTGCGACATCCAGAATGGCTTCGATATCCTCCCGCGCGACAGGCTTGGGTAGGAACGCGCGAATTGAGCGGCGCGACGTGATGGCCTGGTCGACGAGCTCGACCTCGGCGGGGCTGGGGCATCGATCGTTCATGACAAGGCAGGTCAATCAAGCAACGACGTTGGCGACCAATGGTTCCAGCACGGCACGCAACGCCTCTGGCAGCGGCACGGGCCGGCGCGTTTCTCGATCAACGTAGACGTGCACGAAGTGCCCTTGCGCTGCCGCCTCGCGTGCATCGCCACGGAACAGCCCTACCTCATAGCGCACGCTGGTGTTGCCCAGGCGCGCAACGCGCAAGCCCGCGACCACTGGATCAGGAAACGATAGCGGCGCGAAGTAGTTGCACTGCGTTTCGATGACGAGGCCGATGGTGTCGCTGTGCTCAGGGTCCAGCACGCCCTGCTCGATCAGGTAGGCGTTCACCACGGTATCAAAGTAGCTGTAGTAGACGACGTTGTTGACGTGGCCGTAGACGTCGTTGTCCATCCAGCGCGTGGTGATGGTGTGGAAGTGGCGGTAGTCGTCGCGCGTCTGTCGGGGCGTGCTCATGCTGGCGTGCGCTCTGGAGATTGGAAAACTACGAGGATACGCCAGCCGTTTTCAAGTCAGCGGCGCTCACTTGCGGATCACCAGTGCCACACCACACGCAGCGATCACCATGCCGAGTGCGGCCAGCGGCGGAAAGCGCTCACCGAACAGGGCCCAGGCCATGACCGCAGTCGTTGGCGGCGTCAGGTACAGCAGAGACGTCACCTTGGTCGCCGCGCCCTGACGGATCAATACAAACAGCAGCGAGATCGCGCCGATGGACAGTGCCAGCACCGACCACACCAGCGAGCCGATCATCTGCGCAGTCCAGTGCACCTCGCGCGTCTCGAACAGGAACATGAACGGCAGACACAGCAGCGCCGACGCGCCGAATTGAATGCATGCGCCCATGCGCAGATCGAACACCGGGCAATGGCGCTTCTGGTACAGCGTGCCAATCGTGATCGACAGCAGTGCGCCCACGCATAGCGCCAGCGTCGTCACGCCCACGCCGGCCAGGTGCAACTTATTCGCCACAACCAGCCCCACCCCGGCGATACCGCACAGCAGGCCCAGCCACTGGCGCCCCGTCACGCGCTCGCCACGCATCGATACATACAACGCCGTGAGGATCGGCTGCATGCCGACAATCAGTGCCGTCATGCCTGCCGGCATACCCAGTTTGACCGCCGCCCACACCCCGGCCAGATAGCCCCACTGCATCAACACACCCGCTACGGCAAGGTGGCCAACGGTTGCCCAATCGACTTCATTCGTGCCCGCGCGACGCGGCAACGGCACCCGCGCCAACCACACGAGCGGCAGCAGGCACACCAGCACGCCAACAAAGCGCAGGAAGAGGAACGTGATGGGCTCAGCGTACGGCATGCCGTACTTGGCCACGATAAAGCCAGTGCTCCAGATCAGCACGAACAGCCACGGCATCGCAGCCACGAAGAGGGAATCGCGAGCCGGCGCCGGCACAGCGGAATACGCTTGGGTCATGCGGAAAGCGGAAAAGAGATCGATGCGGTGGCAGCCTTGTCGCGCGCCGCCCAACGCTGTGCATGCCGGGCAGCCAGCGCGACCGTCTGCGCGTGGACGGCCACGGTGTCGTCGATATTGTTGCCGTAGCCGCCCGCCATGGTAACGGCAATCGGAATCCGTCGTTGATACGCAAAATCGAACACCTGTTGGTCGCGCGCGGCCAGCCCCGCCATCGTCAGCTTGAGCCTGCCCAGACGATCTCCTTCGTGTGGATCGGCGCCAGCCAGATAGATGATCAGGCTTGGCTTGAATCGCCCCGCCAGGATGTCGAGCGCGCCGGTCAGTGCTTCCAGATAGTCGTGATCGCCGCAGCCGTCGTGCAGGCCCACGTCCAAGTCAGATGCCTCTTTGCGGAACGGGTAGTTCTTCTCACCGTGCACCGACAACGTGAACACCGAGGCATCGTCACGCAGGATCGACGCGGTGCCATTGCCCTGGTGCACATCCAGGTCAATGATCGCAACAGGAAACTCGGCGGGCACCCTGCCCGGCTGACGCTGCATCCAACGCGAAGCAATGGCTGCGTCGTTGAAGACACAAAAACCAGCGCCCTTGTCTGCATAAGCGTGATGCGTACCGCCCGCCAGATTGACGGCAATGCCATCGGTCATCGCCGCTTCGCATGCGGCCATCGTTGCGCCGGCGGACCGGCGGCTACGCTCCACCATCTCCGGCGACCACGGGAAGCCGATTTCACGCTGGCGTGCCGGATCCAGCAGGCCGGCACTCACCGCCTGGACATAGTCAAGCCCATGCGCCAGTAGCAAAGCCTGGTCGTCGGCGCGCGGGGCTTCATGCATCGCCAACCCGGGTACCTCGGTCAACACCCGCTCGCGTAGCTCACTGTATTTACGCATCGGAAACCGGTGACCAGGGGGCAGCGGCAGCACAAAGTGATCGGTATAGAACGCCCGCATGAGAGATAGCAAATAATTGCAGCGCAACAGAATTGGCGAACGGACGCATCCTAACCTAGGCTGCGTCAGTATGTTTTTTGAGACGAAATTGCCGCTTATTGCGTGAGAACAACTTCGTCACGCACCACAAATGCGCATTCTTTTGCCACAAAAAGTTACGGCAAACGGTTTGCTGCGCAATTCCTGTGCACGAAAAATCAGCCAATTCTGATTTTTGTGCGATGCACAAAAGCCGCTTGACACTGGTTTGACGTTCAACAACAATGGAATTGTTGCGATGCACCATCTTTAAGCCATCGTGATGTCGCCTGGAAGGCCCGACGCAGACCGTCATGCTTTGTACATCTGGGCGATCTAAATTTTTGATTTTGATTCCCCCCGTCCACCTTGCATTGGAGAGACAACATGCTGACTCAGGAACAGATCGCTGCGGCGCACAAGGCCAACCTGGAAACCTTCTTTGGCCTGACCAACAAGGCTTTTGAAGGCGTCGAGAAACTGGTCGAACTGAACCTGCAAGTCGTCAAGGCTACCCTGGCCGAAAACGTCGAGCACGCCAAGAAGGCCCTGACTGCCAAAGACGCACAAGAACTGCTGTCGGTGCAAACTGCTGCTGTTCAGCCGCTGGCAGAAAAGGTTCTGGCTTACAGCCGCCACCTGTACGAAATCGCTTCGGACACGCAAACCGAATTCAGCAAGGCTGCAGAATCGCAAATCGCCGAAAACAGCCGCAAGCTGCAAGCGCTGGTCGACAACGTGTCGAAGAACGCCCCGGCTGGTTCGGAATCGGCTGTTGCTCTGGTGAAGTCGGCTCTGTCGGCCGCCAACAACGCGTACGACTCGGTCCAAAAGGCCACCAAGCAAGCTGTGGAACTGGCTGAAAGCAACTTCCACGCTGCTGCCAACGCTGCCAGCAAGGCAACCGCCCAAGCTTCGGCTCAAGCGCGTGCTGCCACCAGCAAGAAGACCACGACCGCTGCCTAATCGGTCTGAAACTTTCTGCTCAAGCGGGCCTCCTTCGGGAGGCCCGTTTTGTTTTTGGCGCTCGAAACAATCCTCCAAACATATCGTTTGCGTGCATTTGCGCGGAACCGAAACGCACGCACGGCGGTCAATTCCACTGTGTTCGTTGGTTTGTCTCCTCGGTACCGCCAGAGAAAACCTGTCCTCAGTGGTGATCAGTGGGTACCTTTGACCCGGCTTCGGCCGGGTTTTTTGTGTGCGCTCGAATCGCCCCAGCGCTTCAAACTGCGAACTTTTGTGGATACCCGGCGCTCCATCCTATATTGCGGATTACCGCCCCAGCCCCACACCGATGTCCCGCGAATCCCTGGCCAAACGCGGCCTGATCTTCCTGGCCGCGCTCATCCTGCTCTTCGAAGAATGGATCTGGAACGCCATGCTGCGGGTTACTGCCCGACTGGCCAAGCACCCTTGGGTGCAAGTAGTAGAGAAACGCCTGGCAGCGCTTGAACCGATCGAGGCCCTTTGCGCGTTCGCTCTGCCGATGCTGGCGTTGCTGCCATTCAAGTTGGCAGCCGTCTACGTGCTGGCACGCGGTAAATTCATTGCTGGGACGCTGGTCCTGATCTTGGCAAAGGTCGTCAGCACGGCATTGGGTGCGCGCATCTACATTGCGGTACGGCCGCAGTTGCAGGCGATCGCTTGGTACGCACGCTGGGAAGCCGCTTTCCTGGCCTGGAAGCAGCGTATGGTTGCCGCCTTGCGAGCCACGCCGACCTGGCAAGCACTGCAGGCTCGCATCGCCGTCTGGCGTGCGCACCGTCGTGGGCTGGCACGGCTGGCTTGGCGCCGGCTAACCGCCGCATTGCGATTGCTACGGCGGCACCGCCGCCCAGCCCAACCCCGCCAGTAAATCGCCACTCCAATGAAAAAGGGCCGCCCAATCGAGCGGCCCTTTCCTTTGCCAGTCAGTTTTCAGAGTCTGCCTGAAATATGGCGGTTAATTGCACATCAACGCTTGCGAGCGGGCGGCACATCCGTGCAAACGCCTTCGTAGATTTCCGCAGCCATACCCACCGACTCACCCAGCGTCGGATGCGGGTGGATGGTCTTACCGATATCCACAGCGTCTGCACCCATCTCGATGGCCAGGCAGACCTCGCCGATCAGGTCGCCCGCATGCGTGCCGACAATACCGCCACCGATGATGCGATGCGTTTCCTCATCGAAGATGAGCTTGGTGAAGCCCTCGTCGCGACCGTTGGCGATGGCGCGACCCGAGGCGGCCCATGGGAACACGCCCTTGCCGTACTTGATGCCCTGTGCCTTGCACTGGTCTTCGGTCAGGCCAGCCCACGCCACTTCCGGATCGGTATAGGCCACCGACGGAATCTGCTTGGCATCGAAGTACGCCTTCTCGCCGTGCGCGGCTTCGGCTGCCACGTGGCCCTCGTGCACGGCCTTGTGCGCCAGCATCGGTTGACCGACGATGTCGCCGATCGCGTAGATATGCGGTACGTTGGTGCGCTGCTGCTTATCGACCTCGATAAAGCCGCGGTCGGTCACGGCCACGCCGGCCCTCTCGGCGCCGATGCGCTTGCCGTTCGGGCTGCGGCCGACAGCCACCAACACCATGTCGTAGCGTTGCGGCTCAGCCGGTGCAGCCTCGCCTTCGAACTTGACGTAGATGCCGTCCGGCTTGGCTTCGACCCCGACCGTCTTGGTCTTGAGCATGACCTTGTCGAAGCGGCCCTTATTCATCTTGTCCCACACCTTGACGAGGTCGCGGTCGGCGCCCTGCATCAGGCCGTCGAGCATTTCCACCACGTCGATGCGTGCGCCGAGCGTGCTGTACACCGTGGCCATTTCCAGGCCGATGATGCCACCGCCGATGACCAGCATCTTGGCCGGCACTTCACGCAGTTCCAGCGCGCCGGTCGAATCGACAATGCGCGGATCTTCCGGAATGAACGGCAGCTTCACGGCCTCGCTGCCCGCCGCGATGATCGCCTTGGCAAAGCGGATGACCTTCTTCTCGCCGGTCGCGGCCTTGCCGTCACCGCCCGTCAGTTGCACTTCGAGGTGGTTCGGATCGAGGAACGTGCCGACACCGCGCACGACCTGCACCTTGCGCGACTTGGCCATGCCGGCCAGGCCGCCAGTCAGCTTGCCGATCACGGATTCCTTATGCTTGCGCAGCTGGTCGATATCAACCTTCGGCTCGCTATAGACGATGCCGTGTGCGGCCATCGCCTTCACTTCTTCCATTACGGCAGCGGTGTGCAACAGCGCCTTCGACGGGATGCAGCCCACGTTCAGGCAGACACCGCCCAGCGTGGAGAAACGCTCGACCAGCACAGTGTTCATGCCGAGATCGGCACTGCGGAAAGCGGCCGAGTAACCGCCCGGGCCGGAGCCGAGGACGAGCATGTCGCATTCGATGTCAGCACCACCGGCGTGTTTGGCCGCTTGCGGTGCAGGTGCGGAGGCTGCCGGTGCAGCAGCAGGTGCTGCGGCCGGAGCCGGTGCTTGCGCAGGCGCGGGAGCAGCGGTTGCGCCCGCTTCCGCCGTGGCAATCACGGCGCCCTTGGCGACCTTGTCACCGACTTTGACCTTCACGTCGACGATCTTGCCAGCCACGTCCGACGGCACTTCCATGCTGGCCTTGTCGGACTCCAGCACGATCAGCGACTGCTCTTTCTCAACGGCGTCGCCCGCCTTGATCAGCACTTCGATGACTTCTACCGCATCGAAATCGCCGATATCCGGCACCTTGATTTCCACCAAGCTCATTCCTGACTCCTTGTTCTTGTCGTCGGCTGCAGGCACTGCCTTGGCCGCCGACGCTTTCAATCCTGCAGACGTACTGTGTGCACTTCGATCGGGCCGCCAGAACTTTTGTCGAACTCAACACCGGCTGCCACGCCAACCTGTGCGACATCCGCCGCCGTCTTGCCCGGCATGTCGAACACCGCCGACATGGCGCCCAACGCGAAATTGCGCCCGGAGCCAATACCCCAGAAGCGGTCGAACGAAAACACTTCGCGGTATGAATAGACGCCGTAGATGCCCGTTGCATTGGCGATCAGGCAGGTGATCTGCGACGACTCGTACGGATCATCGTCGTCTTCCTTGGTGTTGACGAAATACTCGTCTTTGAGCTTTTCGTGCACCTTGAGGAAGGTCCGGAAAACGTCGTCGCGCGTGCCGAGCCGGCACTCATCCGCCAGTCCGGTCAGCAGGCTGCGCATGACCGGAAAGTGAGCCGTCGTACCCGCCAGCGCGATCAGCGACTCGCCCACCTGGAAGATCTTCTGGTTCTGCTCGTAGCCGCGCGCCAGGCGCGTATCACCGAACGTCACCAGCGAATCGGCTGCGATTGCCACTTCGCCATCTTTCTTGACCACCACGCACGTTGTCATGTCGTCCTCGCCAAAAGTCAGCCGACTGGGCCGGCACGCTCGGGCTCGAAGCCAGACGCGTGCCGTGCCCGTGCAGGCTTACAGGCTGACGCGGCGGAAATCCGCCAGCACGCTGGCCAGATACGCGTTGAAGCGCGCTGCTTCCGCGCCGTCGATCACGCGGTGATCGTACGACAGCGACAGCGGCAGCGTCAGGCGCGGCACGAACTGCTTGCCGTCCCACACCGGCTTCTGATAGCCACGCGACAGGCCCAGGATGGCCACTTCCGGCGCGTTGATGATCGGCGTGAAGTTCGTACCACCGATGCCGCCCAGCGACGAAATCGAGAAGCAGCCGCCCTGCATCTGGTCTGGCTTGAGCTTGCCGTCACGCGCAGCTTTCGACAATTCCGCCATTTCGCGGGCGATATCGACCAGGCCCTTCTTGTCCGCATCGCGGATCACCGGCACCACCAGCCCGTTGGGCGTATCCGCCGCGAAGCCGATGTGGAAGTACTGCTTGAACACCAGGTTGTCGCCGTCCAGGCTCGCGTTGAAGGTCGGGAACTTCTTCAGTGCGCCGACCACGGCCTTGATCACGAATGCCAGCATCGTGAACTTCACGCCGGCCTTTTCGTTTTCCTTGTTCAGCGTCACGCGCAGGGCTTCGAGGTCGGTGATGTCCGCTTCGTCGTTGTTGGTGACGTGCGGGATCATGACCCAGTTGCGGTGCAGGTTCGCGCCCGAGATCTTCTTGATGCGCGACAGCGGCTTCGGATCGACCGGGCCGAACTTGGTGAAATCCACCTTCGGCCACGGCAGCAGGTTCAGCTCGCCACCACCAGCCGGTGCGCCAGCAGCAGCCTTGCCCGGCGCTGCAGCCTGGCCGCTCATCACGCCCTTGACGTAGCGCTGCACGTCTTCTTGCGTGATACGGTTCTTCGGGCCCGTGCCGCCAACGAGGTTCACGTTGACGCCCAGTTCGCGTGCGTACTTGCGCACCGAAGGGCTGGCGTGGGCGGCCTTGCCCACCGTACCGACCGTATCAGCGGTGTACGTGGCGGGTGCAGCTGCGGGGGCCGCGGCAGGGGCCGGGCTCGGTGCAGCGGCAGCCGGCGCAGAGGCCGGAGCTTGCGCAGGGGTCGGTGCAGCAACCGTGCCGCCAGCGCCTTCCAGCACAACGATCAGCGTGCCTTGCGACACGGCATCGCCCACCTTCACACGAATTTCCTTGACGACACCGGCAGCCGGCGACGGTACATCCATCGTGGCCTTGTCCGATTCGAGCGTGATCAGCGACTGCTCGGCTTCCACCTTGTCGCCCACCTTCACGCTGATCTCGATGACCGGCACGTCGGTGTAGTCGCCGATGTCCGGGACCTTCACTTCAACCGTGCCGCCACCTGCAGCCACCGGCGCGGGTGCCGGGGCTTGCGCAGCAGGCGCGGGTGCCGGCGCAGCGGCGGCCGGAGCCGGTGCCGGAGCTTGTGCGGCAGGCGCCGGAGCAGCGGCAGCGCCCTGCTCTTCGAGCAGCAGCACCAGCGCGCCTTCTGACACGGTGTCGCCCACCTTGATCTTCACTTCCTTGACGACGCCGCTCTTGGGCGACGGCACATCCATGGTCGCCTTGTCCGATTCCAGCGTGACCAGCGAATCCTCGGCGTTGACGGTATCGCCCGCCTTGACCAGCACTTCGATCACCGGGACGTCTTTGTAGTCGCCGATGTCCGGCACCTTGATTTCTACGACTTGACTCATTCTTCTGTCTCCAGAGGGTCTGGCGGCGAGAGCATCCGGCGGCGGACACACAGTGCCCCGCAGGCTACCGCATCGTGCAGGCAAATGCACGTCGCGGAAAGTCTGCCGGAGCGGTGTCCGGCCGGGACGCAACCCGCGCGCCCGGCGGCTCCGTTATACGGTCATCGGGTTGGGCTTGTTCGGATCGAGGTTGTACTTCTTCAGTGCCTCGGCCACCTTTTCGCGCGGCAGCACGCCTTCGTCGGCGAGCGCCTTGAGCGATGCAACAGTCACCCAGTAGCGATCCACTTCGAAGAAGTGGCGCAGCTTCTCGCGGGTATCCGAGCGGCCAAAGCCGTCGGTGCCCAGCACCACGTAGCGACGCGGCACGAAGGCGCGGATCTGCTCAGCGAAGGTACGAACGTAGTCTGTCGATGCGATAACCGGGCCGCGTGCGTTCTTGAGCAGCTTCTCGACGTGCGACTCGCGTTGCGGTTCGGTCGGGTTGAGCAGGTTCCAGCGGGTGACAGCGTTGCCTTCACGGGCCAGCTCGGTAAAGCTCGGGCAGCCCCACAGGTCGGACTCGACGCCCCAGTCCTTCTTGAGCAGCTCAGCAGCGGCAATCACTTCGCGGAAGATGGTGCCCGAACCCAGCAGTTGCACGCGCGGTGCGTTGCTGTTCTCGACGCCCTTCTTGAACTGGTACATGCCCTTGATGATGTCGGCTTCGACACCCGCCGGCATTTCCGGGTGTTCGTAGTTCTCGTTCATCACCGTCAGGTAGTAGTAGACGTCTTCCTGCTCGACATACATGCGGCGCAGGCCGTCTTGCATCACCACGGCCAGTTCGTACTGGAACGTCGGGTCATACGAGATGCAGTTCGGGATGGCAGCGTGGTACACGTGCGAGTGGCCGTCTTCGTGCTGCAGACCTTCACCGTTCAGCGTCGTACGGCCAGCGGTGCCGCCCAGCAGGAAGCCGCGCGAGCGCATGTCGCCGGCGGCCCAGCAGAGGTCGCCGATACGCTGGATGCCGAACATCGAGTAGTAGATGTAGAACGGGATCATCGCCACGCCATGCGTCGAATACGACGTGGCGGCTGCGATCCAGTCGCACATGGCGCCGGCTTCGTTGATGCCTTCCTGCAGCACCTGACCCGTCTGCGATTCCTTGTAGAACATCAGTTGGTCGTGATCCTGCGGCACGTACTTCTGGCCTTCCTGGTTCCAGATACCGACCTGGCGGAACAGACCTTCCATACCGAACGTACGCGACTCATCGGGCACGATGGGCACCACGTGCTTACCGATGTTCTTGTCCTTCAGCAGGATGTTCAGAATGCGCACGAAGGCCATCGTCGTGGACACTTCGCGGCCTTCACCGGTGGCCTTGAGCAACGCGTCGAAGGCAGCCAGCGCCGGAATCTGCAGCGCGTCGGCCTTCTGGCGACGGGCCGGCAGGTAACCGCCCAGGTCCATGCGGGCCTTGCGCATGTATTCGAGTTCCTTCGAGCCTTCTTCGAACTTGACGTACGGAACGTGCTCGAGCTGGTCGTCAGCCACGGGGATGTTGAAGCGATCGCGCAGCTTGCGGATGGCATCCACCGGCATCTTCTTCTGCTGGTGGGCGATGTTCATCGCTTCACCGGCTTCGCCCATGCCATAGCCCTTGATGGTCTTGGCCAGAATGACGGTCGGCTGGCCCTTGTGGTTGGTCGCCGATTGGAACGCCGCGTAGATCTTGTGCGGATCGTGGCCGCCACGGTTCAGCGCCCAGATGTCGTCGTCGGACCAGTCGGCCACCATGGCCTTGAGTTCTGGCGTGTTGAAGAAGTGTTCGCGCACGTACGCGCCGCTCTTCGACTTGAAGGTCTGGTACTCGCCGTCGACGCATTCCATCATGCGGCTCATCAGCAGGCCCTTGGTGTCGCGCGCCAGCAGTTGATCCCAGCGGCTGCCCCAGATGACCTTGATGACATTCCAGCCGGCGCCGCGGAATTCGCTTTCCAGCTCTTGAATGATCTTGCCGTTGCCGCGCACCGGACCGTCCAGGCGCTGCAGGTTGCAGTTGATCACGAAGACGAGGTTGTCCAGCTTTTCACGGCCGGCCATGCCGATCGCACCCAGCGATTCCGGCTCGTCGGTTTCGCCGTCGCCCAGGAAGGCCCAGACCTTGCGGTTTTCCCAGTTCTGGATCAGGCCGCGGCTGGCCAAGTACTTGGTGAAGCGCGCCTGGTAAATCGCCATGATCGGGCCCAGGCCCATCGACACGGTCGGGAACTGCCAGAAATCCGGCATCAGCCACGGGTGCGGATACGACGAGATGCCCTGGCCGTCCACTTCCTGGCGGAAGCTGTCGAGTTGGTTTTCGGTCAAGCGGCCCAGCAGGAAGGCGCGCGAGTACACGCCCGGTGCCGAGTGGCCCTGCACGAAGACCATGTCGCCACCGTGCTTGTCCGATGGCGCGTGCCAGAAGTGGTTGTAGCCGACGTCATACAGAGTGGCTGCAGACGCGAACGACGAGATGTGGCCACCGACGTTGGTGTCCTTGTTCGCGCGCAGGACCATCGCCATGGCGTTCCAGCGCGTGTACGAACGGATGCGGTGCTCGATTTCCTGGTCGCCAGGAATGCGGTCCTGATTTTCGACCGGAATCGTATTGATATAGGGGGTTTCTGCGTGCAGCGGCGAGGTCACGCCGTTGATGCGCGCGTACTCGATCTGCTTATCGAGGAGGAACGCCGCGCGTTGCGGGCCTTCCGCGCCGATGACGCCTTGCAGCGCCTCCAGCCATTCCTTGGTTTCCTGGGGATCGACGTCGCTGGCGCTCGTGGCGCCCAGGACTTGTTCTGGTACGGCCGACATGGCGGTCTCCTTGGTAGCAGTAACGGTAGGTGCGTCTCGTTAGATTGGGGGTACCCCAACTTTTGCGCTGATTCTATGGGGACACGCAAATACAGCACAAGCGGAATTTTCAAATTGCGATATTGTTTTTTATAATGTGGAATATTGCGGCGATGCAAAACAAATCAGTTTTAACGCTGCAGCGCAGCATTTCCCTGCTGGCGAAATGTGCGTCACCAAGCGGTTTCCCCAAGCGACCAGCACGTTAATTGCCGTTACACTTGGTTTTGCGCAGTTGCACAGATGTCCACACCCTTACCTCCGCAGAATTCCGGCGTTCGTCCGCCCATCATGCTTTCCCCCCGCCACGCCCAGCAGGACCCGGCCCGGTCATCTGAAGTGTCCGAGTTGTCCGAGCCGCCGACGCCTGCCGCACCTGCGTCTGCAAATACAGCGGTGCCCGCGCCAGAGCTGCCGCCTGATGAGGGCGTGCGCCCCAGCATGCCACGCCGGCTCTGGATGACGCGCCTGGGCCGACTATGGACGACCAACTGGTTCATGTTCATTCCGCTGGTGGCAATCGTCCTGTTTGCCGGCGCGATGATCTTCATCCTGTATCAGTTGCACGCCACCGAGGTGCAGCAGCAGCGCGACGCCCTCTACCGCGATGCCGCCTGGGCCGAGCAGAAGGTGCGCCTGTCACTGCAGAGCAACCAGGATCAGGTGGCGGCGCTGGCCCGCGACATTGGCGCCGCGCAGCTTGACCCAAGCGCCTACCGCGACGCCGCGCGCCAACTGCTGCGCGAGAACCCCGAACTGGTCTTTATCAATTGGCTGGACGCCACCCGCCGCCCGCGCTGGGCTTTCCCCGCCAGCTCTGAATTCGTCACCCGCATACGCGAGACGCGTGAGCACCCGCTTGAACCCGAGATTCAATCCGCCTACGACGCCGCGCGTGAGACGCAGCGCGCCGTCTATTCCCGCCCCATCCAGAACGAGCGCGGCGAGAGCTTCATGCTCATGGAAGTACCGATCGTGCGCGACAACGAGTTCCTCGGCACGGTGGGCGCCATGTACTCGGTCACCGGCATTCTTACGCAGCTGCTGCCGGGGGAGTTGACGGACCGCTACCGCTTCTCCCTTGTCGACAAGAACAACGTGATCCGCGCCAGCACATCGCTACGGCCGGTGCCGAAGGCGGCTGCGTCGTACGAAGTGCTGCTGGACCCGCCGGGGCATTCGTTGTCGCTGCGGGCGGAGGCGTATCCGGCGCCGTCCAACCTGCCCAACAACATGCTGATGTGGCTGGTGGCGGGCCTGTCGTGCTTCGTGATCTGGAGCCTGTGGAGCGTTTGGCGGCACACCAGCCGCCGCTCCGAAGCGCAGCGCGCGCTGCTGGCCGAAACCTCGTTCCGCCGCGCCATGGAAAACTCCATGGTGATCGGCATGCGCGCGCTCGACCTCAACGGCCGCATCACCTATGTGAATCCCGCCTTCTGCCGCATGATCGGCTGGACGGAGGCCGAACTGGTCGGCCGCATGCCGCCCTTCCCGTACTGGCCACCCAACGAAATCGGCGAGATGCAGAAGCACATCGAGCTGACCCTGCGCGGCAAGGCCCCAGCCAATGGCATGGAGCTGCGAATGATGCGCCGTGACGGCACGAGCTTCTACGCACGGATGTACGTCTCGCCACTGATCGATGCACGCGGTCGGCACACTGGTTGGATGAGTTCGATCACCGACATCACCGAACCCAAGCGCGCACGCGAAGATCTGGCCGCCGCACACGACCGCTTCACCACTGTGCTGGAAAGCTTGGACGCCGCCGTGTCCGTGCTCTCCACCGACAAGGCCGAGTTGCTGTTTGCCAACCGCTACTACCGTCAGCTCTTCGGCTGGGAGGCCTTTGGCCACCTGCAGCTCTCGGGCCAGGACGTCAACACGGAAGATGTATCCAGCGATGCCCTGGACATGGTGGACGGCTACGCCGGCCTGCCCGCTTCCGAGCTGACGCCGCACGCCGCCGATGCTCGCGAAATCTACGTCCCAGCGATGCAGAAATGGTTTGAAGTGCGCCGCCGCTACATCCAATGGGTGGACGGCCACCTCGCGCAGATGCAAATCGCCACCGACATCACCGTGCGCAAGGCCGCTGAAGAAATGACGCGCCAGCACGAAGAGCGCCTGCAGTTCACCAGCCGCCTGACGACTATGGGCGAGATGGCATCGTCCCTGGCGCACGAATTGAACCAGCCGCTGGCCGCCATCAATAACTACTGCATGGGTGCAGTCGGCCGCCTCAAGAGTGGGCGCAGCACGGCGGAAGAATTGATCCCCGTGCTGGAAAAGACCTCCGCCCAGGCCGTGCGTGCCGGTACGATCATCCAGCGCATCCGCGGTTTCGTGAAACGCAGCCAGCCGCAGCGGCGCGAATCCGATCTGCGCGACATCGTGGCCGATGCCGTAGGCCTGGCGGAGCTGGAGGCCACGCGTCGCGGCATCACCATCCTCACGCGCCTGCCGGCCGAGCTGCCGCCTCTGTACGTCGACCCGGTGCTGATCGAACAGGTGCTGGTCAACCTGCTCAAGAATGCCGCCGAAGCCATGGCCGCCCACCCGCGCTTGCGCGCCGCGAGCGTCCTGCGCCTGCACGCCAACCTGATCGACGATCCGGACAACTCCGTGCTCATCGAAGTCATCGACCAGGGCCCGGGTGTGGACGACAGCACCAAGGAGCGCCTGTTCGAGCCCTTCTTCAGCACCAAATCCGACGGCATGGGCATGGGCCTGAACATCTGCCGCTCCATCATAGAATCCCACCTCGGCAGGCTCTGGGTAGAAAACAATGCCGATGGCATCGGCTGTACGTTTAAAATCATCCTGCCGCTGAACCCGCTGTAAATCGTTTTTAAAACAGAACGTAGACCGAGGACTCTCCATGAGCACAACGCCCGCAGCAGTTGCTCCGCGCAACGAAACCGTGTTCGTCGTCGACGACGATGAGGCCATGCGTGACTCATTGACGTGGCTGCTCGAAGGCAACGGCTACACCGTGCGCACCTACCGCAGCGCTGAAGAATTTCTCGTGGACGACAAGCGCACCGACGGCGTCGGTTGCCTGATCCTCGACGTACGCATGCAAGGCATGAGCGGCCCCGAGCTGCAAGACCGCCTCATGGCCGAAAACAGCCGCCTGCCGATCGTGTTCGTGACCGGCCACGGCGACGTGCCGATGGCGGTGTCGACCATGAAGAAAGGCGCGGTCGACTTCATCGAGAAGCCGTTCGACGAATCGGAACTGCGTGAACTGGTCGAGCGCATGCTCAGCAAGGCCCGCTCGGAAGACTCCGTCGCACGCGAGCAGAAGGCCGCCAAGGACCTGCTCGGCCGCCTGACCACACGTGAGCAACAAGTGCTCGAGCGCATCGTTGCCGGCCGCCTGAACAAGCAGATCGCCGATGACCTGGGCATTTCCATCAAGACGGTGGAAGCCCATCGCGCCAACATCATGGAAAAGCTCAACGTGAACACCGTGGCTGACCTGCTGCGCCTGGCCCTCTCGCGCAATAGCTGATCCGTTTTGTGGGCCGGTTGTGAGCAACCAGGGCGGCTGGAAGGGAGGCGCCGATTTATAATCGCGGTTTGCCCTCACCCTCCTCCGCCCAGCCATGACCGCCCAACTCATTGACGGCAACGCGCTTGCCAAGCAACTCCGCGCCGAAGCCGCACAACGCGCTGCCGCCCTCACCGCGCGCGGCCACCAGCCCGGCCTGGCCGTCATCCTCGTCGGCGAAGACCCGGCCAGCCAGGTCTACGTGCGCAACAAGATCAAGGCCTGCGAAGACAATGGTTTCCTCTCCGTCTTCGACCGCTACCCGGCTGACCTGACCGAAGCCGACCTGCTCGGCCGCATCGACGCCCTGAACCGCGACCCACGCATCCACGGCATCCTGGTCCAGCTTCCGCTGCCCAAGCACATCGACAGCCACAAGGTGCTCGAAGCCATCGCGCCCGAGAAGGACGTCGACGGTTTCCACGTGGCCAACGCCGGCGCGCTGATGACCGGCGCCCCGCTGTTCCGCCCATGCACGCCGTACGGCTGCATGAAGATGCTGGAATCGATCAACTACCCAGTGCGCGGTGCCAATGCCGTGGTGGTGGGCGCCTCGAACATCGTCGGCAAGCCGATGGCGATGCTGCTGCTGCAAGCCGGCGCCACCATCACGATCTGCAACAGCAAGACGCGCGACCTGTCCGCCCACACGCGTGAGGCCGACATCATCGTGGCCGCCGTGGGCCGCCGCAACATCATCACCGCCGACATGGTCAAACCCGGCGCCGTCGTGATCGACGTGGGCATGAACCGTGACGATGCCGGCAAGCTCTGCGGCGATGTCGACTTTGCCGGCGTCAAGGAAGTCGCCGGCTACATCACCCCGGTGCCGGGCGGCGTCGGCCCGATGACGATCACCATGCTGCTGATCAACACCCTGGAAGCTGCTGAACGCGTTGCCGCAGGAGGTTCGCTGGCAGCGTAAGCTTCACTTTCCACCATTGGAAACGGAAAAAGCGTCCCAACCTGATGGATCGGACGCTTTTTTTGTCTCCGATTTTTCCTACTGAGCCCGCCATGACCGATACCTCGCTCCAAGCCAATAATCCGCTGCTTGATTTCTCCGGTCTGCCGCGCTTTGCAGATATCCGCCCTGAGCACATCACGCCGGCCATCGACGTGCTGCTTGAACGCGCCGCAGCGGCGGTCTCCAAGGTCAAGGACCCAGCCACACCAGTCTCCTGGAATACCGTTGTCACCGCGCTGGAAGACGCCACTGAGCCGCTGGGCCGCGCCTGGGGCATCGTCGGACATCTGAGCGCGGTAGCCGACACGCCGGCCCTGCGCGAAGCGCACGCCGCCAACCTGCCACGCGTCACCGAATTCTGGTCGGGCCTGGGGCAGGATCTCGCACTGTTCGAGAAGTACAAAGCCATCGCGCAAAGTGCCGAATACGCCACCCTGAATGCCGCCCGCAAGAAGTTGCTCGACAACGAACTACGCGGCTTCCGCCTGGGTGGCGCCGAGTTGCCGGAGGATCAGAAACCGCGTTTTGCCGCCGTCCAGGAGCAGCAGGCGCAACTGACCAAGGCGTTCAGCGACCACGTGCTGGACGCCACCAACGCCTACGCGCTGCTGATCGACGACGAAGCCCGCCTGGCCGGCCTGCCCGACGACGCCAAGCAGGCCGCGCAGGAAGCCGCCCGTCGCGACAACCCGAACGCGACCGGCTGGAAGTTCACCCTGCACTTCCCGTCGTACTTCCCGGTGCTGCAATACGCAGATGACCGCGCGCTGCGCCGCACGCTGTACGAAGCCAACGTCACGCGCGCGTCCGAACTGGGCACGCAGTACGGCGGCGGCAAGGCGGAGTGGGACAACACCGCCAACATGGCAGAACAGCTCGCGCTGCGTGCGGAAGAAGCCCACATGCTCGGCTACCGCAACTTTGGCGAGGTCTCGCTCGTGCCGAAAATGGCGGATTCGCCGGAAGACGTCCTGCGCTTCCTGAGTGAGCTGGCCGACCGTGCCCGCCCCTTTGCCGAGAAGGATTGGGAAGAGCTGCAGGCTTTCGCCAAGACCACACTCGGCATCGACAAGCTCGAACCATGGGACATGGCCTACGCCTCGGAAAAGCTGCGCGAGGCACGCTATGCGTTCTCGGAGCAAGAGGTGAAGCAGTACTTCCCCGAGCCGGCTGTGCTGGACGGCCTGTTCAACGTCGTGCAGACGCTGTTCTCGGTGAAGATTCGCCCGGAACAAGCTGCGGTGTGGCACCCGGACGTGCGCTTCTTCCGCGTCGAATCGGCCCAGGGCGAGCTGCTCGCACAGTTCTACATCGACCTGTACGCCCGAGACGGCAAGCGTGGCGGCGCCTGGATGGATGACGCGCGCGGCCGCAAGGCGCTGGCAGATTCGCGCGTGCAAACCCCGGTGGCCTACCTGACCTGCAATTTCTCCGGCCCGGTCGGCGACAAACCCGCGCTGTTCACGCACGACGAGGTCATCACCCTCTTCCATGAATTCGGCCATGGCCTGCACCACATGCTCACGCGTGTGGACGAGCTGGGCGTGTCCGGCATCAACGGCGTGGAATGGGATGCGGTGGAGCTGCCCTCGCAGTTCATGGAGAACTTCTGTTGGGAGTGGGAAGTCCTGTCGCGCATGACCCGCCATGTCAATTCCGGCGAGCCCCTGCCGCGCAAGCTGTACGACAGCATGCTGGCGGCGAAGAACTTCCAGAACGGCATGATGACGCTGCGCCAGATCGTGTTCTCGACGTTCGACATGCATCTGCATACGGATTTCGACCCGAAGGGTTCAACGTCGGTGCTGGAGCTTTCGCGCCAGGTCAACAACCGCTTCCACGTGGTACCCCAGGCCGAACTGTCGCGCTGGCCGAATACGTTCAGCCACATCTTCGCGGGCGGCTATGCAGCGGGCTATTACAGCTACAAGTGGGCCGAGGTGCTGTCGGCAGATGCCTACGCGGCGTTTGAAGAAGCCAGCAAGCTGAGCGGCTCGGTACTCGACACTGAAACCGGTGCGCGCTACCGCCGCGAAGTGCTGGAAGTTGGCGGCAGCCGCCCGGCGATCGAATCGTTCACAGCCTTCCGAGGGCGTGCACCGAGCATCGACGCGCTGCTGCGCCACGGCGGCATGGTGGCCGAGGCCGCTTGACGGTCTACGGTGCAAGAACAACGCCGCTTCGCGCGCAAGCCGAAGCGGCGTTTTTCATTGGGGCAAACGAAAATCGACGCGCGCAGACCGGCCTGGCAGTGATAGCGCTGCATGTGGCGCCGGCGTACGCGCCACCACCTGACCCCGTCGCATCACCAGCGTGCGCGTTGCGCGCAAGCGGATCGCCTCAATGGGATCACGCGCATCCAGCACCACCAGATCCGCATGGCACCCCAGCGCGATGCCGTAGCCCTCCAACCCCAGGATGCGCGCGGGCGCCTCGGTCACCGCTGCAAAACACTGGCGCATAGCGTCTTGTCCGGTCATCTGCGCAACATGCAGACCCATGTGGGCGACCTCCAGCATGTCACCAGAGCCAAGGCTGTACCAAGGGTCCATCACGCAATCATGGCCGAAGGCGACATCGATACCGGCCGCCAGCAGCTCAGGCACGCGCGTCATGCCACGTCGCTTCGGATACGTATCGGACCGCCCCTGCAGCGTGATGTTGATCAGCGGATTGGCAATCGCCGCCACACCCGCCTCGCGCATCAGCGGCAACAGCTTGCTGACGTAGTAGTTGTCCATCGAGTGCATCGACGTCAGGTGCGAGCCGGCCACGCGACCGTGCAAACCGAGGCGATGCGTTTGCGCGGCAAGTGTTTCGATATGGCGTGAGGACGGGTCATCAGACTCATCACAGTGCATGTCGATGCGCAGGCCGCACTCGGCTGCGAATTCGCATAGCAGACGCACAGACTCGGCGCCGTCGGCCATCGTCCGCTCGAAATGCGGGATGCCTCCAACAACGTCCACGCCCATGCTGATGGCGCGCTTGAGGTTGTCGAAGGCGCCCGGGCTGCGCAGCAGACCGTCCTGCGGGAAGGCGACAAGCTGCAGATCCAGATACGGCGCCACTTGACGCTTGACGTGCAGCAGCGCCTCGACGGCCAACAGACGCGAGTCGCACACGTCCACATGGGAGCGGATTGCCAGCAGGCCACGCGCGACGGCCCAGTCGCAGTAATGCAAGGCGCGTTCGACCAGCGCATCTTGCGTAAGCGCTGGCTTGAGTTCGCCCCACAGCGCGATGCCCTCGAGCAGCGTGCCGGACTGGTTCACACGCGGCAAGCCGTACGACAAGGTCGCATCCATGTGGAAATGCGCGTCGACAAACGGCGGCGACACGAGCGCCCCGGCTGCATCGAACTCGTCAACACCGCGTACGGGCAAGTTCGGCTGCACGGCGGCAATGCGGCCAGATTCGATGCCGATGTCAATACCGGTGCATCCATCGGGCAGATTGGCATTGCGGATCACGAAATCCATATGGGCTCCTGTGGCTACGCTTGCGCCAATCTAACCCAAGCCGGCGATGGCGGCGGCGATGGCGCTTGATGGCACAATAACGTTCGATTTGGACGGCGCCGCTTCTACGCGCCGTCGCCATTTGCAAGGATCGCTCCCTCATGCGCGTCGCCACCTGGAACGTCAACTCCCTCAAAGTCCGCTTGCCGCAGGTGCTGCAATGGCTGGCCGAACGCGAGGCTGACGGCACCCCCATCGACCTGCTTTGCCTGCAGGAACTCAAGCTGCCTGACGACCGCTACCCGCTGGCAGAACTGGATGCCGCGGGCTACGCGTCGCTCTTCACGGGACAGAAGACCTATAACGGCGTGGCCATCCTCGCGCGCAAGGCGGCCGTGCCCGAAGGCCGCGACGTCGTAAAGAACATTCCTGGCTTTGCCGACGAGCAGCAACGCATCGTGGCCGCCACCTATGACATGGCCGGTGGCCCGGTGCGAGTGATCTCCGCCTACATCCCAAACGGCCAAGCGCTGGACTCCGACAAATTTGTCTATAAGCTGCGCTGGCTTGAAGCGCTGCAAGCATGGCTGAAAGACGAGATGGCCGTGCATCCGCGCCTGATGCTACTGGGCGACTTCAACATCGCTCCGGAAGATCGCGACGTGCACGACCCGAAGAAGTGGGAGGGCCAGAACCTGGTATCGCCGGAGGAGCGTGCGGCGTTTCGGGCGATGGAGCGTGCTGGGCTGGTTGATGCATTCCGCATGTTCGAGCAGGAAGACAAGCTCTTCTCGTGGTGGGACTACCGTATGTTCGGCTTCAGACGCAACGCCGGCCTGCGTATCGACCACATCATGCTGTCGCCCGAACTCGCCAAGCTGTGCGAGTCGTGCCATATCGACAAGGTGCCGCGCGGTTGGGAGCAGCCGTCTGACCACACGCCCGTAGTCGCAGCCTTGCGCGACGCATAAGGCAGACTCCGCATGGCATCCACCTTCAAGCATCGCAACCTGCCGCATCTGCTACTGCGTGCGCGTGAGACCTTCATGGCGCGCTTCCGGCCGATCCTGCGCGAGCACGGCATCACCGAGCAGCAATGGCGCGTGCTGCGCACGCTCAACGACACCGGCGACATGGAGCCCAACCAGCTCGCCGACGCATGCCTGATCCTGAGTCCGAGCCTGACGCGCATGCTGGCGGCAATGGAACAGTCGGAGATGATCGTGCGTACGCGCTCGTCGGTGGATCAGCGCCGGCAGGTGATCTCGCTCACGCCCAAGAGCCGCAGGTTCCTGGCCGATGTGGAGCCTCAGGTGGACGCGGAGTATGCGCGCATCGAAGCCCAGCTCGGGCGCGCGCGCCTGGATGCGCTCTACGTTGCCATCGACGAATCCATCCGAGTCATGGAAACGCACACGCCGATGTCGCGTTTTACCGGTGACGAATAACGCCCGTCAGTAGACGCTGCCGCCCCTCTGCGGCTTGGCGCCCTCGCCCTTGAACGCCTGAGCCAGTTGCTCGGCGCTGCGAGCCAGCAAGGTCACATCCGTTCCGACCGCCACGAAGGTCGCCCCGAGCGACAAGTAGTGCCTAGCCTGCGCCTGGTCAGCCGAGAGAATGCCCGCCGCCCGGCCAGAGGCCACGATGCGGCGAATCGTATCGTCGATCGTCTTGCGGACTTCCGGATGGCCGGGCTCACCCAGGTGGCCCATGGACGCCGCCAGGTCCCCCGGGCCGATGAAGACGCCGTCCACCCCATCCACCGCAAGAATCGCATCGAGATGCGTCAGGCCCTCGGTGGTTTCCACCTGCACCAGCGTGCACATTTCTGCGTTGGCACGGCGGAGGTAGTCGTCAACGCGGTTCCAGCGCGACGCGCGTGCCAATGCGCTGCCCACGCCGCGAATGCCCTCGGGCGGATAACGCATCGCCTCAACGGCCGCACGGGCCTCGTCTGCGCTTTGCACCATCGGCACCAGCAGCGTCTGTGCGCCGATGTCCATCAGGCGCTTGATCTCCACCGCGTCATTCCAGGCTGGCCGCACGATCGGGTGAGAGGGATACGGCGCGACGGCCTGCAGCTGGGCCAGCGTGGATTGCAACTGGTTCGGCGCGTGCTCGTTGTCGATCAGCAGCCAGTCGAAGCCAGCCCCCGCGACGATCTCGGCTGGATACGGATGCGTCATCGCCAGCCAGAGGCCGATCTGCGGGCGACCCTCGGCCAGCGCGCGCTTGAAGTGGTTCACCGGGAGCTGCATGACGGAGGCATCCTTTGAGCGTTAGACGGTTAGACGAAATGGCAGGCGATGCTGCCGAGCGGACCATAGTCGCAGTGGAATGTATCACCGGGGCGGGCGGGCACCGGGCGCGTGAACGAGCCACCCAGAATGACTTGCCCTGGCTCCAGCGCCACACCGTGCGGGGCCAGCTTGTTGGCCAACCAGACCACGCCGTTGGCAGGATGGTTCAGCACGCCCGCCGCCACGCCGGTCTCTTCAATCACCGCATTGCGCGACAGGATGGCACCGACCCAGCGCAGATCCACATCACGCATGCGGATTGGGCGGCCGCCCATCACCACGCCGGCATTGGCGGCGTTATCCGCGATCGTGTCGAACACCTTGCGCGGGCGACCGCTGTCCGGGTCAATCGACTGTGAACGTGCGTCGATGATCTCCAAGGCCGGGATCACGTGATCCACCGCGCCGTACACATCGAACAGCGTCACCTCCGGCCCTTCCAGCCGCTTGCCGAGCACGAAGGCCAGCTCCACTTCCACGCGCGGCACGATGAAGCGGTTGGTAGGAATCTCGCTGCCTTCGGCAAAAAACATGTCGTCGAGCAGCGCGCCGTAGTCTGGCTCGTCGATCTGCGAGGACTGCTGCATCGCGCGCGAGGTCAGGCCGATCTTGTGGCCCTTCAGGCGCCGGCCCTCCTCCAGCTTCATGGTCACCCATTCACGCTGGATGGCGTAGGCATCTTCGATGGTGATCCCGGGGTGGTCGAGTGAAACCTGACGGATCTGCTTGCGGTCGATCTCGGCCTGGTGCAGGCGACGCGCAATGGTCTGGATGATCGTGGGTTCGAGCATGGGTCAGGCTTTGCGGAAACGCGCGTGGATATTGTTGTGCTTGTAGCTGCCGCCTTCATCGAATTCGGTCAGCTCCATCGAGAGCGCCAGATAGCGCCTGGCAAACGCCTCGGCAAAATGCGTCTTGATGGCGTCGAATAGCGCATCGCAGGCGGCTTTCTTGACCGCGGCCGCGCGACCAGCGCCGATCTTCAGCGTGACGTGGACGAAGGCGTCGTCTTCCTTGCCATCGGCAACACGGTAGTCCGTCAACCGGATGGCGCGCGAACGGACGCCCCCGGTCGGGAACACGCCGTTCTGCGCGATCAAGGTCTCGTTGAGGACCTGTAGCAGTTGCGGAATACGGGCGTCGTCGCCCAGGTTGTCGGTGTATTCGACGATGACGTGCGGCATGACGGTCTCCTGCTCAAGCCCCGGTTTGACCCCGTTCGGGCAGCGGAAAGATCGCGTTGATCTGGCCCGTACCGGAACTGGGGAAATAGTCGGTGATGACTTCGACACCCTTGTCGTAGGCATCCCAGCCGAGCAGGCCAAGCAGCATGGCCGTGTCGTGCATGCCGCCCTCGCCCTCGCACAACGCCGCATACTCCGGCAACATCGCGCAAAAGGTCCTCCAGTCGCCCTGCTTCCACAGGTCCACCACGCGCAGGTCGACCTGCCTGAAGAACTCGCGGCTGATCTGGTGGATGGACGCTTCCGGGCTGCCGTTGTCGTTGAAGCGGTGCGAGAGCGATCCGCTGGCGAGGAACGCGACGGTGCTGTCACTCGCCTCGATGGCCTCCAGCAGCGCGGCGCCAAAGCGGCGGCTCTCGTCCAGCTTGTGCCACGCGCACCAGCCGGCAATCGACACCACCTTGAAATGCTGGTCGCTGTTCATGTAGCGCATCGGCACCAGCGTGCCGTACTCGAGTTCCAGGCTGTCGATCTCGTGCGCACGCGTGAACACGCCGCGCGCCGTTGCCGTCTCGGCAATCAGTCGGCCGAGCACCGGGTTTCCCGGATACGCATACCGCATGTCCTTGATGAAATGTGGCAGCTCGTTGCTCGTGTAGATGCCTTCGAAGCGCGCATTGCAATTGACGTGGTAACCGGCGTTGACCAGCCAGTGCACGTCGGACACGACGATGGTGTCCACGCCCAGATCCCGGCAACGCTGCCCAATGGTGCGGTGCCCATCGATGGCCGCCGCCCGGCAGCCGTAGTGCTTGCCGGGAAGTTCTGACAGGTACATCGACGGTACGTGGGTGATCTTCGCGGCCAAGGCCAGCTTTCCCATGGTGTCTCCTTCCGCCCTTGTCTTTGATTGTCTTGCGTTGTCTTGCGGCGTGTCACACGCCCCAGCGCGGGATATGGTGGCTGCCCATTGAAATGCAGACGTTCTTGATCTCGGCAAATACCTCCAGACTGTACTCGCCGCCCTCGCGCCCGGTGCCGGAAGCCTTCACGCCGCCAAACGGCTGACGCAGGTCGCGTACGTTCTGGCTGTTGACGAACACCATGCCCGCCTCAATGCCGCGTGCCAGCCGGTGCACCTTGCCCACATCTTGTGTCCAGACATATGAGGCCAGGCCGTATTCCACGTCGTTGGCGAGCTTCAGGCCATCCGCCTCGTCCTTGAACGGGATCAGGCACGCCACGGGGCCAAAGATCTCTTCCTGGGCCACGCACATGCGGTTATCTACGTCAGCCAGCACCGTAGGCCCGACAAAATTGCCGTTCTTCAGGTGCTCCGGCAGACCTGCCGGCTTATCCGCCCCCCCCGCTAGAATCTTGGCGCCTTCCTGCTCGCCCAGGCGGATGTATCCCGTCACCTTTTCCCAGTGCGCGCGCGTGATCATCGAGCCGACGTTGGTTTTCTCATCCCCTGGGTCACCCACCACAAGGCGCTTGGCCCGCTCGGCAAACTTGCGCACAAAGTCGTCATACACGCTCTCCTGCACGAAGATGCGCGAGCCGGCGGTGCAGCGCTCACCGTTGATCGAGAAGATGGTGAAGAGCGATGCGTCCAACGCGCGCTCCAGATCGGCGTCATCAAAGATCAGCACGGGCGATTTGCCGCCCAGTTCCATCGAAAACTTCTTCAGGCCGGCGCGCTCCATGATCCGCTTGCCGGTGGCGGTGCCGCCCGTGAAGGACACCACGCGGACGTCCGGATGCCGCACAAGCGCATCGCCAGCGGTTGCGCCGTAGCCTTGCACCACATTCAGTACACCGGGTGGAATGCCGGCTTCCAGCGCCAGACGGCCCAGCTGATCCGCCGTCAACGGTGACAGCTCCGACATCTTCAGCACCGCCGTGTTGCCCAGCGCCAGGCACGGCGCAACCTTCCAGGTGGCCGTCATGAATGGCACGTTCCACGGCGAGATCAGCGCGCACACGCCCACCGGCTGATACAGCGTGTAGTTCAGCATCTGGTCGTCGACCGGGTATGTGCGGCCGTTGATCTGCGTGCATACCTCGGCAAAGAAGTGGAAGTTCTCCGATGCGCGCGGAATCAGCTGCTTGCTCGTCTGAGCGATCGGCAAACCGGTGTCCATCGTCTCCAGCGCGGCAAGGTGCGGCACGTTCTGCTCGATCAGCTCGCCCAGGCGGCGCATCAGCTTGGCGCGTTGCTTGGCCGGGGTATTGGCCCACGCGGGGAATGCCGCCTTGGCCGCCGCCACTGCTGCGTTGATCTCCGCCTCGCCGCCCGAAGCCACCTCGGCAATCGCCTCACCCGTGGCCGGGTTGGTGGTAATGAAACGCTCGGCGCTGTCGATTTGACGGCCGTCGATCCAGTGTTTGACGGGGTCCATGCTGA
Source organism: Ralstonia sp. ASV6 (assembly GCF_016429285.1). Lineage (GTDB taxonomy): Bacteria > Pseudomonadota > Gammaproteobacteria > Burkholderiales > Burkholderiaceae > Ralstonia > Ralstonia flaminis. The sequence continues at coordinate 44,576 of NZ_JAELUI010000034.1, forward strand.
CGGCATGCATGCGCGTGTTCATGCGGGCTCCTTGCTCGATTGTTCTGCGGCGATGGTGCTGACCAATCGCCCGATGCCTTCGATTTCGGTGACGACCTCGTCGCCGGGTTGCGTGTCGGCCAAGCCCTCGGGCGTACCGGTCAGGATCATGTCACCGGCTTCGATCGTCATGAAGCTGGAGAACCATGCGATCAGCGCCGGGATGTCGAAGATCATGTCGCGCGTACTGCCTCCCTGCGTAACACGGCCGTTGACGGTGGTGCGCAGGGCGAGGTTCATCGGGTCGGGCACGTCGTCGCGGTCGACCAGCCATGGACCGATGGGCGTGCACGTGTCACGGCTCTTCACGCGTAGATTCGGGCGGTAGTAGTTTTCGAGGTAATCGCGAATGGCATAGTCATTGGCCACGGTGTAGCCAGCCACAACCTCATAGGCACGTTCACGCGGCACGTCGCGTGCAGTCTTGCCGATCACCACAACCAGTTCGCACTCGTAATGCATGAAGGCCACACCCGCGGGGCGCACGGTGTGTGCGCGGTGACCGATCAGCGTGTTCGGCCCCTTCAGGAATGCGAGCGGCTCTTCAGGCGCCTTGAAAGCGAGTTCCTTGGCGTGATCGGCATAGTTCAAGCCCAACGCGAAGATCGTGCGCGGCTCGACCGGTGGCAACCAGATCACTTCGTTTTCATGCAGCACGCGGCCATCGGCAAGCTGCAAACGAGTGTCATCACCAGGTACGGCGGTCGCTGCA
>NZ_JAELUI010000347.1 GCF_016429285.1 Ralstonia sp. ASV6
CTCCAGCGCCTCGAGCGTCACTCCATACTTCTATGCTAATATCTAGCGCTTTTAGGTAAAGATTTATTAGCGCACTGCAACCTTGATGGGGAGCTAAGACCGTTTGGGCCATCATAACACCCCCTCTTCCTCTGCACCGCGGTATGTGCTACATTAATACTAACGGTGAAGGATCTGATAAGATTAAAATCGCATCTGATAAAAATCCTTCTAGCACACACCGTCTTGTGCTACCACTTTGTCTTTCGTTTACACAAAGCTAACGTGGTTCTGAAAATGAAGTCACAGGACAGCTCCTCAGACTCACCGGCCTGCAAGGGTCTACCCATTGACGAAGATATCGAAGCCAAGGATGTCTGCTGGCAAGACGGAGGAGACGATAATCGTGCACTATTGTCGTATGAAGAGGAGAAAAAGCTCCTCCGACGTGTCGATTGGCGCCTCGTTCCCATGTGCGCTTTGATTTTTTTGGTCAAATCG
>NZ_JAELUI010000348.1 GCF_016429285.1 Ralstonia sp. ASV6
GGTGTGTACATGGCCGACACTGACTGGACTGCAGCCCTCGAATCTAAGCGTATGCGCTTAGATGTCGATGTTGGTGCAGCCAAGGTTGACAAGACCCTGTGCGTTATCGTTAGTTTTCACGAGTCTTTGGGAAAGGCGGAATCGAGGTAGGCTTACGTTCTGCTTGGTTTCGCCGCAGCAGATGGCATGCAAGTTGCAGTAGTCCGTGAACGGGACGTTGACGGCAAGGATGGGAATGTCGATCTTCTGGCAGCCGCTCAGGATGTTGTCGAGGTTAAGACCAAGGAGGCCACCGACGGCCTGGTTGGCAGACTCGGAGTTGCAGCAGTGGATGGTGTTGTTGTTGCCGCAGGTGTCGCCAACCTCCTGGATGCTCTTGACCGACTTGTGGCTGTTGACATCGACGTCAACGTCGTGGTCGTGGTCGTGGTGCTTGCCGGAGGGAGCAGCGGAGACCGCGGCGATGATGGTCATGAAG
>NZ_JAELUI010000349.1 GCF_016429285.1 Ralstonia sp. ASV6
TGGCCTTTGACGTTCCTGCCCTTGATGGCGCCTTGGATTTTTGTTGCGGGGAGGAAAAAGGAAGGAGCCTTGTCTGAGCGCAGCGAGTTTGGCTCCTTCCCCTCCCCGCGACAAAAATCCAAGGAGGGTGTCGCCATCTCGGGCACGCCTTTCTTTTGCTTACTTTTCTTTGGCAAGACAAAGAAAAGTGAGTCGGCCCCGGCAGGGGACGATACCGGGGATGGACCACCAGCACACGCCGTCGCGCAGAGTCCATCTCAAAACCTCGACACATAGACCTTTTAGCTCGGCAGCCGACGGTCTGAGCTCCACCATTGGACCTCAGACCCTCACAAGCGCACCTTTTAGGGGGCCTGTCAGTAATTTCGTGTTCAAGGCATAACATGCCCTCAAGGAGGGTTTATGCCTCGCGAACCGAAGACCAAGCCGGTCGAGCTGCCGGCGATTCCAGCCAAGCTGCTTGAGCAGTTCGGCA
>NZ_JAELUI010000350.1 GCF_016429285.1 Ralstonia sp. ASV6
TTTCACAGCCGTGACGAAACGCCAATTGATTGTGTAGAGTGCATCCTCCGCGGCACACTTTAGTCTTCTCTCATCAGCATCACCAGCTCTAGCTCTCGTCAAGCAATTGGTTACTGCAATCACCGCACCGTTTCTACATAAGCTGCACGAGCTTGTGTGCTGCATCTCAGAGCCTTGCAAACTCCCCCTGCTGCCACAAAGTACCCGCCGTATATCGTCAACCCTGCCCCGAACCAGTGTTTGGCGCATTGAGTCTCACGCCACCAGACCCACCATCTTTTAACGACACTCGCTGCAAGTCGATTCAGCTGCACCAATGGCCCCGTAGTGTGAATCTGAAAGTGATGTAATTAAGCGCACATCTAGCAACAAGTGAAGCCTCCTGGCCTCTGCTGGGGCTTGCAGTAATTGGCAATGAATTTGGCGCCACCCTTGCAGGCATGACCGTGAAAATGTCGAGTTTCGCAGCAAGTC
>NZ_JAELUI010000351.1 GCF_016429285.1 Ralstonia sp. ASV6
GTATTGAGTAGGAAATTATCGTCGAAATCAGAAATCTAGCTGGCATTGTTCAGACTATACCACTAGCCCGCATCCTTTCAGCGAGAAACTCCAGCGCATCCTTCTTACCAGCCTCAAATCCGTTTATTTCAAGAATGTAAATCTCCTTCAGCGTGCAAACGCCTCGCTCAGTCTCAAAGGGAGCTTGGTGTCCATCATACTAAGCCAAGTCGCCTGCAATACTCTGCCGCCTTTTATAAAGCCATCCACGCACCGTCCGTAGTGCTCTTTGTAGAAACTAAACACTATTATAAGAAACCACTCGTCTCGCAGAATAACATTACCAGTACTACTCATGAGTCACCTAGGTCATGGCTTTGACGTTTGGCCTGTTTGCTTAGTTGTCCAAACAGAACAACAGCAAAAGACGTAGAATAAAGCAACTTGATTCATTACACTGGACTCGAGGCTTTCAAGCACCAGGCGC
>NZ_JAELUI010000352.1 GCF_016429285.1 Ralstonia sp. ASV6
CTAGTAGATCAAGCACTTACTGGTTCTGGTTCTGGTTCTGGTTCCGGTGATGGTGATGGTGATGGTTCCGGGTCTGGGTCTGGAGACGAGCCAGGGCCTTTCGTACCAGAGGGCTGACCAACTTGCATGTAGCTGAAAACACCGTCTCCGCCACAAGACTCGAATGGGTATGCGGGACAAGGGCTATTGCACTGGCCGCCACCGACGGTAGAGCCTTTATCTGGCGTATAGTTTGAGCACCAGCACTTTTCATTTTGTGTAATGGCGTAGGCATATGTGCCCCTGCAAGCGTCTGAGCAGAGACCGTTGGATTGTCGGGGTGTATTCGACTGGGACTCTCCTGAAGCAGTATTGAAGCTGGCGCAAATATCGGGAGCCAAGGCCAGGGCGAGGTGCGACCAAGCGAATAGGAAGAGCAATAAGCTGGCCTTGAGCGGCGCAGGGGCTATTTGTGACGGCATAGTGG
>NZ_JAELUI010000353.1 GCF_016429285.1 Ralstonia sp. ASV6
TTCATGAAGCGAACCCGACGAGTGTCTTTTTCTCGGCTTGCAAGCCAGACGAACCATGCATCACCCCGGGTACCTACGCCTGCCTGGGAGCTGCAGCGGCGCTAAGCGGTAGTATGCATATTACTGTTAGTGTCGGGGTCAGCATGGTTGAACTTACAGGTGCCTTGACATATATTTTACCCACGATGAGTGTCGGTGGTGTAACCAAGGCCGTCAGCGAACTATTTGGAAAAGGTGGCATTGCAGATCGCATGATTTGGTTTAACGGGTTTCCATTCTTGGATAATAAGGAAGATCACAACTTCGGCGTTCCGGTGTCTCAGGTCATGCGCACTTCGGTTGTTTCGTTCCCTGTGAGTGGCATGACTCTGAATGAAGTAGAGCAACTACTGGCAGAAGACAAGTACCAAGGATTCCCCATTATAACCGACCACAATTCGAAAACTCTAGTGGGATACATTGGTC
>NZ_JAELUI010000035.1 GCF_016429285.1 Ralstonia sp. ASV6
TGATCGTGGCTGGCGACGACGTGCCGCCCGCGTTGGTGGCCGTGTAGGCAAACGTATCGGTGCCCGAAAACGATGGGTTGGGCGTGTAGGTGAGGCTCAAGCCCGATGCGGTGACCGTGCCGTGGGTAGCCGGCGTGGAGACGGCCAGGCTGGTCGGCGAACCCGTGACGTTCACCGGCACGGTGTTGTTGGTGCTGCCGTGTGCAACAGTGGTGCTGGTTGGACCGGCCGTAGGCGCAGCAACGTAAGTGAACTTGTCGGCAGCGCTGATGGCACTGGCGCCGCTGAACGTCGAGACGGATACATCGACCACGCCAAAGCCAGGCGGCGAGACAGCGTTGATCTGCGTGCTGCTCACGATGGTGAAACTGGCGGCCGGGGTCGAGCCGAACCAGACCGCCGTCTGGCCCCGATAGAAATTGGTCCCGGTGATGGTGACGCTCGTGCCGCCAGCGGCGGTGGCAGTTGAGGTCGACAGCCCAGTCACCGTTGGTGCGGGACCAGTGACAGAGATATTGACGGTGCTGAGTACCCAACCGCCACCGTCGACATTGTTGTAAAAGGACGCCGTGTCGGTGCCACTGAAGTTGATAGGTGCCTGGTAAACGAAGCCCTCGGCTGGCGAGTTCGGATCGACATACACGGAAATCAGACCGCCCGCCGCTGTCGCCTGCATCGACCCCAGGTTACCTGGCACGTTACTGTTGCCCAGATTATTGTAGGCAATACCTATTTGGAGCGGATCGCAATTGCCCACATCCGTGCCGTTAAGTTGGTAGGTCGTCTGCGTGTTCGCGCTGGCCGGGAAGGAAACCGTACAACCGGCAGCCCCCTGCGATAGCAACGCCAGCCACGCCGTCAGCACGGCCAACAGGCACCGCTGCATCCACGTACGCCGTGCCGCCCCCAAACGCCGCAACATCGACCATCCGGCAACCCCATGCCGGCCAAACGGGCTGTTCTGTGTCAGCACGCGCATTTCTCCCTCGTTCCCGCCCGCTGCCTGGCGAGCTTTTTCTCTCGAGCGTTCTTGCGAAATTCAGGGCCTGACCGCTGCCAGGCACGCCCCCGTCACGAGGGAATAGCGCGTGGGATTTGCATACTCGCAATCCATTGCACTCCGACAAACGGTGCAATGGCTGCGTGTTATCCCTTGTAAATCCCCCGTCAGATCTGCACAGCCTTTCTTGTTTATTTTGACTGGCACAGTGATCCGGACGCGATGCTAAAAAAAGCCTTCCGATCCGTCAATACAAGCCGCTGGCCAAACCATTGGCAGACAAGGCTTTTTAGGATTTTTTCTGCCTTGATATCGCGGCAACATCGCGTTGAAAAACGCATATTGAGACGGCATGACCGGAACTTGAGACGCCAGGACCATTGCTCGCCAAAATGGCGGTCTCCGATTATTTTTGATTTCCAAATCAAATGGACGCGGCAGCGGTGGGGGGTATTGCGCAGCCCCCTGTATGCAGTGGACAGTGGGCGAGGCCTGAGATGGGGCGGCCTCCAATCTCCTCACGAGAGGCTTACCATGGACCCACAACCAACAGCGGCACACCAGGAGACTCCCAATGCCCACCGACGCCACCCACCGCGTCTTCAACCAGGTCCCAGATCTGGCCGGTTTCAACCCGTTCACGTCAGACACCACGCTCCAACGTGCGCTGGAGCGCCTGAACGGCGGCTGGCATGCAGACGCGCTGAGCGCTTTCGGTGACCAGCTCGGCGCCCCCGAGACCCTGCAGTGGGCCGCCGAGGCCAACGCGTATCACCCCGAACTCCACACCCACAGCCGCACCGGCGAACGCATCGACGCCATCCGCTTCGACCCGGCATGGCACGCGCTGCTTGGCCTGATGCGCAGCCAATGTCTGCAAGCCCTGCCGTTTGCCGAGCCGCGCACGGGCGCGTGGGCTGCGCGCACGGCCGGTTACTTCATGCAGGCCCAGATCGAATCCGGCACGCTGTGCCCGGCCACGATGACGTTCGCCAGCATCCCCGTGCTGCAGAAAGAGACCGCACTGTTCGCCGACCTGGGCCCGCGCCTCTACGCGCGCGAGCACGATCCGCGCGACCTGCCGTGGCGCCAGAAAAGCGCCATCCTCGTCGGCATGGGCATGACCGAAAAGCAGGGTGGTTCCGACGTGCGCAGCAACACTACTGTGGCGATGCCCCTGCGTGGCGAGGGGCGCGGCGCGACATACGCCATCACCGGGCATAAGTGGTTCTTCTCGGCGCCGATGTGCGATGCGCACCTGGTGGTCGCGCGCATGGGTGCCGAGGATGGCCCGCTATCGTGCTTCTTCGTGCCGCGCTTTCGCGACGACGGCAGCAAGAACTCGATCCAGATCCAGCGCCTGAAAGACAAGCTCGGCAACCGCTCGAACGCCAGCAGCGAAGTGGAATTCCGCGGTGCGGAGGGCATCCTCATCGGCGAAGAGGGGCGCGGCATTCCGACCATCATCGAGATGGCGACGCACACGCGGCTCGATTGCGTGATCGGCAGCGCGGCCATCCTGCGCCATGCGTTGACGCAGGCGCTGCACCACGCGCGCCACCGCATGGCATTCGGTCGCCTGCTGGTCGATCAACCGCTCATGCGCAATGTGCTGGCCGATCTCGCGCTCGAATCGCAGGCCGCCACCTTGCTGATGATGGAGTTGGGCAGCGCGTTCGAGCGTGCAGACACCGACCCGCTGGCCGCCGCCTGGAAGCGCATCGTCACGCCGGCCGCCAAGTTCTGGGTCTGCAAACGCAGCATTGAAGCCACCGGCGAGGCCATGGAAGTCTGGGGCGGCAATGGCTACGTGGAAGAAGGCCCGATGGCGCGCCTGTACCGCGAGGCGCCGGTCAACTCCATCTGGGAAGGCTCGGGCAACGTGATGTGCCTGGACGTGCTGCGCGCCATCGCCCGCACGCCGGACGACGCGCTGCGCCTGCTGCACGATATTGGCGAGCGCGCACAAGGGCACCGTGCCGTGCGCGCCGAACTGGCTGCGCTGCAGGCGATGCTGCATCAGCCAGGCGACATTCAGGAGACCTCCGCCCGCCGCATCGCCCAGGGGCTGGCCCTGACCGCGCAGGCCGCGCTGATGCTGGCCCATGCCCACCCGGATGATGCCGAGCGTTTCATTGCCAGCCGCTTCCACCATCAGCATGGCCGTGTATTCGGCACGCTCGATGGCCATGCGCAGGCGCTGGGGGCGGTGCTGCAACGCGCGTGGCCAGTGTGAAGAATCGGTGAAGACAGAAATCGGTGAAAGCAGGATGAAAGTCCGGATCGCCTAGGTTAGGTGGGCCGGGCGCCCACGTTCGGCCCAACAAGAAGAAACCGACAGGAGACATCCCCCGTGCCGCACCCGACCCGCGCATTGCCCGCGGCCGGCCTGGCCTTGTGCGCTTGCCAGGCCATTGCCGCATCCACTGCATCCACCACCCCCGTTCTCGACCGCATCCGCGACACCGGGGCCGTCCGGCTGGCCTATCGCGAGAACTCGGTGCCGTTCTCTTACCTCGATGCCGGCAAGCCGGTGGGCTACTCGATCGACCTGTGCGCGCGGCTGGTCGACGCGATCAAGGTGGCGGTCAAACGGCCCGACCTGAAGGTGCAGTATGTGGCCGTGACGCCTGCCACGCGCATCGCCGCCATCACCGAGGGCAGGGCAGACCTGGAATGCGGCTCCACCAACAACACCCGTGAGCGGCGCGAGAAGGTAGCGTTCACTATCCCGCATTACATTGCCAGCAGCCGCATGCTCGTGAAGATCAGCTCGGGCATCCACCGCTGGGAAGACCTCAACAACAAGACCGTGGTATCCACGCGGGGCAGCACTAACGGGGGGCAGATCAAGGCGATGGCCGATGCGCGCGTGCTCAAGATCAACGTGATCGAGGCCAAGGACCACGCTGAAGCCTTCGGCATGGTGGCTGCCGGCAAGGCGGACGCCTTTGCGATGGACGACGTGCTGCTCTACGGCTTTCGGGCCACCTCGCCCAACCCAGCGGACTATGCCGTGGTCGGCAGCAACCTGGCGGTGGCACCGTACGCGATCATGCTGGGCAAGGACGATGCCGAGTTCAAGAAGGTGATCGACCTGGCGATGTCGCGCACGATCCTCGATGGCGAGGCGGAAAAGCTCTACAAGAAGTGGTTCCAGCAGCCGATTCCGCCCAACGGCGTGAAGCTGGACATCCCGATGAGCTTCCTGCTGCGCGACTCGTTCAAGTTCCCGACCGACAAGGTCGCAGACTGATTCCGCCCGACTTACGAACGGGCTCTCAAGGTGCTTGAGGGTATACCCGCAATCAGCGCATAATGCGCGCCCATGGCGGCGCGTGACTTTGCTTCACATTTGGCATTCCCCCGGGGGGAGTGGCGGCGCGCAAGCCAGTTCTGCGCAATCCGTTTGGCGTTGCTCGGCAAACGATTGCGAAGATGGCCGCGTCGACAGGGCAGCGACACGGTCAGCCGTGCCCAGATAGCCCTAACCCTCTCCTAGGACCTTTGACGATGCTGTTCCCTGCGCGCACGTGGCTGCTGGCCGCGCTTGCCGTTCCTGCGGCGTTTTTTTCGGTTTCCGCCTCCAACGCGGTGGCCGCCACCCCCACGCTCGATCGCATCCGCGATTCCGGCACGGTGCACGTGGCTTACCGTGAAGACTCCATCCCGTTTTCGTACCTCGACGGCAGCAAGCCGGTGGGCTACACGATCGACATCTGCTCGCGGCTGATCGATTCGCTGCGTACGTCGCTCAAGCGACCGGACCTGAAGGTGCAGTACGTGCCGGTGACGGCCGCCACCCGTATGGACGTGATCGCATCGGGCAAAGCCGACCTGGAATGCGGCTCGACCAACAACTCGCCGGACCGCCGCGAGAAGGTGGCCTTCACCATTCCGCACTACATCACCAAGGGCCGCATGCTGGTCAAGGCCAACTCGGGCATCCAGCAGTGGGAAGACCTGAACGGCAAGACGGTGGTGGCCGCACGTGGCTCGACCAATGCGGAACTCGCACGCAAGCTCAACGAGACCGGCATGACGATGCGCGTGGTGGACGCCAATGATCTGCGCAGCGCTTTCGCCATGCTGGCCGATGGCCGCGCCAATGCGTTTGCGGGTGACGACATCCTGCTCTCGGGCATGCGCGCCACCGCCAAGAACCCGGCGGACTACACCGTGGCCGGCAAGACGCAGCTCGTGTCGTCGTACGCGATCATGCTCAGCAAGCAGGACCCGGAGTTCAAGAAGATGATCGACCAGTCGATGACGCGGCTGATCGTTGATGGTGAGGTGCCGAAGCTTTACAAGAAGTGGTTTCAGCAGCCGATTCCGCCCAATGGCGTGAATCTGGAGGTGCCGATGAGCTATCTGCTGCGGGATTCGTTCAATACGCCGACGGATAGTGCTGGTAACTGAGGTTGCTTGGATTGCTGGGTGGTTGTGCCCGGCAATTGATTGATGTTGTTGGTGCGCCCCGGTTTCGTCCCCTGCCGGGGCCGACTCCCTTTCTTTGTCTTGCCAAAGAAAGGAAGCAAAGAAAGGCGCGCCCGAGATGGCGACCCATCCCTTGAATTTATGTCGCAGGGAGGGGAAGGGGAAAACTCGCTGCGCTCAGACAGTTCCCCTTCCTTTTTCCTCCCTGCAACAGAAATTCAAGGCGCCATCTAGGGCAGGGTACGGCCAAACAGTCGGTGTGCGAGCCTCACCGCCGAGGCTCATCCTGTTGGATCGTCGCTCGACCCGACCGCGTTCAGTGAACCTCGGCCGGCGCGGTTTGCGCGGAAGTACCTGCCACCACATTCAGCGCCGGGCGCCCGCCCTGGCGGATCAGATCGGCCGCGCGCTCGGCAATCATGATGATCGGGGCGTTGGTGTTGCCACCGATCAGTGTCGGCATGACCGAGCCGTCGATCACGCGCAGGCCGGTCACACCGCGCACGCGCAACTCCGGATCAACCACGGCCATCGCATCGTCCGCACTGCCCATCTTGCAGGTGCCGACCGGGTGATAGATGGTGTCTGCGTGCTGGCGGATCAGCGCGCGCACGGCTTCGTCGTCGGAGCCATCGCCCCGGATGTCTCCCGAATACAGCTCGCGCCCGCCCAGCTCGGCCAGCGGCCGCTGCGCGAAGATGCGCTTTACCGCGCGGAAGCCCGCCAGCATGCCGGCCATGTCGTCGGGGTCGGACAGGAAGCGCGGGTCGATCCGTGGTGCGTCGCGCGTATCGGTTGTCGCCAGCCGCACCTCGCCGCGGCTCTTCGGGCGCAGCACGCACACGTGGCAAGAGTAGCCGTGGCCGTAGTTGAACGTGCGATTGTGGTTGTCGGCCATGGCAACCACGAAGTGCAGTTGCAGATCGGGCTCGGCCAGATCGGGGCGGCTCTTGATGAAGCCGCCGGCCTCGGCAAAGTTGGTGGCGATCATGCCGCGCCGCTCGCGGCGGTAACGCAGGATCTCACCCAGCATGTGCACGCTGCCGCGCAGTGAATAGCCGATCAGGTCCAGGTTGAAGGTCTTCTTGTGCAGGATGATGTCGAGGTGGTCCTGCAGGTTCTGGCCGACGCCGGGCAGGTCCTGCACGACCGGGATGCCGAGTGAGCGCAGATGCTCCGCCGGCCCCACGCCCGAGGCCATCAGCAACTGCGGTGAGCCGAACGCGCCGGAAGACACGATCACCTCGCGCCGCGCCTGCAGGGTCTCGGTGCGCCCACCGCGATCCACCACCACGCCCGTCGCGCGCTTGCCTTCGAACACGATGCGCAGCGCCTGCGTGTCGGGCAGCACCGTCAATTGGCGGCGGCCACGGTTGTATGTGGCATCGGTCTTGTCGCCGCCATGCAGATAGGCACGTGCAGCGTTCCAGCGCTCACCGTTGTATTGCGTGACCTGGTACGGGCCCACGCCTTCCTGATCGGGGCCGTTGAAATCGTCGTTGCGGCGGTAGCCGGCGGCTGCGGCGGCATCAACAAAACGGCGGGCGATCGGGTTGCCGGTGCGCAGGTCGCTCACGTGCAGCGGGCCGGTGCCGCCGTGCAGTGCATCGTCATCGCGGCCGGCAAAGCGCTCGTTGCCTTCGGCGCGCTTGAAGTAGGGCAGCACATCGTTCCAGCCCCAACCGGTGCAGCCGAGCGAGGCCCAGTGGTCGTAGTCGTTGTGCGTACCGCGAATGTAGATCATGGCGTTGAGCGACGAGCTGCCGCCCAGCCCGCGCCCACGTGGCTGGTAGCCCTGGCGCCCGCCCAGGCCCGGCTGCGGCACGGTCTCAAACCCGTAGTTGCGCTTGTTCTTGAACGGCAGCGATGCCGCACACCCCGCCGGCACCCACACCGAGAAATGGTGGTCGTGCGGCCCGGCCTCCAGCAGGGCAACCGTCACGTCCGGGTCTTCGGTCAGGCGGGCGGCCAGCGCGCAACCGGCCGAGCCGGCGCCGACGATGACGTAGTCGAAGGTGAGCGAATCGTTGGCCATGAGTGTCTCCGGATGTGTTTTTTATTGGGCGAGCGCCGCCGCCGGCTGGCTGCCGGTCACGAACTCACATCCTAGGCGCCATGGGTTGTTTCAAACGGTCGGGCTAACCCGCATTAGAGGCATCGTTCGATGTCACGCAGCAAAATCGGCGGTGGTTGGGCTGACATGCTTTCCACACCTGACGGGGCGGCATGCTGCACCGCGATATTTCACGGTCGATGCGCGTCTGTACGGACGACTACGAGGGCGCCATACCGCACACGGCGCGGCCGTATCAGGGCTTCGCAAGGCGACCCGGGCGACCATACTCCCTTGCAGTTGGACCAACCCGCCCACCCTTGCCAGGAGCATCACCATGCAACCTGCCGACCTGCCTGCCCCGCACCTGCTGCGCATGCAGCAAACGTTTGAAGCCATGCGCGCCGCGCACCAGGCCGACATGCTGCCCGCGTGGTCCGTGCGCCGCGACCGGCTGGAGCGCCTCAAGCGCCTCGTCATGGACAATCGCGAGGCCATCGCCCAGGCCGTCAGCGCAGACTTCGGCAACCGCTCGCGGCAGGAAACCGAGTTACTGGAAATCTTCCCCGGCGTGGATGGCATCAAGCACGCGCTCTCCCACGGCAAGCGCTGGATGCGCGTGCAGCGGCGCGGTGTAAGCCTGTGGTTCCGCCCCGCCAGCACGCGGCTGATTCCGCAGCCACTGGGCGTGGCGGGCATCGTCGTGCCGTGGAACTACCCGATCTATCTGACCATCGGGCCGCTCGTCTCCGCACTCGCCGCGGGCAACCGGGCGATGGTCAAGCTCTCGGAATACACGCCGCGCTTCTCCGCGCTGTTTGCCGACCTGATCGAGCGCCTCTTTGCCGCAGATGAGGTACGCGTCATCAATGGCGATGCCGCCGTGGCCGAAGCGTTCTCGAGGCTACCGTTCGACCACCTGCTGTTCACGGGGTCCACCAACGTCGGCCATCACGTCATGCGCGCGGCGGCGGACAACCTCACGCCGGTGACGCTGGAACTGGGCGGCAAGTCGCCCACCATCATCGGGCCCGATGCAGACTTTGATTGCGCGGTGGAACGCACGCTGGTCGGCAAGCTGCTCAACGCAGGGCAGACCTGCGTGGCCCCCGACTACGTGCTGCTGCCCGCCGGCACCGAGCAACGCTTTATCGAATCGGCGCGCAAGCTGGTCGGCAAGATGTACCCCAACATGGCGAGCAACCGCGATTACACAACGATCATCAGCCCGCGCCACTTCCAGCGCATGGCGAGCCTGGCCGACGAGGCACGCGAGCAGGGCGCCCAGGTGCTACCGCTCACCGGTGCCGCACCTAATGAAGCCACGCGCCTGTTCCCGCCCGCGCTCATCACCGGCGGCACTGACGAGATGCGCGTGATGCAGGAAGAGATCTTCGGCCCGCTGCTGCCGCTGGTGCCATACCGCACGCTGGGCGAAGCGATCGATTACATCAACGCCCGCCCGCGTCCGCTGGCGCTGTACCTGTTCGAGCGCAACGGCAGCACGGTTGACCGCGTCATGGCCAGCACCATTGCCGGCGGCGTGTGTATCAACGAAACCCTGCTGCACGTGGCGCAGGACGATCTGCCGTTTGGCGGCGTGGGCGCCAGCGGCATGGGCGCGTACCACGGCATCCACGGGTTCGAGCGGTTCTCGAAGATGAAGCCGGTGTTCAAGCAGGCCAAGCTCAACGGGCTGGGCATGTTCCGCGCGCCGTACGGCAAGACGTTCGAGACGATGATGAAGCTGCTGGTGCGCTGACAAGCCATTAGCAACCATGAGGTTTTTGATGCCACGCATTAGCACCTAGAATGCATCGATGGCCAAGAACCTCGACATCACCCTCGTCCGCACCTTCGTTGCCGTGGCGGAAAACGCCAGCATGACGGTGGCGGCCAATGCGCTGCACCTCACACAGGGCGCCGTCAGCCAGCAGATCAAGCGGCTCGAAGATGCCTTCGAATGCCGCCTGTTCGAGCGCGACGGCCGCCGGCTCGAACTCACCCACGCGGGTGAGCGCTTCCTCGGCCGCGCCAAGCGCCTGCTCGCCCTCAACGACGAAGTCTGGGCCGACATGGCCGCGCGCCCGCTGCAGGGCCCGGTGCGGCTGGGCGTGCCGTATGACCTGGTCGGCACCGTTTTCCCACCCATCTTCAAGGCCTTTACCGAAGCGTGGCCGTCGGTGGAGCTGACCATTGTCTGCAGCACCTCGCCTGAGCTGGCGGAAGGCATCGCGCGCGGCGAACTGGACGTCGCCGTGGTCGAGGCCCCGGTGGATGAGGCGACCGGCGAATGCCTGTGCGTGGAGCGGCTGGTGTGGGTGGGCGCGCGCGGCGGCAACGTGCATGCGAAGCGGCCGCTGCCGCTGTCGATGGTGGACGAGAGCTGCGCCTTTCGCGCCCGCGTGCTCAAGGCGCTGGGTGAGCACCGTATCGAATGGCGCACGGTGTTCGAGAGCGGCAACATCGAAGCGACCACCGCCACCGTGCGCACCGGCCTGGCCGTCACGGCATGGCTGACGCCGACGGTGCCGGCGGACCTGGACGTCCTCGGGCCTGAAGCCGGCTTGCCGGAACTCCCGATGTTTGCGATCAGCCTGCTATTGCCCGCGCAGGGTGCGAGTGCGGCGGCGCAGGCGCTGGGGCAATGTATTCGTGAAGGGTTCTCTACGCGGCACCGAGTGGGAGAGCGGCGCGTGATCGGAACCGGCTGGGATCGCGCGGCCTGACCGGCCAGCAGTTACACGCCGCCGCCTTCGATCTGCACGCGCCCATTCGGCGTGTCGAGCACGAGTGTCAATGCAGGCCGCGCCGCATCAGCAAATGCGACATGCCGATTCTCCGGGCAGGCGGCATCCCAGCCCAGTCCATCCAGCTTTGCGCGAATGGCGGCCATCTCCGGATGGGCAAGCTGGAACTGGTTCAGGTGGAGGCCGACATCCTGCATGTTGTCGACGGGGCTTTTACCTCCGGCCCAGTCGATGAGGGCCGGCAGGCACCCGCCTGCCTCTGCCTCACCGTCCTTGCGGTGGAAGAAGTGCCATCGCAAATCGCCACGGGACACTTCAAGCAGCTCGTGTTGCGGTGATTCGATAGCCCTGTGCGCCAAATCGGGAAGGCTGGCAACCCAGCCGAACAACCGCGGCGAGTCTGCCAGCTTGCCTTCCTGCATGAGGCGGTCCAGCGCAAACCAGCGGGTCCGGTTTGGCGTAGGCGCCTCCGGGTCAATGGCGATGAACTCGAGGAAGATGCCCGGCGCGATCCGCGTCACCAGATTGTGCGTTCCCATCAAGGGATGCTTGCCGCCGGCCGGCAGCTTCACGCCGAACATCTGCAAGGCATACGCGTGCGCCTGGTCGAGAGATTGCGCGGCGAAGGCGATGTGGTCGATCTTCAAGACAGCTCCCGTTGGACTGCGTCAGAAATCTGCGGGGCTCAGGATGCCACAGGGCACTGTATGGCGCTTCTTGGGAAACCGCTTTGCCCACCGAATAGCGCCCGCCAAACAAGCTTACGAAGACTCCGCGCCCCGAACCGTGACGCCCCCACTGTGGGCGATTGATTTCCCTAACCCGGGCTTGGAGAATGTGCGCGGCCCTCTCTCAACCGCCTCGCACAGCAGTGCCCGTACACACCTACATTCATCCCGTCCTTTCAGAACGCAAGGTCAAGACCGGCCTCCACTGGCCCGCACTTGCATGCGGCACGTTCTGGGCATTCTCAGAAGGCTTGGTCGAGCTGGGTGGGCGATTGACCGCGATTGATGCCACCGCCGGACTGCTGTGGACCCTGGGACAGCCTATGGTTGCGGCGCTCCTTTTTCTGGTGAAAAACATCTATTGCGGGGTTCGCGGAGGTGCATGGCTTGAGGCTTCGCTTGTGCGGGCCGGATATCGGCGCTGCGCCCAGGGATCCGTGGAACACTCGGCCAACACACACTAGATCCGCCGCGAGGAAACCACGCGATGCTGAAAGCCATTCGCGCGATGCTGTCTCGCAAGACTGCGAGTGGCACCGCCAACATGAACGAGAATGAATTCGTGCGCCACGTGGCAGCCTCACTCTACGAGCGAGAAGAGTTCACACGGCGTGCAGCCGAGGCAGCTTCGGCGCTCGGTACGGACTCCATCGGCAAACTCGTTGACCTGCTGCACAGCGAACATAGCCCACCCAAGGCGTTTGAATCGCAGTTCGGCGGATTAGGCAGTTGGTTAGCCGCGCGGCAGTTCGCGATCTTCGAAATCTTCTATCACCTAGGTCGGCCTGCCGTTCCTACGTTACTGACGTTCATCCGTGGCGAGTACGACTGGACCCAGGGCAATGCCATCGAAATACTGTGCAGGCTGCATGCCAAGGGCGTGGCGCCGGTATCCGCATTTGAACTGCTGAAGCGAACAATCCCGTCGATGCGCGAAGAGGCGCTGCTCTACGCAGCAGGGCCGCTGCACACACTCGTGCAGCAGGACGCTCAGCGGTGTTCTGGATGAACTCGCCGAAATACCCGAGTTCTCTGATGTGTACCAATACAGGGTGACGGGCGAGTGGCCGTCGGCCGAGTAACCACACAAACAAAAACCCCGCCAACCGGCGGGGTCCCCCAAATCCTTTTTAGCCTGCAAGCGAATCAAGCCTGCGGCGCAGCCCCATCTTCCGGAGCAGCCTCGGCACCGTCGGCCTTGGCTTCGTCTTTCTTCTCCACCATCTCTTCCAGCGCGCCCGCGCCCTTGAAGCCGGCAACAGCGGCGACAGCCTTGGTCAGCAGGCCAGCATCGGGATCGACTTTCTCGGTGGCTTCAACAGCGGCGACGGCGCCGGCGATCTTGCCCACTTCATCCAACAGTCCCATGGTCACCTCCGCATGTTTGAACAGGGAGGGCCATCTTCCCACCGGCAAGTGACAGAAGCGCAAACAAAGTTAAAAATTTTCGCGCGCTGTCGTTTGCGTCGACCGAGCGTCACGCAGCGTGCGTTTGCTTACTCGGTTTCCGCACCAGCGGGGGTGACGACGAGCGCGGTCAGCCGTGCACGTGCGCT
Organism: Ralstonia sp. ASV6; assembly: GCF_016429285.1. GTDB lineage: Bacteria > Pseudomonadota > Gammaproteobacteria > Burkholderiales > Burkholderiaceae > Ralstonia > Ralstonia flaminis. The sequence goes on from NZ_JAELUI010000035.1 coordinate 12,525, forward strand.
ATCGGTAATCGCCGCCGATTGACGCGTGGCGACGTCGATCTGCACGATCACCGACTGCGAGGTGGCAGCGCAGCGGCCGTTCTGGAAGATGGCCTGCTCCAGCTTGACCGAGCTGCGCCCGATGTGCGCGACGCGCGTGCCGATCTGCACCGAGCCGGGCCAGAGGATCTCGTTGCGGAAGTCGAGCACGAGCTGGGCGATGACGAACTCGCAGCCGGGCGCGGCCAGCGGGTTGTCGGGGTTGAAGAGCAGTTCGACGCGGCCGGTTTCCAGATACGTGGCAAAGACGGCGTTGTTGATGTGGCCCTGGCGATCGGTGTCGCCGTAGCGGAGCTTGTCGGTGGCGTGCAGGGGGAAGTCGTTGAGCAGCGGGAGGGTCATTGTGGTGTTTGGAACAGCCAAAGGTGCGTGCATTGTGCCGGGCTTTGCGCGGCCCCGCCTTACCCCAGCGCCCGCACCGACGTACAGATCGCCCGCGCCGATTGCAGCAGCGCCGGCCCCAGCTTGCTCTCCATCTCCTCCGGCGTCCAACGGCCCGTCGGCGCCACCAGATGAATCGCGCCCAACGGCCGCCCGCTGCCGCTCACGATCGGCGCGGCGATGGTCATGTCGCCGAGGAACAGTTCTTCGCGGTTGATGGCGTAGCCGCGCTGGCGGGTTTCGCGCAGCGTTTCCATGATGTCGGCCACCTCGGTGCGCGTGTGCATGGTGTGCGCAACGCGGTGCGATTGCTCAACGATGGCCTGCGCTTCGGGCACGGGCAATGCGGCCAGGTAGGCGCGGCCCGATGCGGTGCAGTACATCGGGATGCGGCTGCCGATGGGCATGTGCACGGGCACGAAGTGCGCGCTCACAAAGCGGGCCACGTACACCATCTCGTCCTGGTCGGGCTCGGTCAGGCAAGACGTTTCGGTAGTGACCTTGGTCAGCTCGGAGAGGAACGGGTTGGCCACGTCGATGAGCGTGTCAGCCGCCAGATAGTTGAAGCCGATCTTCATGACCGCCGGGGTGAGCTGGTAGCGGCGCGTTTGCGGATGCTTGCGCAGGTAGCCGAGCTGCTCGAGCGTGTAGACCATGCGCTGCGCCGAGCTTTTGTTGATGCCCGCAGCAGCCGCCACTTCGGCAATCGTCATGGTGCGGCGCTGCGCATTGAAGGCGCCGAGCACGGCCAGGCCCTTTTCGAGCGACTGGTTGAACAGCAGGTCTGGGGTGTCGTCCGTGTCGGTCATGAAAAGTGGCGCCTCAGTGGCAAATCAACGGCAAAAGAATCGCATATCGATTCTGATACGTCGACTAGTGGTTTTCCACAATTATAGGTCGATGCAACACGTTCGAATATTGGCACACGCATTGCATGAGGCTGAGCCAAGCCCCGTGGAGTCCCATCCGCGGTGCGTCTTCTTTTCGTTGCCTGGAGGGTTGCCATGTCTGTTGTCACCACTTTCCGTCGCGCCGCACTCGTCTTGTGCATGCTCGGCACCGCATCGTTCGCCTGGGCGCAGGGCGGTACGCCCACCTATAACGTGGGCGCCACGGCCACCGGCGTGCCGTTCACGTTTCTGGATGTGAAGACCAACTCCATCCAGGGGATGATGGTCGACACCGTCAACGCGGTGGGCAAGGCGGGCGGTTTCAACGTGAACGTGCAGCAGACGGTGTTCTCGGCGCTCATCCCGTCGCTCACGTCCAGCAAAATCGACATCATCTCGGCGGCGATGCTCAAGACGCCGGCGCGCGCGCAGGTGGTGGATTTTTCCGACCCGGTGTACTCGTACGGCGAGGGCCTGATCGTCAAGGCCGACGACGCCAAGAACTACGCCACGCTCGATGATCTGAAAGGCGAGGTGGTGGGCGCGCAGGTGGGCACGGTGTTCCTCGACATGCTCAACAAGAAGGGCATCTTCAAGGAAGTGCGCAGCTACGACTCCGTGGCCGACATGACACGCGACCTGGCGCTGGGCCGCATCAAGGCCGGCCTGGGTGATCAGCCCATCATCGCGTATCAGATCCGCCAGAAAACCTTTGAGGGCGTGAAGCTCGCGCCTAACTACAAACCCGCCAATGTGGGCGACGTCTGCCTGGTGGTGCGCAAGGGCGATACCGAAACGCTCAACCGCATCAACAAGGCCATCGCCAAGATCAAGGCCGACGGCACGCTGGACGCCATCGTGAAGAAGTGGGGCATCTGACGCTGACGGGTGATGCGCCATGAGTGTTGCAACGTTTCTTGAACACGCGCAGGAGTTCCTGCCGATTCTGCTGAAGGGGGCGGTGGTCACGGTGGAAGTGACCGTACTGTCGTTCCTGCTCAGCAGCGTGATCGGGCTGGCATTGGCGCTGATGCGGTTGTCGCCCATCAAGGCCGTGTCGACGGCCGGGGCGACCATCGTCAACGTCATCCGTGGGCTGCCGATCATCGTGCAGCTCTTCTATATCTACTTCGTGCTGCCGGACATCGGCATTCAGCTCACGGCATTCCAGGCGGGCGTGATCGGGCTGGGCATTGCGTATTCCGCGTACCAGGCCGAAAACTTCCGCGCCGGCATCGAGGCGGTGGACCCGGGCCAGCGCGAAGCCGCCGAAGCGATGGGCATGCGCGGCGCGCTCATCATGCGGCGCGTGATCCTGCCGCAGGCGTTTCGCATTGCGCTGCCACCGTACGGCAACACGCTGGTGATGATGCTCAAGGATTCATCGCTGGTATCCACGATCACCGTGGCGGAGATGACGCGCGCGGGGCAGCTCATCGCCTCGTCCACGTTCCAGAACATGACGGTCTACACGCTGGTGGCGCTGCTGTATCTGGTGATGAGCCTGCCGCTGGTGTACTGCCTGCGCCGGCTTGAGCACCGCATGGGCGCGGGGAGGGCCAAGCGATGATCGAGATCCGTGACCTGCAGAAGCACTTTGGCGACCACCACGTGCTGCGCGGCGTGAGCCTGCATGTGGACAAGGGCGAAGTCGTCTGCCTGATCGGGCCGTCGGGCTCGGGCAAGTCGACTGTCCTGCGTTGCATCAACGGGCTGGAGGCGTACGACGGTGGCGAGATCCGTGCGTTTGGCGAGCGTGTTGACCGCAACAGCAAAGCCATCCACACGCTGCGCAGCCGCATGGGCATGGTGTTCCAGCGCTTCAACCTGTTCCCGCATCGCAGCGTGCTGGAGAACGTGATGGAAGGGCCGGTCTACGTGAAGGGTGAACGGCCCGAAACGGCGCGCGCCAAGGCGATGACGCTGCTGGAAAAGGTGGGCCTGGCCGCCAAGGCACAGGCGTATCCGAACCAGCTCTCCGGCGGTCAGCAGCAACGCGTGGCAATTGCCCGTGCGCTGGCGATGGAGCCGGAAGCGATGCTGTTTGACGAGCCCACGTCTGCGCTCGACCCGGAACTCGTCGGTGATGTGCTGGAGGTCATGCGCGCACTCGCCCGTGAAGGCATGACGATGATCGTCGTCACGCACGAGATGGGCTTTGCGCGCGAGGTGGCTGACCGCGTGTGCTTTCTGCACAGCGGCACCATCGTCGAAGAAGGGCCGGCCGCGCAGGTGCTGGGCGCGCCGCGCCAGGCGCGCACGCAAGACTTCCTGCGCCGCGTGCTGCACAAACCCGCCGACGGTGTGGCCAATTCTCCGGCCGGAGACCTTGTGCCATGACGCTGCCGCAACTCGACATCGCCTTTGGCGGCGAGCCATTGCCGCCGTCGCTGTGGGCCGCCACCGCACCCGCTGCGCCACCCACGCCGCCATTGATGGATTCGACCAGCACCGACGTGCTCGTCATCGGCGGCGGGTACACAGGGCTGTCTACCGCACTGCATCTGGCCGAGCGCAACACGCAGGTCACGGTGCTGGAAGCCAATGACCCAGGCTGGGGTGCGTCCGGGCGCAACGGCGGGCAGGTCAACCCAACGCTCAAGCATGACCCGGATGAGTTGGTGCGCCTGTTCGGTGCCGCACGAGCCGAGCCGTTGATCGACGTGGTCTCGCGCTCCGCCGATCTGGTGTTCGACCTGATCGACCGGCACGGCATCGACTGCCAGCCGGTGCGTGCGGGATGGCTGCAACTCTCGTATTCGGACAAGGCGGTACCAGCACTGCATGCACGCGCCCGGCAATGGGAGCGGCGCGGCGTGCCGGTGGAGGTGCTCGACCGCGCCGCCGTCGCCAAGCGGGTCGGCACCGAAGCATTTGCGGGCGCGTGGCTCGACGGCCGTGCTGGTGCCATCCAGCCGATGGGGTATGCGCGTGGTCTGGTGCGCGCCGCACAACAAGCGGGCGCTGCCGTACACGGGCACACCGCCGTCACCGCACTGGAGCGGCAGGGCACGCAGTGGATCGCCACCACCAGCACGGGCGCCCTGGTACGCGCCCAGCGCGTGGTAATCGCCACCAACGGCTACACCGGCCCGCTGTGGCCGGGGTTGGCACAGACGGTGCTTTCTGCCAACAGCTTCATCGTCGCGACCAAACCACTCAGGTCGGCGGATGCGCAAAGCATCCTGGCGCGCGGCGAGACGGCTTCCACCTCGCAACGGCTGCTGCTGTATTTCCGCAAAGATGCGGCCGGGCGCCTGCTGATGGGTGGACGCGGCTTTTTTGCCGAGCCGTGCAACGCGCAGGATTTTGCACACCTTGAACGCTCACTGGAGCTGCTGTTTCCGCAACTGGGGCCGCTGGAGTACGAGTACCGCTGGGCAGGCCGCATCGCCATCACGCGAGATTTCATGCCGCACATCCACGAACCTGCACCGGGCGTGACGATGGCGCTTGGCTGCAACGGGCGCGGCATTGCCCTGTGCACCAGTCTGGGCCAGCATATTGCTGCGCGGCTGGCGGGCAGTGGGGAGGCGTTTCCGTATCCCGTGTCGCCCATCACGCCGATCCCGCTGCATGGGCTGCAGCGCTTCTACATTGCGGCGGGCGTGGCGTGGTACAGCCTGCTCGACAAGGTTGGCGGGTGATTGGACGGTGACGGTTGTCACAACCGGGCGGGGCGGCATGGTCTAGGATGAAGGCACCTTCCGTCACATCCAGAGGACACACCATGCTGCACCCCCGCCGTTTTGCACTCGCCCTGACGGGCGCCGCGCTGCTTGCCGCCGCCACGCCGTCGTTCGCGTATTTCCGCAATGTGCTGGCCAGCACCATCATCGGGTCGATGAGCGAGACGGAGGTGAAATCGTTCACCAAGGCCATCGGCGACACCCTGAAAAACACCGCCGACAACACGCCCGCGCAATGGACGTGGCCGGCAAAAGGCAGGCAACCGGCCATCGAGGCCACCATCACGCCGCTGGAGAGCAAAACAGACGCCGGCCAATCGTGCCGCCGCCTGCAGAGCGAACTGACGCGCGGTTCCAGCAAGGAGCAGTGGACGGCCTGGCTGTGCAAGCAGCCCAGCGGGGAGTGGAAGCTGCGCCGTCTGGCCCAGTAAGCGCTTGCGCTAACGCGTCAGCACTGCCACAAAAACTTCACCTGTCCTGCGTGGCTGGCGCATTGGAAGAGGTAGGCGCAGCCGCCGCCGAAGTTCATGGCGGTGTGCGCGTCGGGCCCTTCCTCCAACTGCGCGGCCAAGTGCATGGGGGCACCGCAGGCGGGGCAACCGGGGGTCTCGTCGGCCTGCAGCCAGGACGGCGCGCCGTGCAGTTGGCCGAGCACCTGGCGGCCAGGCTGGCCGGTGCGCTCGCACCATTGGCGGCGGGCGGCTTCGTAGTCTTCAGTGTCTTGCGCTTCAGTGCGTGCGCCGTTTGTGGTCTCGCGCAGGGTCAGGCCCTCGGCGGGCGGCTCGGCCAGCGTAAGGGCACCCGCCGGCACAAACACGGCGAGGTTGCCGCCTTCGTTTGGGTCCCACTCGTCACAGCAGCCGGGGTCGTTCTGACACATGAAGACCAGCAGCAACCCGGCTGGATGCCCGGCCGTGGCTTCCACGCCAATCTGCCCCTGAAACTGCATCGGCTGCTCGCACGCGGCGCAACACGGCCACGTGAAGGAACCGTCGGCCGGCACCAGCGGGCGGCCGCCAAAGCGGGTCTGCGCGGCATGTTCATCGGGTGCGGGATCATTCAAGAGCAGCGTCACCATGGCAATTCCTTTCAGGTGGGATGAAGGAGGACAGGCCTGCAGAATCGGTGGGCAATTGTGCCGCAGGCATGTGACGCCGTGACACCACATCGTGCGGCCATTTTTGGGGCTATGGGGCATCTAAGTCTGGCCCGGCAGACTGCGGTGAAATCCCCAACGCCCAATTCCCGAATCCCTGCCTCGCATATGGACGCCGCATCACACCCCAGCCGGCGCAACAAGGTGGCCGAAGTCACCGCACTGTTCTGGATCATCAAGATGATGTCCACGACGGTGGGTGCGGCTGCGGCCGATGCGCTCAATCTCGGCTGGCAGTTCGGGCTGGGCGGCACAACCGTCGTCACGGGCGCACTGTTTGCGGCGGCGTTGATGGGCCAGCTCCGCTCACGCCGCTACCTGCCGTGGCTGTACTGGATCACGGTACTGCTGGCGAGCGTGTTTGGCACGCTGGTCGTGGATCTTCTGATTGCACGTGCCGGCTTGCCGACGGGGGCATCGACCGTGGTGCTGTCAGTGGCCCTGCTGGCCACGCTGGTGCTCTGGCACCGCCGCGCGGGCACACTCGCCCTCGATGCCGTCGACACCCCCGCGCGTGAGCGCTTCTACTGGCTGGCCGTGCTGCTGGCCTTTGCGCTGGGCACCGCATGCGGCGACTGGCTGACCGAAAGCCTGCGCCTGGGCTATGCGCAATCGGCACTGGGCTTTGGTGTGCTGGTTGCCGTGGCGGCCATGGCGCGCTTCGGCTTTGGCGCGGGCGCCGCACCCACGTTCTGGTGGGCCTTCGTAATGACGCGCCCGCTGGGCGCCGCCTGCCGCGACCTGCTCGCCCAACCGGAGGCCAACGGCGGCCTGGGTCTGAGCACCGGCGCCGTCAATGCGCTCTTCCTGGCGGTGGTCGTGGGGCTTGTGGCCTACCTGTCGGCGCTGGAGCACACGGCGGACACCACACACGACGCTTCGGTTTCACAACGATAGGGACACCCTCATGACCCCATCCCGCACCCTCCCCAGCAAACTGCCCGAGATCACGCTGGCGTTCTGGATCATGAAGATCTGCGCCACCACCCTGGGCGAAACCGCCGGCGACCTGCTCTCGATGACGCTCAAGGTCGGCTACGCGGCCAGTTCGGTCCTGCTGATCGGTGTGTTCCTCGTCACGCTGGGCGCGCAACTGCGCAGCAAGGCCTACCACCCGCTGCTGTATTGGGCGGTGATCCTCTCGACCAGCACGGCCGGCACCACGCTGTCGGACTTCATGGACCGCACGCTGGGCCTGGGCTACGCCACCGGGTCGACCATCCTTGCCAGCCTGCTGTGCGCGGTGCTCGTCTACTGGAAGCTGAGCCAGAAATCGCTGTCGATCGCGAACGTGCGCAGCGGCCGGCAGGAGCTGCTGTACTGGGGCGCCATCCTCGTATCCAACACGCTGGGCACGGCGCTGGGCGACTTTCTGGCGGACTCGTCGGGGCTGGGTTTTGCGGGTGGGGCGCTGCTGATTGCCGGTGCGATTGCGCTGATCGCGGCGGCGTATTATCTGACCGGCATCTCGCGCGTGGCGCTGTTCTGGATGGCCTTCGTGCTGACGCGGCCGCTGGGCGCTACGGGCGGTGACCTGCTGACCAAGCCGATCAGCGCGGGCGGCATGAACCTGGGCACGGCGGGCGCATCGGCGGTGCTGCTGGTGATACTGCTCATCACCATCGGCTATACGAGCTGGCAGGCGCGGCGCGATGCCATGCAGTCCGCTTGAGCCCTCACCAGAAACCGCATGCGCGTGCTCCTTGTTGAAGACGACCCGATGATCGGCGCGGCCGTGGATGCCGCGCTGCGCGACGCCGCCTATGCGGTGGACTGGGTGCGCAACGGCCAGACCGCGCTGGACGTGGCCGCGCATCAACACTACGACGTGCTGCTGCTTGACCTCGGCCTGCCGGGCAAGGATGGCCACGCCGTGCTCAGCGCGCTGCGCGCCCGCGACAACCCCGTGCCGGTGCTGATCCTGACCGCGCGCGATGCCGTGCATGAACGCGTGCGCGGCCTGGACGGCGGCGCGGATGACTACATCCTCAAGCCCTTCGAAATGGTCGAACTGCTGGCCCGCATGCGCGCGGTGCTGCGCCGCAAGGGCGGGGCCGCCAGCCCGGTGCTGACCAACGGCCTGCTCACACTCGACCCTGCCACGCACGAAGCGCGCATGGGCGATGGCGAACCGGTGCGCCTATCGGCGCGCGAGTTTGCGCTGCTGCAAGCGTTGATGCTGCGCCCGGGCGCCATCCTCTCGCGCGCAGAACTGGAAGAGCGCATTTATGGCTGGGGCCACGAGGTGGCGAGCAACGCGGTCGAATTCCTCATCCACGCGCTGCGCAAGAAGCTCGGCGCGCAGGCCATCAAAAACATCAGGGGCGTGGGATGGATGGTGTCCAAGGGTGGGTGAGGGCATCACTGCAGCGGCGGCTGTCGCTGTGGCTGTCGATCATCATCATCGGCGTAGCGGTGCTGGCGGGGGGCTTTGCGTTCGTCTCCGCCTTTAGCGAGGCGCATGAACTGCAGGACGACGTGCTGCGCCAGGTGGGCGCGATGTTCGACCCCGAGCATCTGCCCGCACCGCCCGCGAGCCCAGAAAGCGCGCCGCCCGCCTCCGATCAGGAAGCGCGCGTGATCGTGCAGGTGCTGCCTGGCCCGGGTGGCACGGTGGCGCCCGGCACACCCGCACCACGTCTGGCGTTTCCGCCCGACCTGGTGGACGGCATGCAGACCGCGCGCGCTGGCAAGCGCGAATACCGCGTATGGGTACGCACCCTCGACAACGGTCAGCGCATTGCCGTGGCGCAGGAAACCGCCGTGCGCGATGAGACCGCACGCGACAGCGCTATGCGCACGCTGATGCCGTTCCTGATCCTGGCGCCGATCCTGCTGCTGGCCGTGGCCGACGTGCTGCGCAAGATGTTCGCGCCCATCAAGCGCCTCGCACACGAGGTGGACCAGCGCGACGAACGCCAGCTGCACGCCATTGCGCCCGAAGCCGTGCCCGACGAGGTACGCCCCTTCGTGGTCGCCATCAACCGGCTGCTGGCGCGCGTGGGGCAATCGATGGAAGCGCAGCACCGCTTCGTGGCCGATGCCGCGCACGAGTTGCGCACGCCGCTCACGGCGCTGTCGCTACAGGCCGAACGCCTGGGGCAGGCGCCGATGTCAGCCGATGCCCATGAACGTCTGGCGACCCTGCGCCAGGGCATCGAGCGCAGCCGTGGGCTGCTCGAACAGTTGCTCACGCTGGCGCGCGCGCAGGAGGCCACCGGCGTGCCGGAGGGCACCGTCTCCGTCCAGCGCATCTTCCGCAGCGTGCTCGAAGACCTGATGCCGTTGGCCGAAGCCAAGCGGCTGGATCTGGGCGTCACCACCGAGGCTGACGCCCACGTGTACGCCAGCGAACTCGACCTCTTTGTCATTGTGCGCAACCTGGTGGACAACGCCATCCGCTACACACCGGCCGGCGGCAGCATTGACCTGTCGATCGCAACCGAGGCACGCGTGGTGTCGATTGGCGTGCAGGACAGCGGCCCCGGCATCCCCGCCGATGAGCGTGAGCGCGTGTTTGATCCGTTCTACCGTGTGCTCGGGAATGAGGCGACGGGCTCGGGGCTCGGGCTGTCGATCGTGAACACAGTGGTGCAGCGGCTGGGTGGGGAGGTGGTGCTGGAGGATGCGAACGGGGCCACGGGTGGGCTGCGGGTGACCGTGCGGCTGCCACAGGCACACGCCTAAAGGCAGCCGCCGCGCTTCATCTATCGCTGCGCGCGAAACACCACCGCCAGCCCCAGCAGGATCATCCCCATGCCCGCCATCGCCACCAGCGAAAGACGATGGCCCAGCACCACATCATCCAGCAGCGCCGTCACCACCGGCACCAGGTAGAACAGGCTCGTCACGTTGACGAGGTTGCCGTGTTGCATGAGCCGGTAGAACAGCAGTTGCGCGCCGACCGACATGACCACGCCCATCCATAGCAACGCGGCAATACCCGGCACGCTTGGCACGAACGCGATCGGCTGGGTGAGGGCGAAGCCGATGCACAGCAGCAGACTGACCGCGTTCTGCAGCGGTAGCACGTCGATGGGCGCCTGGCCCAGGCGTTTCTGCCAGATCGCCCCCACCGTCATGCTGGCCAGCGACGCCAGCGCGTAGCCGAGGCCCGCCATCGGCACCTGCTGCGCGTTGGCACCACCCACCACAAGCGCGAGCCCGCCCAGTGCCAGCACGAGCCCTGCCATGCGTCGCGCAGACCAAGCGCGCTCCATTACCAGCAACGTCAGCAACGGCTGCACACCGAGCACCGTGGCCAGCAACCCCGGCGTGAGCCCGCGGTCGAGCGACAGCAGATAGCAGATGGAGTAGCCACCGGTCAGCAACACACCCGTGCCCGCCACCTTCAGCCGCGAACCCGGCGCGGGCCACCACCGCCCGCGCCAGAGCCCTAGCGCCACCAGCACCAGCGAGGCCAGCGCAAACCGCCCCACCAGAAACGCAAACGCCGGGACATGCTGCACCCCGATCTCCGCGAAGATTGCACCGCTGCTCCACAGCAGCACGAATAGAACCGTCGCGCCGGACCCTGCCAGCGCGGCTTGCATGGAACGCATACCACTCACCTGTCGAAAAGGAATATCGGGTTCCGGCGCGTGGGCGCACGAGCGCACGCCCACCTCGGGTTCAAGCCCGAGCCTGGATCAGGTCAACCGGAAACGAAGCGGCTGGAAGTCAGCCGAGAGCGGGCAGACGCGGCGGCGGCTGTGCGCCGATCACGTCGTCGCCCGACGAGACGACAGGAGGAGGGAAGGGCCCTGGCTGCACGCACACGTCTTCCATGCCGGCGCGTTGGCCGGCAGCGAGGAAGGTGGCGTGAAGTCGAGACATGGATGCGAAGAATCAGAATTTGCCGAAGGCGTTGCAGCAGGTTAGCGAGGTTGACCGCACCGCGCAAGCGACACGCGGCCTTCGCTCAGGATCAGTCCGTTGCGTGGGGCGACTGCAGATACACCTCGTGCCACAGGCTGACCTTGCCTGCGTCGTCAAAGCGCAGCAGCAACATAGCGTCGAACTGGTCAACTGCACCGTGGGTGCGCGTGACCGATGCACGCATGCCGAGCACCACGCCTGCGGCGTCCGCCACTGTCTGCGTCACCTTGTAGTCGATCGACGCGATGGCGTGCTTGAAGCCGTCGAGAAAGGTCTTGTAGTTCGCGTAGTTGGCATCGTAATGCCGCCCGTTTGCGAACACGGTGAACTGCGGCGCAAAGCGTTCGGCGATGACGGCCTCGGTCAGCACCGTGTCGTGCCGCAGATGCGCGCGGTTCCAGTCGAGCAGGGCGTGCGCGTGCTGGAGGTTGTGTTCAGCTTGTGGCGTCATGGGTGGGGAGTGGGAGAGCGTTGCCTTACTTCAGGTACGACTTGATCACCTGCATCACGGCGTCGAAGTCCTCCTGACGCTGCGCTTCGGTGGGCTCCTTGACCACGTGATCCATCAGGTGGCCTTCAAGGACAGCCGCCATCAGCCCGTTGACCGCGCCGCGAATGGCCGCGATCTGCTGCAGGATGGCCGTGCAATCCCCTTCCTCGGCGAGTTGCCTTTCCAGCGCAGTCGCCTGCCCCTGGATGCGCCGCACACGCGCCAGCAGCTTGGCTTTGTCGCGGATGGTATGGGCCATGAGTCAGAACATTGAGGTGGGTTGAATGACGCGAAAGGGTAGCATCAATATACTAGGGGGGAGTATAGTTCACCCACCTGAATTCACCACCGGCTGCCCACCCATGACCGCGTTCGCCACCCTGTTGCAGCAAGGCAATGCCTGGCTGTTCGTGCCCAGTGCCATCCTGCTGGGCGCATTGCATGGCCTGGAGCCGGGGCACTCCAAGACGATGATGGCGGCGTTCATCGTCGCCATTCGCGGCACGCTCGCGCAGGCGGTACTGCTGGGGTTGTCGGCCACGGTCTCGCACACGGCGGTGGTGTGGGCGGTGGCCATGGCGGGGCTGTACTTTGGCCGCAACTGGAACCCGGAGACAACCGAGCCATACTTCCAGATGGCCTCCGCTGTGCTGATCGTCGCCGTGGCGGGGTGGATGATGTGGCGCACATGGCGCAGCACCCGCGTAGCGCACGACCATGACCACGATCATGGCCATGACGACGTCCATCGCATCGACACCGGCCATGGCATCGTCAGGCTGGCAGTGTTTGAAGACGGTGTACCGCCGCGCTTCCGGCTGGCGCAGGAGCATGCACATCAGGGCACGCATGGTCATGCCTGGCCGGCAGATCAGGTGCAGCTGGTGACCGAGCGGCCGGACGGCAGTCGGCAGACCTTCAGCTTCCTGCAGCGCGATGGCTTTCTGGAATCGGAACAGACCATTCCCGAGCCGCATGCCTTCACGGCACGTCTGTCACTCGGGCACGCGCACCATCGGCACGACTACGACGTCGAGTTCATTGAGCACGACCACACGCATGCCGCGCATGACCATGGTGGACTGGATGTGTCGTCCGGCGACTATCAGGATGCGCACGAACGCGCGCACGCCAACGATATCCGCCGCCGCTTCGCCAACCGCGAAGTCACCACCGGCCAGATCATCGTGTTCGGCCTGACCGGCGGGCTGGTGCCGTGCCCGGCGTCCATCACGGTGCTGCTGCTGTGTCTGCAGCTCAAGCAGATCACCCTGGGCGCGGCGCTGGTGCTGTGCTTCAGCATTGGCCTGGCTTTGACGATGGTCGCCTCGGGGGCGCTGGCGGCGCTGAGCGTGAAGCACGTGTCACGACGCTGGGGCGGCTTTGGCGAGTTCGCACGCAAGGCACCGTACTTCTCGGGTGGGTTGATCGCGCTCGTGGGCCTGTATGTGGGCTGGCAGGGTGTGCAAGGGGTCATGCAGTTGACGTGACCGCCACATGTGCTGCGCGTGTTTGGTCGAGCGCACGTTGTGCCGAGGCTGCATCCACTGCGGCACGGCCTGCGTATCTGTGGGTACCGGCGGGCGCGAACAATTTCTCATGGAAACCGTGTCAGGTTTGCATCGATGTCGCGACCAACAGGGGAGGTCGATGCCATCCGGCAAGCGATCCGTCGGACTGCCATCCGCGGATGGCGCACGCTCAACCAATGAGGAGTTCACCATGCACACCACCCGTTCCTTCACACGCACCCGCCGCCTGTCGTTCGCCTTGCTGGCCACGTTGACGGCCTCCGCCGCGCTGTTCGCGGCGCAACCGGCCGCAGCCGCCAGCAGCGCCGATCCCTACACGCAAGGACAAAGCCGCCTGGACAAGGTGGATGCGTACACGCAAGGGCACAAGCAGGACAAGGCGGATCCGTTCACGCAAGGTGCGGATCGTCAGGCCGACACCTACGGCTATCTTTCGTGGAGGCGCGATCGCTTCGATCCGTACGCACAGGGTGCCGATCAGCAGCGCACTGACACACGTGGCGTGCTCGCATGGCACGGCGATTCCACGTACCCCAGCAACCCGCAGGGCGCACATGCATGAAGCATGCAACCCGAGTGAGAAGTGCCTGCCCCCGCGGGTAGACCTTCTCACCGGTCAACGTGCCAGCGTCGCCCCTTCCTCGACGATCATCTCGTAGAGCGCTCGCGCCGCAGGCGACAACTGCGCTGTCCTGCGCGTTACGAGCACCAGCGTGCGCGACACCTCTGGTTCGACCAGTTCTATCGTCCGGATCATCGGATACGCATTCTTCTGGATCGCGAGCCGCGGCACCACTGCCGCACCCAGCCCTTCGGCCACGAGCCCCAGCGCCGTTGAGCTGCGCTGGACTTCGTAGAACGAATGCAATGTCACTCCGCTGTTCTTGAGCGCGCCTTCGAGCAGGCTGCGGTTGCCGCTCACCTCGCCAGCAAAGATCAATGGATGCGCTTGCAGCGCCTCCCAGCGGATGCGCCGCCGTTTGGCGAGCGGGTGATCGTCGCGGCAGATCAGCACGTACGGGTCGCTCGTGAGCGGCACGCTGGTGAGTTCAGGGTGCTGGTCGCCCGCAATGCTGATGCCGAATTCCGCCTCGCGGCGCAGCACCGCCTGCAGCACCGATGCAGAGGCGTGATCGAGAATCTTCACGTGATCGTGCGGCCGGTGCGCGGAGAACGCCCGCAGAATGCGCGGCAGATACTGCACACCCACCGTCGGCACACAGGCGATCGTGATGTCACCACGCTGGCTCAGGCCGGTCTCGCGGATTTCCGTCAGTGCGTCAGACAACTCACTCAACAGTCGGCGTGCCTGCGGCAGGAAGCGGCGGCCGATTTCCGTCAGCTCCGTCCTGCGCGTGGTGCGCTCAACCAGCGCAACCCCCAGGAATGCCTCCAGCTTGCGCAGCCGTTGCGTGATGGCCGTCTGCGTCACATGCAGCGTGTCGGCCGCCTGCGTAAAGCTGCCGCACTCCGCAATCGCCACAAAGGCTTGCACGCCAAGCGTGTCGATCTTCATTAGATAAATGAATCAATGAGAACAATGAATTCATTTTACTGATCCAGCGGAAAACCACAGAATGCCGCCAATCGATAGCACCCCCGGCAAGGAGAATCGCGATGACGACACAACACGATTGGAGCGCAAACCAATACGTTCAGTTTGAAGAAGAGCGCACACGGCCCGCCAGGGACTTGCTGGCCGCCGTGCCGCAAACGCCCATCCACAGCGCCATCGACATCGGCTGCGGGCCGGGCAACTCGACCCAGGCACTGATGGCGCGTGCGCCCGGCGCGGCCATCCTCGGCATCGACAGCTCGGCCGACATGATCGACGCTGCACGCAAGCGCCTGCCTCAGGTGCGCTTTGACATCGCAGACATTGCTGCATGGGATGCGCCCGGCGCATACGACCTGATTCTCGCAAACGCCGTGCTGCAATGGCTGCCCGCGCACGCCACACTGTTTCCAAAGCTGATCGGCAAGCTGACGCAGGGCGGTCATCTTGCGGTGCAGATGCCGGACAACCTGGACGAACCCACGCACCGCCTGATGCGCGAAGTGGCCGCCGCCGGCCCGTGGGCGGAAAAGCTCAAAGGCGTGGAACGGACCGAGCGGTTCGACCCGCGCCGCTACTACGCAATGCTGTCACCGCTATGCACACGCGTGGACGTGTGGCGCACCACGTACTACCACCCGCTGCGCGGCGGCGCCGATGCAGTGGTCGCGTGGTTGAAAGGTACAGGGCTGCGGCCGTTCCTGGCGGCGTTGAACGACGACGAACGCGGCGCGTTCCTCACGCGCTATCGTGACGCGATCGCGCAGGCATATCCGGCACAGGACGACGGCACGGTGCTCTTGCCGTTCCCGCGCCTGTTTATCGTGGCGACGCGCAAATAGGTACTGCGACCCCATGAAAAAAGCCCGCCGGCATATACCGACGGGCTTTTTCGTCTGACCTGCTCGACGCTTAGCGCGACGGGTTCAGCAACAGGTTCATGTGACGGTTCACATCCTTGTACAGCAGGTAGCGGAAGCGGCCAGGGCCACCCGAATAGCACGCCTGCGGGCAGAACGCGCGCAGCCACATGAAGTCGCCCGCTTCCACCTCAACCCAGTCCTGGTTCAGGCGATAGACGGCCTTGCCTTCCAGCACGTACAGGCCGTGCTCCATGACGTGCGTTTCCGCAAACGGAATCACGCCACCCGGCTCGAACGTCACGATGTTCACGTGCATGTCGTGGCGCATGTCGCTCATGTCGACAAAGCGCGTCGTCACCCACGCACCGTTGGTGCCCGGCATCGGGATCGGCTCGACGTCCTGCTCGTTGGTCACGAAGGCTTCCGGCAGCGGAATGCCGTCGACGACCTGATAGTGCTTGCGGATCCAGTGAAAACGCACAGCAGCATCGCTGACGTTGTGCAGCGTCCAGTCCGCGCCCGGCGGAATGAACGCGTAGCCGCCCGGCTTGAGCGTGTGCTTCTTGCCTTGCAGCGTCAGTTCGGCTTCGCCTTCGACGACG
Source organism: Ralstonia sp. ASV6 (assembly GCF_016429285.1). Lineage (GTDB taxonomy): Bacteria > Pseudomonadota > Gammaproteobacteria > Burkholderiales > Burkholderiaceae > Ralstonia > Ralstonia flaminis. The sequence continues at coordinate 28,600 of NZ_JAELUI010000035.1, forward strand.
AACAGCACGGCTTCGGCGTTCTTGTCCTGCTCGGGCTTGTCGCTGCCGCCGCCCGGGCTCACTTCAACGATGTACTGCGAGAAGGTTTCGGCAAACCCCGACAGCGGGCGGGCGATCACCCACAGGCGCGTGTTCGACCAGAACGGCAGCCAGCTCGTGACGATGTCGCGCATCACCCCCTTCGGGATCACCGCGTACGCCTCGGTGAACATCGCGCGATCGGTCAACAGATCGGTCTGCGGCGGGTGGCCGCCATGCGGCGCGTAATACGTTGTTTTAGACATACTGCATCCAGGCAATGGGTTGGTCCGGCCTCGGGCGCAAACAGCATTGGGCCGTTCGTACGCGGGCGGCGTTGACGATAGCGAAGTCGGCAACAATCGACCAATTAAATGTTGCGATGACTTCCATTCGATTTCCCACTACCCTCCAGCGCCCCGCACATGGTTCACGCGGCCCCCAGCATCAGCTCCAGATTCTGCACCGCCGCACCCGAGGCACCCTTGCCAAGGTTGTCGAACACCGCCGTCAGCAGGACCTGGCCGTGATCGTTGGCAAACACGCCCAGGTGCATGTCGTTGGTGCCGTTGAGCGCCTGCGGGTTCAGATGCGACAACGCGGACGACACCTGCAGCGGCATCACCTCCACGTGCTGTGCGCCCGCGTAGTGGTCAGCCAGGCAGGCATGCAGCCGAGCGGCATCCACACCGGGGGTCAGCAAGCGCTGCTCCAGCGGCACTGTCAGCACAATGCCCTGGCGGTACGCGCCATACGCGGGCACGAACATCGGCCGCTGCGTGAGTCCGGCGTACTGCTGGATTTCCGGCGCATGCTTGTGCGCCAAGCCGAGCCCGTACACCTGGAATGGCAGCGCATTCGCCGCGTCGGGCCCTTCGTAGGCCTCCACCGCGGCGCGGCCACCACCCGAATAGCCGGACACGGCGTGGATGCTGACCGGGTAGTCCACCGGCACCAGACCCGCGCGCACCAGCGGACCGAGCAAGCCAATCGCGCCGGTCGGGTAGCACCCGGGGTTGGTCACGCGGGATGCCGCTGCCACGCGCTGCGCCTGTCCTTCGCTCATCTCCGGAAACCCATACGTCCAGCCCGGCGTGGTGCGATGCGCGGAGCTGGCATCGATCACACGGACATCCGGGTTGACGATAGACGCCACGGCTTCGCGCGCGGCAGCATCCGGCAGACACAGGATGGCGATATCGCAGGCGTTGATGGCCTCGGCGCGGCACTTGGCGTCTTTGCGGGCATCGGCAGGCAGCGTCAGCAGTTGCAGGCTCTGCCGATCGATCTGGCCGCGCAGGCGCTCGTGGATCAGCAGGCCCGTGGTGCCTTGGTCGCCATCGATAAAGATCAGGGGTGCAGCCATGCCGGTGTCCTCCAGTACGGGAATACGGTGCGTGCAAAACGATGTGTGAGCCGCTATCTTCACGGCATGCCTTCGATGTTAAAAGTTGAATTTCACAACGCTTATATTCAGTTTTTCTGAACTGGACGCCCGCCATGAGAGAGATCAGCCTGGACCGCCTGCGCACGCTGGTGGAGGTGGCCGACCGCGGCTCGTTTGCCGACGCCGCGCGCGCCCTGCACCTGGCACCACCCACGGTCAGCCTGCACATTGCCGAGCTGGAGGGCCGTGTGGGTGCGCCACTGCTGTCGCGCAAGCGCGGGCAGGTGCGCCCCTCGGCGATTGGCGAGGTGATGGTCGAACGTGCGCGCCGTCTGCTGGCGGATGCGGAGCAGGCGCTGGACGACATCCAGCGGCAGGTACAGGGCCTGAGCGGGCGCGTGCGGCTGGGTGCGTCCACCGGCGCGATCGCGCATCTGCTGCCGCAAGCGCTGGAGGTGCTGCGGCAGGATCATCCGGGCATCGACGTGCAGGTGGCTGTGCTGACCTCGCAGGAAACGCTCACGCGGCTGGCCGACGGCGTGCTCGATATCGGGCTGGTGGCGCTGCCGCAATCACAGGTGGGGGGGCTGGCGATCAAGCCGTGGCGGCGTGACCCCGTCATGGCGTTTCTGCCAGCGCACTGGCAGAGCCCGGCGCGTGTCACGCCGGCATGGCTGGCGGGGCAGCCGCTCATCCTCAACGACACCACCACGCGGCTCTCACGCCTGACGGCGGAGTGGTTTGCCGCCGACGGCCATCACCCCACGCCGCGCATCCAGCTCAACTACAACGACGCGATCAAGAGCCTGGTGGCAGCGGGCTACGGCGCCACGCTGCTGCCGCACGAAGCGGCGACGCCGGTGCCGGACGCCCGCATTGTCATGCGAGCGCTGCGGCCGGCGTTGTGGCGCCAGCTTGGCATCGCGCATCGGGCAGGGCACATCGAACGCGCCACGCAACATGTGCTCGACGTGCTGTGGGGCATGCGTGCGCGGTAGGGCAGTGTCCGGACTGGGCCTCAGCCGAGCAGATATTCGCGCGTGAGTTGCCGCGCCCGGTGCAGGCGGCTCTTCACTGCCGCGCGGGACGCGTTCAGCTGGTCGGCAATCTCGCTGATGGTCATCTCGTTCAGGTCGCGCAGCACGATGATCTCGCGATAGTGCGCGGGCAAGGATTCCAGTGCGGCCGCCACGTCGTGGCGCAGATCGTCGACAGGCATGCGCGCGAGCCACGCTTCCACCTTGTCGTCATCCCACGGGTCGGTCGAAAGCGCCTTGCGCGCCATGCGATGACACTCGCGGCGCACGATGGCGAACAGCCAACTGGAAAACGCCGCCGCCGCGCGCAGCGACCCCACCTTGCGCGAGAGCACCAGCAGGCTTTCCTGCACGGCGTCATCGACGTCGGAGATCAGGCAATTGCGCTGCGCATAGCGGCGGATGTCGGGCTGACAGACGGCCAGCAGTCGCTCGATGGCCGATACGTCTCCCGCGCGGGCGGCATCGAGCAGGGGTTGGTGACGGACAAGATCCATGGCGTCAGTCGCGCGGGTTACCGCTTGGGTTGCTGCAGCCGACGGCCGACCAGTGCACACGCCGGGCAGAAGCCAACCACACCGGTCAGGCCAAACCCGGCGCCGGCTGCGGCCAGCAGCCAGTTCCAGGGTGCAGCCGCCAGGGCCAGCCCGCCAACAGCGACAGCCAGCGCCAGCACGATGCGCACGACACGCTCCCAGTTCGGCACGTTCTTCACATACAGGGCAGATTTCAGAAACGACATGATGTTCTCCAAAGGGGGCGGACGAAAGGTGAGGACAGTCCTCGCCCCTTAAGAGGCACCGCCAGCGTGAACGGATTCGCGCCCATCAAAAAAAAATCTGCGGCGCACCCGTACCGCAGGCGCATGATGGCCGCCGTTGTATGCGCGTCACGCAAATTCGGGTTGACTTCGCCGGTTGCGATAACTATCTTAAGATATGTTTTTAGACATAATGCGGCGCAAACATCACCCGGGCGATCCCCGCCACGGAGACAAGCGCCTTCTCTCCGTTATCTTCGTTCTCTCCCATGCCCTTACTTGAACCCAAGCGCGAGCGGCATCTGCTCTGGCTGCTCGCGCTCACGCAGTTCACCGTCATCATGGATTTCATGGTGATGATGCCGCTCGGTCCGCAGATCATGCATACGTTTGGCATCGGCCCGGCGGCGTTCGCCACGGCGGTGTCGGTGTATTCGCTGTGCTCCGGCGCCTCGGGCCTGCTGGCCGCCACGTACACCGACCGCTTTGACCGGCGCCGCCTGCTGCTGACCGTCTACGGCCTGTTCACGCTGGCCAACCTGGCCTGTGCGCTATCGGGCAGCTACAGCATGCTGCTGTTTGCACGCGCATTTGCGGGGCTCACGGGCGGCGTGCTTGGCTCGCTCGTGCTCGCCATCCTGTCGGATGTGATTCCGCCCGCGCGGCGGGGCGCGGCCACCGGCGTGGTGATGTCGTCGTTTGCACTGGCGGCCATGGCTGGCGTGCCGGTGGGCATCGCGCTGGGTGCACACCTCGGCTGGACGGCACCGTTCTTCCTGCTGACCGTGATGACCGCGCTGACGTGGCTGGGCGCGCGGCACACCATTCCGCCGCTGACTGGCCACCTGAGCAACACCCGCCAGACACCCGGCCAGATCCTCGCGGGCCTGTGGCAGTTGCTGAGCAACCCACGGCATCTGCGGGCCTTCCTGCTGACCTTCGTGATGATGGGTTCGCACATGCTGGTGATCCCGTTCATCTCGCCGGTGCTGGTGGCCAACCATGGCATCGCGCCGCAGGATCTGTCGTGGCTGTACGTGGCGGGGGGTGCAGCAGCGTTCTTCAGTTCGCGCGCCGTGGGCAAGCTGGCCGACCACTACGGCCGTCGCCGTGTTTTTGTGGCGGCGGCGCTGCTGGCGTTCATCCCGGTGCTGGTGATGACGCATCTGCCGAACTGGCCCTTCATCGGCCTGCTGCTGTTTTTCCCGTGCTTCATGGTGGTCCTCTCCAGCCGCATGGTGCCCATGCAGGCCCTGATGACGACCGTGCCCGACGCGAAGGTGCGCGGCGCCTTCCTTTCGGCCAACAGCGCGGTGATGTCGGTAGGCACGGGGACGGGCGCATGGATTGGCGGGCTGCTGCTCTCCACCAGCGCCGGTGGCCACATCGATGGCTACGGGCTCAACGGCTGGCTGGCCGTGGCGGCGGGGCTGTTCTGCGTGTTCTGGGTGAGCCAGGTGAAGGGGTCGGATGCGCAAGGCGATCCGTCGCTCGGCGCACCATCCGCGCCGGCCGGCGCATCCACCTTGCAGACCGCCCCGCAGGCTGCGCAGGCGGAGAAGGTCTGAGCCTGAGCGCTTGCGTTTACTCCGCTTCCACCACCGTCTTCAGCTTCACCAGGTCACGCTGCACCCATTCGGCATCGGCCTCGAACTGCGCGTCGTCCATGCCGGGCAGTTGAAACAGCGTGAGCGAGACGGTGGTGCCGGCGCCATTGCGTACCACGCGCAGCGGCACGTAGATGACGGTGTCATCCGGCAGGCGCACCCAGTGGTCGGCAATGCCAAACGTGTTGGGCGGGCTGAAACGGATGAACACGTTGCCCTGCTGCGCATCGCCAATCCATTCGTCGGGCGCCGCACCCGAGCCCTGCGTGCTGGGTGCCAGGCTGGTCGACAAGCCCGTCGCCCAGGTGGGATAGTTCAGCGGCTCGGCCAGGAAGGCGGCCACATCATCAAAGTGGCGCTCGATGTTGATGCTGAGTGTGCGGACGGGATGCATGCGGGCTCCAGGGCAGGCGGTGCTCAACCGAACGAGAGGCGCGCCGGTCGCTGGAGTATAGGCGGCCGCGCATCCTTCCTGCATGCGCCCGGATCAGCCATGCTGCGGTGAGGCGCCTCTTAAGCCGGCAGCTTGCGAAAGCTGATCGCCAGACGGTTCCACGTGTTGATGGTGGACACAAGCAGCGTCAGGTCAACCAGCTCGGCATCAGAAAACTGGGCGCGCACGGCCTGCCATACATCATCTGGCACGCGGGTTTCAGCGACGAGGGTGACGGCCTCTGTCCACGCCAGCGCGGCGCGTTCGCGGTCGGTGAAGAAGGGCGTTTCATGCCAGACCGACACGGTGGCCAGGCGGCGATCGTCTTCCCCCCCTTTGCGCGCGTCGCTGGTGTGCAGGTCGACGCAGTAGGCGCAACCGTTGATCTGCGAGGCGCGCAGGCGCACGAGCTCTGTCAGCGGCTTTTCCAGCGTGCTCTTGCTCAGCACCTTTTCCAGACCCATCACCGCCTGGATGGCAACGGGATTGGCTGTATAGAAGTCGAGGCGGGGTTCCATGATCGGGCTCCGGTACGTGGTGACAGGCGCCAGATTAGAGGGTCGAGTGGCTCGGCAAAAGCACCACTCTCGGCGAGTTTCAGGTAGCCAGTTTGGCGAGTGCCTGCGCCAGCCGGGCGAGGCCCGCGTCGATCTCCGCCACGTTCACATAGCCGTAGCCAATCAGCAGCCCCGGCAGCGGTGGTTGGGCAACGTGCATCCTGGTCGTGCCATACAAGCCGACGCCCACGCTTTCGGCCAGCTTCAGCACGGCGGGCTCCCGCAGCGGCGCGTGCAGTCGTGCCGCCATGTGAATGCCTGCCGCAGAAGGCACCGGCATCATCCACGGTGCCAGCGGCCCGCGCAGATGCCGCAACAGTGCCTCGCGCCGTGCGGCGTACTCCTTGTGCATGCGGCGCAGGTACTTACCGAAATCGCCGTCGAGCATGAACTTGGCAAGTGCCGCCTGCATGAGCGATTCGCTATGCCAGTCGGCCACCTGCTTGGCGCGCTGCAGCGGTGCCAGCAACGAGGCCGGTGGCACCACATAGCCGATGCGCAGCTCCGGAAAGATTGTCTTGGAGAACGTGCCCACATAGGCCACGCAGCCGGTGGCATCCAGGCTCTTGAGCGACTCCATTGGCCGGCCGTCGAAACGGAACTCGCTGTCGTAGTCGTCTTCCAGGATGAGCACACCGTGGCGCTGCGCCCAATCGAGCAGTTGCGCTCGGCGCGCGAGGCTCATCGGCATGCCCAGCGGAAACTGGTGCGACGGCGTGACGTAGACGAGCTTGGCGTGCGGTGGCAGCGCATCCACCACGAGGCCCTCGGCATCCACCGGCACGGGCACCACGTTGGCGCCCAGTGCCTGCAGTGCGATGCGCACGGGCGGATAGCCGGGGTCTTCAATGGCAACGGTATCGCCTGGACGCACCAGCACGCGGGCAATCAGATCGATGGCTTGCTGCGCGCCCTGCGTGACAACGATATCGCCCCATGCGCAGACCACGGCGCGGCTGAAGGCGAGGTAGCGTGAGATCGCCAGACGCAGTGTCTGGTCACCCGCCGGGTCGTGATACGCGCCGCGCCCCCGCGCCTGCAGGCGCAGCCCGTGCGCCACGCAACTGCGCCACTTGTCGAAGGGGAACAAGCGCTTCTCGGTCACGCCACCCACGAAGTCGTAGACGATGCCGGTGCGCGGCGTGGGCAGCACGTCGGGCATGTCGTTCCAGGGTGTGGTGAAGGTGCGTGTGGCCGGCGCGGGTGCAGCAATCTGTGCCGCGGGCGACACGCGCGGCGCGCGGCCTGCAAGCCCCTGCGTGGCCTCGGCCACGAAGGTGCCGGAACCAGCACGCGAACGCAGGTAGCCCTCCGCACTCAGGCGCTCGAACACATCGAGCGTGGTCTTGCGCGACACGCCAATCTGCAGCGCGAGATCGCGCGTGGAAGGCAGCCGCTCGCCGGGCGCAAGGCGGCCGTCGAGAATGGCGGTGCGCAACTGGCGGTACAGCTGGCCGGCAAGATCATGCCGGCCGTGAATCGTCAAATGAACATCCATCGTGGACGCAGAATGCGTTGGGCTGCGCCATTCTACTTACGCACGCTGCGTGCGCGCTGCAGAACCCGCAAGAACAGCACACGCGCCGCGAGCCACAACCCAGCAAGCGCGGCCAGCAGGTAGAACGGGCGAAAGCCAAGCGCAAACGCCAGATGCCCCGCATACGGCACGCGGCTGACAGAGTCGGGGGGCCGATGGTCAGCAGCAGAGCAGGGCGGGGCATGGTGGGCCTCCTGAGTGGCGGGCTTACAGGATGTCGTCCAGCAGATCGGGGCCGAACACCTCACGATGGATGCGCTCTGCTGGCACACCGCCCGCGAGCAGCGCTGCACGTTGCGCCTGCATGAAGGGCAGCGGGCCGCAGAGGTAGAAATCCGCATCTGCGGCATGCGCTTCGAGGATGGGGGCGACCGCCATGCGGCCAGGTTGGGCGGGACGTGACACGAACTCCGCCGGCTCACCGGACTCCAGGAAAACGTGTGCCTCAAAGTTGAGCAGAGCCAGTGCGGCGCGCTCCAGGTCATCGGTGTGCGCGACATGGGCTGCCGCACGATCAGCGTGGCTGAACACGATCTTGCGGGCGCTGTTCTGCTGCGCGAGCGTATTGAGCGTGGCGATCATCGGCGTGATACCCACACCCGCCGACATCAGCACAATCGGGTTGTCGGTGGTGAGCTGCGGAACGAAATCGCCATAGGGCTGGCTGACCAGCAGGACCTCGCCTTCGCGCGCGCGGGCATGCAGCCAGCTCGACACCGTGCCGGCGGGGCGGTCCACATCACCCCCATCGCGCTTGACCGAGATGCGCCACGTGCGGCCATTCGGCGCGTCCGACAGGCTGTATTGGCGCTGCTGCAGCACACCCGGTGCCAACTCCACCTGCACCGAGATGTACTGCCCCGGCTGGAAGCCCGCCAGCGGTGCGTCACCCACCGCTTCCAGCGTGAAAGAGACCACGTCTTCCGCCTGCTGACGGCGCTCGACAATGCGAACCGGCTGACGGTGATCCGGGCCGCTGCCAGCGTGTTGATAGAGACGGGCCTCAGCAGCGATCAGCTCGGCGGCGAGCAGCCAGTAGGCCTCATCCCACGCGGCCAGCAGTTCCGGCGTGGCGGCATCGCCCAGCACTTCGGCAATCGCACCCAACAGATGCCGCGCAACGATAGGGTAGTGGCTCGGTTTAAGGCCAACGGCCGCGTGCTTGTGCACGATGCGCCGGACCACCGGGGCCAGCGCTGCGTTGTTACCGTGGTTGGCTGCGTACGCAAACACCGCAGACGCCAGCGACTGCTGCTGCGACCCGTTGGCCTGGTTGCCCATGTTGAACAGGTTGGTCAGCTCGGGGTGGCTGGCGAACATGTTGCGATAAAAGGTCCGGGTGATGGTCAGGCCGTGCTCACGCAGCACGGGCACGCTGGCATCAATCAGGGGCTTGGATCGTTCGGACAGCATGGCAAACTCCAAATATGTGTATTGAATGCAACAAATAAGACGGGGGCGCCGTTGCACTTCTGGCGTGCTGCAGCGTGTTCTTGCGACTTCCTGACACTGATTCTATTAAACGTGCATTTTCTATACAACAATAATGCCTGCGACAAACCGGCGCATCCAAGGCGGCGGCTTACCCGTAAGATGTGTCTTCTATAAATGTTTTACGCACAACGCACCCACTATGCGACTGACCGACTACACCGACTACGCCCTGCGCACGCTGATCTACGTGGCCGTGCACCCGGACGAACTGGTCACGATCCAGCGCATTGCCGATGCATTCGACATTCCCAAGAACCACCTCATCAAGATCGTGCAGCAGCTCGGGGCCGATGGCTTCCTGCACACCGTGCGCGGGCGTGCCGGCGGCATCGCGCTGGGCCGGCCCGCTGCCGAGATCAACCTGGGCGATGTGGTGCGCGCCACTGAACCCGACTTCCGCCTGGTCGAGTGCTTCCGTGCGGACGACAACCACTGCGTCATCACCCGCGCGTGCGGCCTACGCGGCGTACTGAACGACGCGCTGCGGGCGTATTTCGCGGTGCTCGACACGTACACGCTGCAGGATTTGGTCGATAAGCCCAATGCGTTGAGCCGGGCGTTGGGGGAGGGCGTAGCGTTGCCGATGCCGCGGGCGCGCGCCAAGCCGGCCTCGCGCCGGTAGCAGCGTCGCTGCAGTTCCACCCGCCAGAACGCTTCCCCGCGCGCAACCCGCTCACCAGGGCAACTCAGCGTTCTCTAAGGAAAGCACGCCACCTCCTGCGCCGAATTCACCTGAGCGTCATCGTCGGTCACCAAGATTCGGCCCGCGCAAACGTTTCATCTTCGCAAGAGCTACCCACACGCATGGATGGCCAGAAGCGTTTGCCCGACCTCATCACACCGACTGGAAACCACGATGCTCTCAACCAAAAAGACGCTGATCGCGATTGCTGTGCCTGTGTTCCTGTCCCTCGGCCTCTACGCCTGCGGCGGCAGTGACGACGCCACCAAGACCGCCGGCACCGACACGACGCCGGCCAACCCAACACCCACCAACCCAACCACGCCGACCCCGCCCGCCAAGCCGCAAGGCGTGTGGACGACGGGCGACCTGCACGTGCACACGGCCGAGTCGGCCGATGCTGTGACGCCGCTGGCGAGCGTGCTCGATCACGCATTCAACCTCAACCGCCTGGACTGGATGGCGGTGTCCAACCACCTGCGTCCGTCGCCGCGCGATGCCACGGGCGCCACGCTGCCGGGCGGGTCGATTGCAGCATCGGCGGGGATCGCGCAGTACGAGATGCCGGCCATTGCGCAGGCACAAGCCGCCGGCAAGTACACGGGCAAGCTGATTTTCTCGGCCACCGAGTGGGACATGCCCACGCACGATCACCTGAACGTCGGCATCTTCGAGGGCACCGACAAGCTGCAGACGTCTGCAAAGGGCTTAAACAAGTTCGAGTACTTCTTCACGCAGCAGGCCGCCGCGCTGTTCAACCCGAACGATGTGGCGGCATGGCAGCAGGAAGGGCCGCGCGCCGGCAGCACGCATGCTGATGTGGTGAACGCCTTCAACTGGCTCAAGACGAACTACCCGAACACCAGCTACGGCCTGATCAACCACCCGTCGCGCAACCCGGGCAAGTACACGGTGGCGGATTTCCGCCAGTTCAACGACACTGCGCCCGACATCATGTTCGGCATCGAGGGCATGGTCGGCAACCAGATGGAGCCCGATCGCGGCGGCTACAACAGCGCCTACATCGACGCCAATCTGCCAAACCGCACCTACGGCGGCGTCGACTACGTGGTCGCGCAAGTCGGTGGCGTCTGGGATGCCCTACTGGGCGAAGGCCGCCGCGTCTGGAACTTTGCGGATTCCGACCACCACTTCCAGGTGGACGCCACCCAGCAGTTCAGCAGCGGCTACTACCCCGGTGAATATGCCAAGACCTACCTCTGGCTGCCGGGCACCAGCACCGACCTGAAGACGCTGCTGGGCGCCATGCGTTCTGGCAAATCGTTCGGCGTATTTGGCGATCTCATCAATGCGCTGGACTTTCACGCTGACAACGCCACCGCCTCGGCTGACATGGGTGGCACGCTCACCGCGAAGGCCGGCGACAAGCTGACGATCACCATCCGCTTCAAGAGCCCCGACCACAACAACTATGAGTACCCGCTGGGCAGCGGCTTCAAGGCCAACATGCGCCCGGTGGTCGACCACGTTGACCTGATCGCCGGTGACGTTGGCCCCAAGGCCGCCCCCGGCACGCCTGCGTATGCGAAGGCGACCAACGACTCCACCAAGGTCGTCGCCACCTTCACCAAGGCGGACTGGAAAGTCGATGCCGACGGCTACAACAGCGTCACGTACACCACCACGGCAACCAAGAACCAGTACTTCCGCCTGCGCGGCACCAACCTCGGCATGAACGTGTCGGGCGAGACCAGCAACGGCAACCCGTTGCCCGACCAGAAGACGGTCGTGACGGAAAACGTGGCGCGCTTCAACGCCATCAATGACCGCAACTACAACGACCTGTGGTTCTACTCGAACCCGGTGTTTGTGTCGGTGCAGTAAGGCCAGCGTAAAGGCAGCTACGGCAGCAACTCAAGCGGCGGCCGGCGCCCCGGCCCGCCGCAGCCACACCGTCACCGCCAGCCCGGTGCCGCCCGGCCCGGGCGCCAGCGCAATCTGCCCGCCCATGCGATCGACGATCTGCCGCACGATCGCCAGGCCCAGGCCGCTGCCCTGGGTCTGCGTGCCTGCCAGGCGCGTGAAGCGCTCGAACACGCGTGCGTACGCATCGGGCGGAATGCCGGGGCCGTTGTCAGTCACCGTCAGCATGGCCCAACCGTAGTCGGCCGACACCTGCACGGTGACGTGTCCGCCTTCCTGCGTGTAGCGCACGGCGTTGTCCACCAGGTTGAACAGCAGGGCCGCAACCAGCGTGCGATTGCCCGACGTCCAGACCGGCTGCTCTGCCGCCTCCATCCCCAGGTCAATACGCCGGCCGTCGGCCAGCAGTGCGAGGTCTTCGAGCACGGTGCGCGCCACCTGCAAGAGTTCGACCGTTTCGCTGGTGGCAGCCGAGGCTTCGGCCTGCGAGAGCAACAGCAGATCGTTGATGAGATCGGCCAGATTGCGCGTGCTGGTGCGCGCGGCTTTCAGCACTTCGTGTAGCGCATCGTCGGCGTTGGTTTGCGCGGCCACCTGCATCTGCGTGTCGAGAATCGCCAGCGGCGTGCGCATCTGGTGCGCCGCATCGGCAATAAAGCGCTTCTGCGTGAGTGCGTTGTCGGCAATGCGCTGCAGATATTGATTGAACGCACCGGCAATCGGCTGCAGCTCGCGCTGCAGGCCCTCGGGATCGAGCGGTGCCAGATCGGTGGGCGCGCGTGCCGACACGTTGCCGGCCAACCGCAGAATCGGCCGCAGCTCCAGTGTCAGCCCGATCAGGATCATCGCCAGCGCCAGGCCCACCAGCGCAAGCTGGCGCACGGTGGAAGGCCACCACAACTGCCGGATCATTGCGTCGCGGCCGTTCATGGTTTGCGCCACGCGCGTGACGACACGCTCCGTGCGTCCGGCGTCGTACATGGTGCGCACGACTGCGGCCACGTGCACGGGCTGACCCTCCAGCAGATCGGCATAGGTGCCGGTGTCGGCCAGGCCCGCGGTATCAAAGGCGGGGCGCGTGCCGAAATCCAGCCGCCCCGCGAGCAGGCGGCCATGCTCGGTACTGACCTGATAGGCAATCTGGTCATGCACGGGAGTCTCGGGCGCGGCGAACACCGCCAGCGCTGCCGGCGGCACCGATACGCGCAGGCGACCCTCTTCCCATTCGATCTGGCCGCTGATCATTTGCGCGGCGGTGTCCAGCGAGTGGTAGTGCACGAGATCAGCGTTGTGGCGCGCGGCCGCCAGATCCAGCCAGGCATCGGCCGCCACATAGACAACCAACGGCAATGCCAGCCACAACACCAGCCGCGCACGCAGGCTGCGCGCGCGTGAGGTGGACGGTGCTGCCGCCCGTGCCGCTGGTTGCTCAGGAGGGTTGGGTCGAAGCATCGCGCAGCAGGTAACCGAGGCCGCGCAGCGTGACGATGGTGGCGGCGGAATGCTCCAGCTTCTTGCGCAGGCGGTGGATGTAGATCTCGATGGCTTCGGGGCTGGCCTCATCGTCCAGGCCGAACACGCCGTTGACCAGCGCGGGCTTGGACACCGTGCGCCCGAGCTTGAGCATGAGGATTTCCAGCACGGTGTGCTCACGCGCGGGCAACACCAGCGGCTGGCCGGCCAGCGCAAAGGTGCGGCTGCCCGTGTGGTAGGTCAGGTCACCACAGTGCAGTTCAACGGATTGATCGGGCGTGCTGCGCCGTACCAACACCTGGATGCGCGCGATCAGCTCGCGGATCTCGAACGGCTTGACGAGGTAGTCATCGGCACCGGCGCCCAGGCAGGCAACCTTGTCGTCGATACCGCCGCTGGCGGTCAGGATCAGCACCGGCACGGCGTTGCGGCGACTGCGCAGACGTTGCAATACGCCTTGCCCCGACAGCGTCGGCAACTGCAGGTCGAGCAGCACCACGTCGTAATGCTGCGTGAGCAGCAGGGTATCGGCGGATTCGCCATCCGTGGCGTGATCCACCGTGAAGTGCGCGCGGCGCAACGCTTCAGAGAGCCAGTGCGCCAACGGGGCGTTGTCTTCGATCAGGAGCAGCTTCATACGAAAACAGCGCGTCTGAAAAATGAAAGCGATTTGTGGGTTGCCGCTTCCTAGAATGGTGACGGCTGCCTACGCGTGCGCTTGGGGCATCACTTGCTGATTGGCCCAATGTTGCAGCGCGCGCGATACCGATATCTACAAAAGAGCCGGAGACAACTCAATGGGTGTTTTTACCTGCAGGGGTGCCCGCACACGCGGCTCCCGGGGCTGGATCACGCCGTTGCTCACTGCCTGTCTGGTGACACTGACGGCAGTGACCTCGCACGCCTTGGCGCAAGACCCCACGCGCCTGACCATCATGGTCAGCGGCACGGCCAAGATGATCTATCTGCCCGCCACCTTGGCACAGCGCCTGGGCTACTTCCGTGACGAAGGGCTGGAGGTGGAGCTACTCTCACAGCCCGCCGGCGTGGATGCGGAAAGCGAACTGCTGACCGGCTTCGCGCAAGGCGTGGTCGGCTTCTACGACCATACGATCGACCTGCAGGCCAAGGGCAAGGAAGTGCGCGCCATCGTGGTCTTCAGCCAGGTGCCGGGCGAGGCGGAAGTGGTGTCCACGCGACTGCCCACCACGGTGGAATCGATGCGCGAGCTGCGCGGCCGCACACTGGGCGTGACGGGCCTGGGTGCATCCACCAGCTTTCTCACGCGCCACCTGATGGCCCAGCAAGGACTGCCTGCGGGTGACTACACCATGCTGCCGGTCGGCGCAGAACACAGCTTCGTCAAAGCGCTGCGCAGCGGCCGCATCGATGCCGGCATGACCACCGACCCGACCGTCTCGCGCTTGGTGCGCAACGGCGAAGCCCGCGTGCTGCTCGATCTGCGCACGCTCGAAGGCACGCGTGCCGCGCTGGGCGGCCCGTATCCGGCGGCGTGCCTGTACCTGCAGACCGAATGGCTCGAAGCCCACCCGGAACTGGCCACCAAACTGGCCCGCGCTTTCGTGCGGACCCTGCGCTACATGCACGCGCACAACGCGGAGGACATTGCCGCGCGCATGCCGGCTGAATTCCGCCACGAACATCCTGAGCTCTACGTCAAATCGCTTGCCGCCGCGTTGCCCACCTTCAGCACCGACGGACGCATGCCGGACGACGGCCCACCCACCGTCCTGCGCGTCCTTGCCACCAGCAATGCCAACGCGCGCGACAAGCACATCGATCTCTCGCGCACCTATACCAACAAGTTTGTCGATCAGGTGCGCGAGCAACGCTAACTACGTCAGGCGCTTCGATCAGAACCGCGTGCGCATGCCGATGCCGAACTCGGTCTGGCTGTTGTGGCCGTTGGTCGAGCCCACGATGTACTGATCCTTCAGCTTCATGTAGTCGGCCGCCACGTAGAACTCGGTGCGCTTGGACACGTGATAGAACACCGAGCCGTACAGCGTGCTCTTGCGGCCGCTGCCCGAGGCCGTGGCACCCAGCACGCTCGCGTACGCGTTGAGCGTGTTGCCGTTGGCGTCGAAGGCGGCGTTGTTCGCCTTCATGATCTGGTACCCGATCTCGTAGTCGAACGCGCCTTGCGGGGCGACCTTCAGCGACACGGTGTAGGCGTTGTCGCTGCGGTTGCCGATCGCGGCCGGCTGCTCGCCGGTGTAGTGGAAGTAACCGGCGTTGATGCGGAAGATGCCCAGGATCACGTTACCGCCCACCGAGTACGAACGGTCGGTAAAGCCGTTGACCTTGGCCTGCTGCGCGAAGCCCGCTAGGTGGAAGCTGTCGCCGTTGTAGCCCAGGGCGAGCGACTCAGTGCTGCCTTGCGAGAACTGGCCCGGCACTTCGCCAAACTGATAGCCCAGGGCCGTGAGGAAGCGGCCGTCCCACATCTTCTTCCACACCACACCGTTGTTCAGGCGCGTGCCCGTGGCGCTGCCTGCGTAGAAGATCAGCTGCTTGAAGTTGTTGACGTTGGTGTAGCCGCCTTCATCCAGGCCCACCTTGTCGCTGGTGTACGGATCACCGTAGATGGCCGAGATATCGCGCGCAATCGCGTTCTGGCGGCCAAAGGTCAGCTTGCCCAGCGCTTCGCTCGACAGGCCCACCCAGGCGTCTCGGTTGAACAGCACGCCCGGGGTGTCCATGTTGCCGGTCGGCGTCTCAAATTCGGATTCCAGCCGGAAGATGGCCGACGTGCCGCCGCCCAGGTCTTCCTTGCCGGTCAGGCCCCAGCGGCTGCCCGAGAACCAGGGCACCTGGAAGCCGGTGGTGCGTGCGCCGGCCGCATTGGTGTTGTTGACGGTGCTGATGGTGGTGTCGATCAGGCCGTAGAGCGTCACGTTCGACGCCTGTGCATGGGCGCCGGTGGTGGCCAGGGTGGCCGCAGCGGCCGCAGTCGCCGCGAGGGCGAACTTGATACGGGACATTGAAGTCTCCTTCCTTTGTGGGTGATGGTGTCCGGTCGTGATGCCGGCTTGAGGGAACGCGCAAGGGCGGTGAATCCAGTCAATCAGGCCGCCCGATGCAATCGCTGGGCGAGCGTAGAGGGGGCCACCTTTCTGGAGCCTTTCGCGTCGGCGTGCGCGCAACGTTAGGGTTCGCCCGCATTGGGGGCGTGGATTGCGCGCGGATCGGGAGCGTTGTTGCGGCGCGCGCTGCAACGCATTGCAGTCGTAGAAACCCGGCTCGGAGTAGAGTGTCGAGTCGTCTTTCTGTCTTTCTCAATCCAACCCGACCTTCCCCATGCATCCGTCCCAAATGACCGGTCTGCAATTGCTGCAGGCCATGTCGCGCGGTGATCTGCCGCGCGCGTCCATCAGCGAAACCATCCCGATGTCGATGGACGCCATCGAATCCGGCGTCGTGCATTTTGGCGCCAAGGCCGACCGCCGCCACCTCAATCCGCTGGGTGGCGTGCACGGCGGCTTTGCCGCCACGGTGCTTGATTCGGTGACGGGCTGCGCGGTGCATTCCATGCTCGAAGCCGGCGTCGGCTACGGCACGGTCGACCTGAACGTGAAGATGGTGAAGGCGGTGCCGGTGGATACGCCGCTGGTGGCCGTTGGCCGCGTGCTGCATGTCTCGCGCACGATCGGCGTGTCGGAGGGCACGCTCAAGACGCAGGACGGCACGCTGCTGGCGCATGCCACGGCTACGTGTGTGATCCGCCGTCCGTAAGACGCGGCAACAAAGAGAAGGGGGCCTTAGCGCCCCCTTTTTTGCGCACGCAACCGGTGATGCTCAAGCCATCCGTTCGAC
>NZ_JAELUI010000354.1 GCF_016429285.1 Ralstonia sp. ASV6
GAGCAAGAGCGCGAGGCCAAAGAGGAGAAGCGCCGCTCCAAGATGGAAGCTGCGGCGGCACCCACCTGTCACGAAGACTCAGCCGCCGCGGAGAGCCGCGGAAATGAAGAGCCTGCCAATGCAGAGCGTGCCGCCGATTCCGATGATGACAGTGACGACCTTCTCGATTCTGATGATGAGAATGTGGTCTCAAACGAGCGTGAGCGTGAGAGCCAGGATGTCGCATCTACCTCTGCAGGGGGCGCTGACGCTGAGAGCTCAAAGCGAAAGTCTGTTGAAGGATCTGCCTCTTCCTCAAAATCCAAGTCTGGTGTGAAGGGTTGGATCAAAAACCGATTCTCCAGGGGCAAGTCTGTTTCGGAAACGCCTGAAAAGGAAGGCGGCGAAAAGCGCAGGAGCTTCTTCGGTGGCAAGGGCCACAAGTCTGACAAGAGCAACACCAGCGTTGAGAATCGCTCATCTAG
>NZ_JAELUI010000355.1 GCF_016429285.1 Ralstonia sp. ASV6
GTATATCTTCGTTGTAAGCGTCTTTTTCTCTTCTCTGCACTTTCGTTTTGCTTTCTTTGTTTTGTCCCCCCTTTTCTTAATAATCATCCGAGTCGTATTATATCGCATGCACCATGGCAACCGGAAACCTGCAGATGCAGCCTATTATCACCAGCCAACACAAACCAACCACGCAGGTCGCCTCTCGCCTTGCCATAAAACAGACATAATCATAAGGTGAGATTCTATCAATGTATTAATACTATAGCTACCAAAAAAATAATTCATGTCCTTTGCCATCTCATTCTAACAATTAACAAAAAAAGCTACTCGCACAAAAACAGCAGCAGATTGGTTCTATGCATGTGACCGTTACAAAAGTCCTTTTTCTTTAGACAACGCAAATGGTTTTGCATCCGAGCTCTCCTTCTCGGGGCGCTCTGCCCTTTTCCCGTCTCTTCCAGGGAATACAGCTGCTGCCGCC
>NZ_JAELUI010000356.1 GCF_016429285.1 Ralstonia sp. ASV6
GTCTGATGTCACTCTCCCGGAAGACCAACCATTGGTGAATGACAGGGCTGATTCATCTCAGCAACCAAAGGCACGCGAGCAAACCTCTTACCAGTACGATTTACAAAAGCGCGTGTGGAATACAATGGACAGCATCCCCATTACCGGAGGCCATGAAGCGTTAGATAAACTAATTGTGGCATCATATAACGTTTTGTCCGAGTTCTGTTGGCCACCCGATGCATCAAGAAGTCCTTCACTCGTGGCCAATCTACTCTCCCGTCGTGCAAAGGCAGATATTTTGGTGCTACAAGAGGTATCAGACTTCTTTCTGGAACATCTACTGGCTCAGGATGAGTTTTGCAGCAAGTACCCTTACTGCTCACAAGGGCCTCCAAATCAACCTGAAATCGGGCCATTGCCAAGCCTCCTCAACATTGTCATCCTCAGCAGATATCCACTCCAATGGGAGTACCTCTTAC
>NZ_JAELUI010000357.1 GCF_016429285.1 Ralstonia sp. ASV6
ACAGAGGAAAGCCCGTCATTAATAGCAGGGTACCGACCGGACCGCCAAACTCGAACTCATCTGATGCGCCGTCAGTGAATATCGGTGATCCACTCTCCTTCTTTTCCTTCTTAGCGGAGTGGGAAGTAGGAGGAGGTTGTCTCTGAGTTATAGCCATTGCAACGGTAGCAATTCGAATGCGTGAGTTGGCAGAATATGCTAAGGTGTTGAAAGGAGAAAGATGGCACCTGCCAGGCGATTTTGTCAAAATGGCTACTAACTAGGCATATCATGTGATTACGCTCATTTTAAGCCTGAACATGGAGGTACTCGTACGTATGTGTGTATGCGGGCGTTCATTTACGAGTAATTAATTACCTACCGTCCAACAACAGTTGGCCTCTCAGGTCCCTTAGCAGGGGTACACAACGTGCTACGTCGTAGGCCAGTCACTTAGTACTTGAAATTACATACTCTCGTT
>NZ_JAELUI010000358.1 GCF_016429285.1 Ralstonia sp. ASV6
GATGACGTCTGGTCTCAGCAAGTTTCCTGGGACGGGCAGCAGGTTTAATTGCCACCATGGCATAAGAAGCCGTTGCCCACAACTTTACCTATTTGTCCAGCTCCAAAAGCTGAGGTTGGTGGCTAGAATGGCCTAAGAAACCCTCATTGCAATCCAGTTCTTGATATCCTAGACCTAACGTTTCGGCCCAGGGCTGTAGCCAAAGCATCAAGCAAAGTAAGAAAAAAAAAGGAAAAAGGGAATGGGAAGGGAAAAGGGAAAGGGAAGGGAAAAGGAAAGGAAAAGGAAAAGGGAAAGGACAAAAGGGTAGCAATACAGAGGAAAAGGGATGGACATGGAAAGGGAAAGGAATGTGCGTGTTAGCCCCCTCAAGTCAACCAAGATCAAGTTAGAGACAGTCCGTAGACCCAATAGTCACCAATAACGGCATTTAGGTATGTTGCGTGGACGATTTCGGGG
>NZ_JAELUI010000359.1 GCF_016429285.1 Ralstonia sp. ASV6
GCACGAGATTCTCGAGGTATCCGACGTCAGCGGCCGTTGGTGGCAAGCCCGCAAAGAGACGGGTGAGACGGGTATTGCTCCCAGCAACTACCTTATCCTCCTATGAGAAACGACACGAACCGCGACTGAACCAGCAGTTGGTTGCTCTTCTTTTCACTTCTTTGCGCTTCTTCCACCAGTCGCACCTTATCCGTGGGAGCTACTGGGATTATCGTCTTAGAGAGTTACGACTCCTCGAGTACATTTATTGTATTTTTGGAGCCTCTTTTTTGTCACTAGGGATTTTTGGTTTCTTTTCTTTTTTTTCTTTTTTTTTGCACTACGGGCTAGGGTCATGTATTGGATGGAGTACTTTTTTCTTTTTCTTTTGGGACGACGAATGCACATACATTACCACAATTCATTTTACTTGTGCTGCTTTTCTCTTGCTGTAAGGCAAGCCACGGCTTTGCCCTCAAT
>NZ_JAELUI010000360.1 GCF_016429285.1 Ralstonia sp. ASV6
ATAGTTGCCTCCGGGGTGGGCAGGGGAATCTCCCTACGATATGCCAAAGACAACGCACTTGTGTGACTTTGATACGTTTTGGTCACATTTGTTATATATTGCGCCGCACCTACGTCCCCTGTTGGACAGGGGCCTCACGGGGTCAATAGCGCGCGTCGGCAGGTTTCTTGTCGCGCGGCCAGTCGTTGACCTTGGGCGCGAAATCCGGGCGGGGCATGTGTGAGAAGAACTCCGCCACATCCAGGGCTTCCTGGTCCGTCAGGCCGCCTTGACCCAGCGGGAACCGGTTGTGGAACGCGATCGGCATGTTGTTTTTCACGAACGCGGCCGCGGTGTAGGTGCGTGCCATGCCGGCACCAATGTTGAACGACTGGTCGCCCCACAGCGGCGGATAGACGTGCTGGCCCTGAGCGTTCGTGATGCCTTCGCCGTTGGCGCCGTGGCACAGCGCGCATTGC
>NZ_JAELUI010000361.1 GCF_016429285.1 Ralstonia sp. ASV6
GAGATGTGTATAAGAGACAGGCTCTATTTTTGCACGGCATGGGCTGGTGTAGTAATTGAGTCGCATGATCAGCACTCAAATCTGGGCGCCGGATCATCAAGGCGCCCAAGCTGGCAGAATGCCGTCTGAAGCGGGACGTAGACCTCATAAAGTGCGTTTAGGCTTGTACAGTTGACAGAGAAAAGTTATTAAGAATTCAATAAAGTACTAAGTATCTATACACGAGCCAACGGGTCGACACCGTCTCCATTAGGTCGCCAACCCACAAGACGAGGGCCACCAACGGTGACGGCTCGAAAGCTCTCGTGTTGCTCAAGCCCGCTGACACAACTCAAGTTAAGGAAAGACAGTAACAAAGTATATCGAACAAGGTATCAGAACAAACAAAACGAAAAAAGAAACAGTGCCAAACGAACTTGCGCAAGGAGAATATTCAGACAAAGGAAGCAGCCATAAAA
>NZ_JAELUI010000362.1 GCF_016429285.1 Ralstonia sp. ASV6
TCCATAAGCACCGAAGAGTTCGCTGGCTTGGCCTTGGTGCACTCGGCAACAGCCCATCAGTCCGGGACCGCCGAGTTGTACACAAGCATGCGCCGGAGCTTCTCGACTCTCCCTCTAGGTGGGACGAGCGGACCATCCTTACCCTGGGAGATCAATACACCGAACTGGATGGCCTTATCGCAGCATTGCGTCCAAAGTGGTTTGGGGAGAAGAATGCCGAGTTGACGCGCTTACAGCAAGCCTCCACCTCGTCTCCTGCTGATGCGTGGAACCCTCTGAAAGCAGACTAACCTTCGCTTCCTTTTTACCTCTCGTCTTATAAAATGCTATGAGTTTATAGCGATAGATTATTATGCGAGAGTAAGAAATATCACGGCAACTAAGTAGGAGCAAAAGGAACACTTTAGTAGTCCTGCCTTCTAGCTAACAAAATGGTGCCAGAAGCCAACAACCTGCAT
>NZ_JAELUI010000036.1 GCF_016429285.1 Ralstonia sp. ASV6
CGGACATGTCGAAGTCCCAAACCATGATCAAACTCGCAGCGATTGCCACGCTGCTGGCCCTGGGCGCTTGCAGCTCGGGCGTCAAGCTGGATGACACCGCCAAGAATGGCACGGGCGGTGCAGGCACGGGCGCCGACACCCGCACGGTCACCCCGGTGGACGTGGGCCGTGACGAGCTGACCGATCCGAACAGCCCGCTGGCCAAGCGCAGCATCTACTTTGACTTCGACAGCTACTCGGTCAAGTCGGAATACCAAGGTTTGCTGGGCCAGCACTCGCGCTACCTGCAGTCGCACAATCAGCGCAAGGTGCTGATCCAGGGCAATACCGATGAGCGCGGCACCAGCGAGTACAACCTGGCGCTGGGCCAGAAGCGTGCCGAGGCCGTGCGTCGCGCGCTGTCGTCGATGGGCGTGCCTGACAGCCAGATGGAAGCCGTGAGCCTGGGCAAGGAAAAGCCGCAGGCTACCGGCCACGACGAAGAGTCGTGGGCGCAGAACCGCCGCGCCGACATCGTTTACTGATCGGCACGGTTTGAGGTTGGACGCGCCGGCTGCGATGCTGCGGCCGGCGTTCTTACGTTGGCAATCACAGGAATACGATGATGAAACAGCGCGCGTATGACGCCATGCGTCGGGCCATCCTGATGGCGACGCTTGTTGCGGGTGGCGCCCTGACCATGGCCGGCCCGGCGGCGGCAGGGGTGTTTGACGACGATGAGGCGCGTCGCGCCATCATCGACATGCGCGAGAAGTTCAACACCTTCCAGTCGAGCGCGGCACAGCGTATCGACCAGAACAGCAAGAACCTGATCGACGCGCAGAACCAGATCGAGACCCTCAAGTCCGAAGTGGCGCGCCTGCGTGGTCAGAACGAGGTGCTGCAGAATTCCGTCGACACGCTGACCAAGCAGCAGAAGGATTACTACGCCGACCTCGATGCGCGCCTGAAGAAGTTCGAACCGCAGCAGGCCACGGTGGAAGGCCGCGAAGGCACGGTCCAGCCCGGCGAGAAGGATGAGTATGACGCCGCACTCAAGCGCTTCCAGAGCGGTGATTTCAAGGGGGCAGGCAACCAGTTCTCGGCCTTCGTGAAGAAGTATCCGCAGAGCCCGTACCTGCCGTTGGCGCAGTTCTGGCTGGGCAACGCGCTGTATGCACAGCGTGACTACAAGGGTTCGAGCTACGTGCTGGAGAGCATGGCGCGCGCCAACCCGCAGCACCCGAAGGCGGCCGATGCGCTGCTGCAGGTGGCAACCAACCAGGGTGAATCGGGCCAGAAGGCCGCCGCACGCAAGACGCTGGAATCGGTGGTTGCCCAGTATCCGGGCAGCGAGCAGGCCAAGACTGCCGAAAGCCGTCTGAAGACGATGCGCTGATCGGCAAATCATCATTGTTGTGAATCGACGCCCGCCCGTGGCTGCATCGGCGGGCGTTTTTCATGGTCGGTCGCAAATGGCCGGCATGTGCGGTCCTGGGCGCGGGGAAGGTGATGGCGCGTTAAAATGAGGGCCTTCCTCTGATGTGCTCCACAAGGCTTCGCCCATGAAAAAACGCGCCATCGTCCTGCTTTCCGGCGGGCTGGACTCCGCCACCGTGCTCGCCATGGCCAATGCCGATGGCTTTGAGACCTACGCGCTGTCGATGCGCTACGGCCAGCGCCACTCGTCCGAGTTGGAAGCGGCCAAGAAGGTGGCGGCTGCGATCGGTGCCGTGCGTCACGAGATCGTCGATCTGGACTTGCGCAAGTTCGGCGGCTCCGCGCTGACCGACGACACCCTTGATGTGCCGACCGATGGCGCGCACGCAGTTGCCGATGCAGGTATTCCCATCACCTACGTGCCGGCGCGCAACACCATCATGCTGTCGCTGGCACTTGGCTGGGCTGAGGCTGTGGGCGCGCGTGACCTGTTCTTCGGTGCCAATGCGGTCGACTACTCCGGCTATCCGGACTGCCGCCCAGAATACGTTGCTGCCTACGAGGCGCTCGCCAACCTGGCCACCAAGGCTGGTGTGGAGGGTGAGCGCATCCGCGTGAACGCGCCCATCATCGCCATGACCAAGGCGGAGATTATCCAGGCCGGTGCGCGACTGGGCGTCGACTATGGCATGACGGTGTCGTGCTACAAGGCTGACGACGAAGGTCGTGCCTGCGGCGTATGCGATTCGTGCCGTATCCGCAAGGCTGGCTTTGAGGCTGCCGGCGTGCCTGACCCGACGCGCTACGTCTGACGCCATGCCCGAACTCGATCTCAACGCGCTCTCCCACACGGTGCTGTGGGCGACCTTTGCGCTCACCTTTGCGTTTGGTGCGCTATTGCAGCGCACGCACTTCTGCACAATGGGCGCGGTGTCCGACGCCATCAACATCGGCGACTGGAGCCGCGTGCGCATGTGGGTGCTGGCCATTGGCGTGGCCATGATCGGCACGGGGTGCTTAAGCTGGCTGGGCCTGATTGATACGAGCAAGACCATCTACACGGCCAACAAGCTGCTGTGGCTGTCGTCGCTGGTGGGCGGGCTGTTGTTTGGCTTCGGCATGGTGCTGGGCTCGGGTTGCGGCAGCAAGACGCTGGTGCGCATCGGCGGCGGCAATCTCAAGTCGGTGGTGGTGTTCGTGTTTCTCGGGTTGTCGGCGTACATGACGCTTAAGGGCGTGTTTGGCGTGGTGCGCGTGGCGACCGTCGACAATGTCGTGGTCACGTTGCCGACCTCGCAGGACTTGCCGAGCGTGCTGGGCCATGCGCTGTCGGTCGATGTGCGCACGCTGCGTCTGGCACTCGCGCTGGTGATTGGCGGGGTGCTGTCGCTGTGGGCGCTGCTCGGGCGTGATTTCCGCACGGTCGACAACCTGCTCGGCGGTGTCGGCGTCGGGCTCATCATCGTGGCCATGTGGTACGTGTCGGGCCACCTCGGCTATGTGCAGGAAGATCCGAACACGTTGCAGGAGGCGTTCCTCGCCACCAACAGCGGCCGCATGGAGGCGCTGAGCTTCGTCGCCCCCGTGTCGTACACGCTGGAGTGGTTGATGTTCTTTAGCGATACGTCGCGCGTGTTGACGGTGGGCATCGTGAGCGTGCTGGGCGTGATTGCCGGCTCCGCCGTGGTGGCGCTGGCCACGCGCACGTTCCGCTGGGAAGGTTTTGCCAGTGCTGAAGACACCGGCAATCACATCATCGGCGGCATCCTGATGGGGGTGGGCGGTGTGACGGCGCTGGGCTGCACGATCGGGCAGGGACTGTCGGGCGTGTCGACGTTGGCAATCGGCTCATTCATCGCGCTGGCGGGTATTGTGATCGGCGCGGTGCTGGCGTTCCGCTATCAGATGTGGCGGATGGAACGCCTAGTCTGACAGGCGTTGACAGAACCGCTGTTATCTTCCTATAATCGCGGTCTTTGGGGTCTTTAGCTCAGTCGGTAGAGCAGTAGACTTTTAATCTATTGGTCGCGGGTTCGAATCCCGCAGGACCCACCAAATTTCAGAGGGCTCGACAGCAATGTCGGGCCCTTTGTCTTTTGTGCGGCGCTATCCTGTGCGTCGTCCCTGCGCGTGTCATTCACTGGTCTACGCCCATGTCCCTGCGCCTCTATCTCGCCGGCCCCGATGTCTTCCGCCCGCAACCGGTTGTATATGGCGAAGCGCTGAAGCAACTGTGCGCGGACTTCGGCTTCACCGGCCTGTATCCGCTCGACAACGCAATCGCCCCACAAGCCAACGGTCCGGCGACCGCCGCCGAGATCTACCGACAGAACATCGCACTGATCGATTCGGCCGATGCCGTGATGGCCAACGTGGCAGACTTCCGCGGCCACGAGCCCGACTCCGGCACGTGCTTCGAAATCGGCTATGCCATCGCGTGCGGCAAAGACGTGTGGTGCTACAACGTGCCTGCCGTGCCACTCCTCGCGCAGGTGCCCAACATCCAAGGCAGTGACGCCGACGGCTGGGCAGTGGAGGACTTCGGCCTGCCGCGCAACCTGATGATCGCGTGCAGCAGCCGCTCGGTGGTGGGCGATGCGCGCGCGTGCCTGGAGCAGATGCGTGCGCATTACGCGGGCGCGTAGTTGCGCATAGTTGCGCGGCCGATATGCGTATGCGGATTGCTTCCTTCGGGGCGGCCGAGGCTATCCGTATAGTGCCTGCACCGGATGATCCCCCGGACGAGGCACCGCATGAAGCTCGACGACCTGCATCAACTCCCTGATCTCACACACCTGTTGGCCGAACTGGCCTCCACTGCTGCGCAACGCGATCAGCAAGGCGGTCATGCGGCGCACCAGAAGGCGGCGATTGCACGTGCTGGTCTGCTGCCGTTGGTGATTCCCACCCAGTACGGCGGTGCGGGCGCCGGCTGGGCCGATGCTTTTGCTGTCGTGCGGGCCATTGCTGCGGTCGACAGCTCGCTCGGGCATCTGCTGGCCTTCCAGTACTTGCAGACTACTACGGTGTATCTGTACGGCTCCGATGCACAGCGTGAGCGCTTTCTTCGCCCGACGGCGGAGCTTGGCTGGTGGTGGGGCAACGCCGTCAACCCGCTCGATCATCGGTTGCGCGCGCAGCGCTCCGGCAGCGGCTGGGTGCTTGATGGGGAGAAGGGTTTCTGTTCGGGCACGCTGGGTTCGAACATGATGGTGGTGTCAGGCCATGACGAGGCGAGCGGCAAGTCGATCGTGGCCGTGGTGCCGACTGCGCGCTACGGCATCACCGTGCGCGATGACTGGCATCCCATCGGCCAGCGCCAGACCGATAGCGCCACGGTGCAGTTCCGCCACGTGCAGGTGGCGGAAGACGAAGTGCTGGCGGGGCCTGAAAACGTCTTTACGCCTTATCAGACCTTGCGTTCGTGCGTTGCGCAGAACGTGCTGGTCAATCTCTACACCGGCATTGCCGCAGGCGCGCTGGACGAGGCGCGCAAGGTCACGCTGCATGCGTCGCGGCCGTGGCTCACCTCCGGCGTGGAGCGTGCGGCGGACGACCCTTATCAGATCCAGCGCTTTGGCGAGATGCGTGTGCAATGGCTTGCTGCAGACGCCTTGGCCGCTCGCGCCATCCAGCGGCTGGACCGCGCGTGGCGCAAGGGTGTATCGCTCACCGCCGATGAGCGCGCCGAGGTCTCGCTCGCCACCGCCGAGGCCAAGGTGGCCGCGCATCGTGCCGCGTTGTTCATCAGCCAGGAGATGTTCGAGGCGACGGGCGCGCGCTCCACCAAGGCCGCACTCGCCCTGGACCGCTTCTGGCGCAACGCGCGCACGCACACACTGCACGATCCGCTCGACTACAAACTGCGCGCCATCGGCCGCTACGCGTTGGAAGGCATCCTGCCGGACGCCACGGTGTACGGCTAAGCGCGTATCGATCTGCGCTTTCCTTCGTTGGCGGGTGGCCGGCGCGGGCGGTGTAATGTGGAATTCGTTCGCTGCCGTGAACTCTCTACTGACATCATGTCCGACGTTGCTCTTGCCACTCCGGCTGCCCCAGAGGCGCCAGCCGTTCGCACCACCCGCTTCCACATTCGTCGTCTGCCTGAGGCACCGCTCGGCGCGGAGATTCTCGGTCTGGCCGATGCAGCCGACTTGACCGACGCCGACATCGCTGCGATTCGCCAGGCGTGGCTTGCGCACGATGGCTTGCTTGTCTTCCGCGACGTACAACTCACGCCGCAGTCGCAAGTCGAATTCAGCCGTCGCTTCGGCCCGTTGCAAGTGCATGTGCTCAATCAGTTTCATCTGGCGCGGCATCCGGAAATCCTGGTCGTCTCCAACGTGGTCGAGAACGGCAAGCCGATCGGCTTGGGAGATGCCGGGCGCGACTGGCATTCGGATCTCTCGTACAAGCCGCTGCCGAGCCTGGGCTCGCTGCTACTGACGCGTGAACTGCCGGAGGAGGGCGGCGACACGCTGTTTGCCAACATGGTCCGCGCGTTCGATACGCTGCCCGCCGAACTCAAGCGCGTGATTGAAGGCCGCCGAGCAGTGCACTCGTACGTGTACCGCTACGAGCGCTTGCGTGTGCTGTCGAGCTGGCGCCCGCCGCTGTCGCAGGCGCAGATCGATGCGGTGCCACCGGTCGATCATCCGGTCGTGCGCACGCACCCGGAAACCGGCAAGCGCGCGCTCTTCGTCAACGAAGGCTTCACCTCGCACATCCTTGGCCTGCCCGAAGATGAGAGCACCAGCGTGCTGGAACAGCTTTTCGCCCACAGTGTCCGCGCAGACAACGTCTACACGCACCAATGGCGCGCGGGCGACATGCTGTTCTGGGACAACCGCTCGACCATCCATTTCGCGCCGGGCTGCCCCGACACGTATCGCCGCACGCTGCACCGCACGACGATCGAGGGCGACGTCCCCGTCTAAAGTCCTGCCTCGCGCAGACGTGCATCAATGCTTGCGAGCGTGAGCGTCTGCGCGAAGAGCCGTGCGAGGGATTGACTGGCGTGCTGTGAGACCTCGTCTGCGTTGGCCCAGCGGTACGCATCCATCTCGGGGATCAGGCGGCCCGTGTGATAGCTGTTGAACATCGAGGTGCAGGTCAGCGTGTCGAGCCGGACCTCTGCGCGGCGCAGGCGTGTGGCGAACAGGTGCAGCTCCTTGTCGCGCCGGAACGGAACGCGGCCGAGTTCGATCAGCGCGTGGCCATCGAGCACGAGGCCGGTTTCTTCACGCGTCTCGCGCAGTGCGGTATCGCGGTCGTTCTCGCCCGGTTCGGGGGCGCCCTTGGGGATGTCCCAGTGGCGCGTTTCCGTGGCGTGGGCGAGCAGGACCTCGGCGTCTTCGTTGAGCAGCACAAGACCACAGGACAGGGCGATCGGCATGGCTACTTGCCCCCGCCGCGCTGCACGATGCGTGCGCTCAGCAACTGGTGGTCACGGTTGAACAGGCGCCGGTAGGCGAGCAGTACGGCCGCCACCGTGCCGAGCCCGGAGGAGGCCGCCAGCAAAAACATGATGACGATCTGGTAGCGCACGGCCTCCAGCGGCGACTGCCCGGCCAGCACCTGACCCGTCATCATGCCCGGCAGGCTTACCACGCCCACGACCGACATCTGATTGATGATCGGCGTCAAGCCGGCGCGCACAGCGGTTCGTGCAGCATTGCGTGCCGCCTCCCAGCGCGTGCCGCCCAGCGCGAGCACCGTTTCCACCTGGTCACGTGTAGCGATCAGCTCGCCGGTCATACGCTCCAGTGCCAGGCCCACCCCCGTGAGCGTGTTGCCCAGAATCATCCCCATGATCGGAATGGCGTACTGCGGTTCGTACCACGGCTGCGCGCGCAGCACGACGATCAACCCGATCGCGCCGATCAGCCACGTGCTGCCGAACACCGACAGCGTCCCGTCGATTCGCAGCCCTGCGTAGCCGCGCGCGCCGCGGCTACCGGTAGCGTGCCCCGCAATCAGCGTCATGGCGGCAACCACACCAAGCACCACCGCCCAATACGCATGGGCGAACACCCATTCGAGCACGAAGCCGATGGCCAGCAACTGTACGACGGTGCGCACGGCTGCCCACGAGAGGCGTCGCTCCAGCCCAAGACCCAGCCCGATCGACAGCGCGCCGTTGATGAGGATCAGCGCCGCAGCGATGCCGACCTGCCAGGCGGAGAGCGTGAGTTCCTGCCCGTTCATCGTGTCGCCCCGGTATTCAGTCGGCCGGCTTCCATGCGCCAGTGCTGCCGGCCGATGCGCGCGGCCTGCTCCGGATCGTGCGTGATCCACACCCAGGCGCGCTGGTCGGGCGCCTGGGCAAACCAATGCAGCAGCAGTGCCTCAATGGCGCGCGCAGAAGCAGGGTCCAGGGCAGCGGTCGGCTCGTCGAGCAGCAGCACGGCGGGGCCGGTTTGCAGGGTGCGGACGAGTGCGGCAATCTGCGCCTCGCCGCCGGAAAGGTCGGTGGCGGTCTTGTCGAGAAAGCTTGCATCGCGCTCGGCGCGGGCCAGCATGGTAACGGCGGCTTCGCGGTCAAACGAAGCGTGCCCCTGACGTGCATGCAGTTGATAGGGCAGGCGGAGGTTGTCTTCCACTGTGCCCGGCAGCAGCGCGGGGCGCTGACGCACGTAGGCGACCTGGCAGCGATAGGCCGGGACGGCGCGCGCGGCAATCCTCTCACCTCGCCATGTCACATGACCGTCATCGACCGGGTCAAGCAGGGCCAGCGCGCGCAGCAGCACGCTCTTGCCGGCACCCGATGGTCCGGTAAGCGCAATGCGTTCTCCCGTCCGCACGGTCAGCGAAGTGGGGTGCAGGAGCGTGGCACCGGTACGCATGTCGCGGCGGTGGAGGTCGATGGCGGTCAGCATGACGTGAGGCAGAGCGTGTTGCGTACGGTACGGCATCAATGCGGTGCTTTTATGCATTATGCATATGAGCGGGTGGGGTGCTCCTCCACTTAAATTTCTTCAGCGCTGGCACGCCTGACTTGCGGTTGCCGCGCCACTATGCGGTTCGCATGCCATGCGGGATGGCCCTTAACCTGAACGGACGATGTCGAAGGCCCCGGCGCACGGTGGATGTCGGACGAGTCCGACATCGCATTCAGTGACGGAAGGGTCGCCATTTACGCACGCCGGGCATAGCATCAAAGCATCACAAGAAGCGATGGAGGGCGCCATGGAAACCGAGAAGATTCAGGTGGCGCATCCGTGGTGGCAACCCGGGGTCTTTGCATCGGCCCCGGCGATTTTCCTGTGGATCTGTGCCCAACTGCCTGCCGACATGCTCGGTGATATTTTTCATGCGGGCACGTCGCATGACTCGCTCGCGCATGTGGGCGATACGCTGTTCGTGATCGGCTGGACAGCCAGCGGCGCGCTGATGTGGCATGGCCGGCGGCACGTCGCGCATGACACCGGAGTGACAGCGCAAGCTGCAGCAGATGCTGTTCCGGCATCGGAGCCTGTAGGGCATCTGCATGGTTTGGCTGGACTGCGCCAAAGCATGGCCCGCCGCTGGGAGCGCATGCGGCATCCGATCCCGTTGCACTGACACGGATCTGTCGCAAAGAAAAAGGCCGGAGTGATCCGGCCTTTTTGCTGGGCAGCTTCAGGAGGTGCTACCCGGAATGATCTCGTCTACCTCGTTGTCGGACGTGGCAGTGGTCGCGGCAGCGCCGGGTTGGCCACCTTGCGTTTCCTGCCACTTGCGATAGCCCCACCACGCCGCCCCGGCCACCAGTCCGACCTTGCCGAGTCGGCGCGTAATGCGGCCAATCACGGTATGGCGCAGCCCCGCATAGGCCAGCGAGAGTGCCGTACCGACCAGCGGATACTCACGTGCAATGCCCAACGTGCGCATCAGGCCGTTCGGGCGCGCCAGCGGGCGGATCAGGCTCGGCAATAGCGCACCAAGGCCACCCAAGCTGAAGGTACGGCTGGTGGCGCGGCTTACGTCGTTGCGGGCTTGTGCGTAGTCGTAGCGCTCCAGAGCGGCACGGGTAAGCAACAGTTCCTTGCGCACGGCTAGCGGCAAGCGGCCTTCGGCGCCACGGCGGGACGGCCGCACATGGTGCCGCGCGCTATGGGCGGGTTCGTGTTCGGGGCTCGGGTTGGACGATGGCGTCGGTTGGGTCGGATCGGTCATCGGCGCAGGATCTCCCGGTCTTTGTCGAGTTCGGCCAGTGTGGCTTCGAACAGCGGTGGCGCGTTGCGCAGCGACGTGCGCACCTTCCACAGGCAGCCAACAGCGCCCAGTGCATAGAGCACCGCCATGACCGCCAGGGCCTGCCAACGGTAGGTGTCCCAGAACAGGATGGCGATGAGCGCCGTGAGGGTCATGATGGACAGTGCGATCAAGCTCACTGCCAGCATCCCGAGGAAGGCTGCACCGAGCAGCCGGTCTTTTTCTTCGGCCAGTTCGACGCTCGCCAATTCGAGCCGCGTTTGCAGCATCGAGACGACCGTGCCGGCCAGTGTCTTCAGGGAGGCGAACAGCTTCGGGCTGGTGTCGTCGGTCATGAAGGTTCCGGAGGGTACGAGGCGAGGGGCGTGACTGCCAATGCAGCACGTACCATGCCCATGGCGGGACCGCCAGAATGCAACTGGCCGATGGCGCGATCCGCAAAAGAGCGCGCCATCGGCCAGGAAGAGAACTGCGGATTACTTGCGGTTGAGCAGCAGACCGATCAGCAGGCCCACGCCTGCCGCCACGCCAACGGCTTGCCACGGATGATCGTGAACGTAGTCATCGGTGGCACGTGCGGCCGCCTTGCTCTTGTGGACAACGGCGTCTTGCAGGTCCTGCGCCTTTTCCTTGGCTTGGCGCAGCATGCCCATGCCGCGCTCGCGCAACTCGGCGGCTTTTTCGCCGCTGGAGGAGGCCGCTTGTTTGAGCAGGGTTTCGGCGTCGGACAGAACGGTCTTCACGTCGGTCATCAGTTTCTCCTTATTAACGGATTCGGCCAGGTTGGGGGATGTGTTCGTCATGGTCGGGTCCTTGGTATCGGGTGGTTCAATTGCCAGTATGTCGACGCGCTTATTCGCTAGCATATGTGTGGGCGTTGCGAAACTTCAAGCGCTCACGTCGCGCACGCTGCGATGGATCAAGGCTTCATCCATTGTCCGGCAATGTGCGCGTGCCTTCCACCCTCTAGCCAGCAAATGCCACGCCTAATGACGAAAAGTGATGTTGTTGTGAATTTATAGTCGTTTTGGTTGGATGGCAATCTGGCTATAGTGGTTCCCAATCAGAGCATGGAGGACACGATGTCTTTACGTTTGGGCGATATCGCCCCCGATTTCGAGCAAGATTCGAGCGAAGGCCGCATCAAGTTTCATGAATGGCTGGGCAACAGCTGGGGCGTGCTGTTTTCGCACCCGGCGGACTACACGCCGGTCTGCACCACTGAACTAGGCCTGACCGCCAAGCTCAAGGAAGAATTTGCCAAGCGCAACGTCAAGGCGATCGCGCTGTCGGTGGATTCGGTCGAGTCGCACAAGGGCTGGATCAACGACATCAACGAGACGCAACACACTACGGTCAACTTCCCGATCATTGCCGATCCGGACCGTAAGGTTTCGCAGCTGTACGACATGATTCACCCGAATGCGAGCGAAACCTTTACCGTGCGCTCGCTGTTTGTGATCGATCCGAACAAGAAGGTTCGCCTGACGATTACGTATCCGGCTTCGACGGGGCGCAATTTCAACGAGGTGCTGCGCGTGATCGACTCGCTTCAGCTGACCGAGTATCACAGTGTGGCCACGCCGGGTAACTGGCAGGACGGGGACGACGTTGTCATCGTGCCGTCGCTCAAGGATGAAGAGGTCATCAAGCAGAAATTCCCGAAGGGCTACAAGGCACTGCGCCCGTATCTGCGCCTGACGCCGCAGCCCAACAAGTAACGGCTCCTTGGTAGTGTGATTGCCGCCCGGTCCTCGTGCCGGGCGTTTTTTGCGTTTGAACCTGTCCATGATCCTACTGCGCTGCCCGATCTTGGCCCTGTGATGCTCGCCGTACCCACGTGCGGCTGCGCTTCTCGGATCAACCTCGGGTCGCTCGCCACGGATCCCGAACAGGTTCTGAGCGCAAAACAAAACCGGCCAGCCCTTGCGGGTCTGGCCGGTTTGTCTTTTGTGAAGACGGTTCAGTGCGCGATCAGATCGCCCAGCCGCCGACGTAGAACGCGACCAGCGCCACGGCAATGCCCACGGTACCGACGTTCAGCTTGCGCCATTCGCCGGCCACCAGTCGGCCGATCACCAGCGTGGCGAAGCCGAGCATGATGCCGGTGACGATGTTGCAGGTCAGCACGATGAACACGGCGCAGACCAGACCAGCCAGTGCATCGACCATGTCGTCCATGTGCAGCTTGCTCACGCTCGAGAGCATCAGCAAACCGACGTACATCAGCGCAGGCGCCGTGGCATACGACGGCACCAGGCCAGCCAGCGGTGAGAAGAACATCACGGCCAGGAACAGCACGCCGACCACGACGGCCGTCAGGCCCGTCTTGCCGCCGGCAGCTACGCCAACCGTCGATTCAATGTAGGCCGCAGCCGGAGCGCCACCGAAGAACGCCGAGAAGATCGAGCTGATCGAATCGGCCGTCAGGGCGCGACCACCGTTGATGATCTGGCCCTTGTCATTGAGCAGGCCAGCTTGACCCGCCACCGCGCGGATTGTGCCGGTAGCATCGAAAACGGCGGTCATCACCAGTGCCAGCACGGCGGGTAGCACAGCTGCAGAAAGTGCACCGCGGATGTCCATCGAGCCGATCAGCGAGGTATGGCCCGGCGAGCTGAGCGACGGTAGGGCGAAGATGCCAGTGAACTTGACCGCGGGGTCGAAGATCAGGCCCAGCGCCGAGATGGCGATGATCACGATCAGGATGCCGCCTGGTACGCGACGACGCTCCATACCGAAGATGGCGGCCAGGCCGAGCACCGACATCATCACCGGGAAGGCCGTGACATGGCCCAGCGCCACGGGCAGGCCCGGACCGGCGTTCTTGACCACCAGACCGACGTCGTTGGACGCGATCAGCAGCAGGAACAGGCCGATACCGATACCGGTGCCGTGCGCCACGCCCGAGGGCAGGTTGCGCAGGATCCACGAGCGCACACCCGTAGCGGAGATGGCGGTAAAGACCACACCCATCAGGAAGACCGCGCCCAGCGCGACTTCCGGCGAGAGCTTCTGACCAAGCACGAGGCCGAAGGCCATGAAGGCCGTGAGCGAAATCGCGCAGCCGATGGCGATCGGCAGCTTGGCCCACAGGCCCATCAGCAGCGAGCCGAAGGCGGTGGTCAGACACACGGCGACGAACACGGCGCTGGTGTCAAAGCCTGCCTTGCCCAACATGCCGGGCACGACAAACACGGCGTAGACCATTGCCATGAAGGTGGTGATACCAGCCACCACCTCTCGCTTCTGGGTGCTGCCGCGTGCAGAAATCTGGAAATAGCGATCAACGGCACGCGCATCGGCAATGCCAGCGGCGCCAAGTTCCGTCGTCGACGGAATGGACTGTTCAGCCATGGTGGGTTGTCTCCTGGCAGAGCTCCGCGTCGACCGGTTCAGCGGAACCGACAACGTGAGGCGCCCTGTTCTGGTTTTGGTTCGGCTCGGGCGCCTGCGTACGCGCGCTGGCATTCTCCAGACCGTTGTCTCGCGATTGGTTTTGTCGCGTGGCGCTGCAATCTACGTATGGATCGCGCGCACGTTTTATCGGTGTGAGGGCAGTGCCGGTGATTCGATTCGCTGGCACTTGGTGCGAAGCATAGACGGGCGCCCACGGCCGATTCATGCGGCGAGACGTATCCCGATCATTTGCAAATTTGTATAACGCTTGGGAGACCACGGGGGAGAGAACGACAGTGCCCAGAACGGGCGAGACGATGCGGCGGGTGAGGCACGAGTGTGCATCAACCCGCCCAAAATGAAAAGCGCAATTAGAAGAAAGCCTGAATGCCGGTCTGTGCGCGGCCGAGGATCAGCGCGTGGATGTCGTGCGTGCCTTCGTACGTATTCACCACTTCCAGGTTCACCACGTGGCGGATCACACCGAATTCATCGGAGATGCCGTTGCCGCCCAGCATGTCGCGCGCCACGCGAGCGATGTCGAGCGATTTGCCGCACGAGTTGCGTTTCATGATCGAGGTGATTTCCACGGCAGCCGTGCCTTCGTCCTTCATGCGGCCCAGGCGCAGGCAGCCCTGCAGGCCGAGTGTGATTTCGGTC
This sequence comes from Ralstonia sp. ASV6, assembly GCF_016429285.1. GTDB lineage: Bacteria > Pseudomonadota > Gammaproteobacteria > Burkholderiales > Burkholderiaceae > Ralstonia > Ralstonia flaminis. The sequence continues at coordinate 13,675 of NZ_JAELUI010000036.1, forward strand.
TGCATGTCGGCCAGCTTCTTTTGCACAAGCTGGTTGGCGGCGAGAGGGCGACCGAACTGCTTGCGATCCAGCACGTACTGGCGTGCGATGTGCCAGCAGGCTTCCGCCGCACCCAATGCGCCCCACGCGATGCCATAGCGCGCCGAGTTCAGGCACGTGAACGGGCCCTTCAGGCCGCGCACGCCGGGCATCAGGTTCTCTTCCGGCACAAACACCTCATCCAGCACGATTTCACCGGTGATGGAGGTACGCAGGCCGACCTTGCCGTGGATCGCCGGTGCCGACAGGCCCTTCCAGCCCTTTTCCAGGATGAAGCCGCGGATCTCGTCTTCGCCGTTGTCGTTCGGCAGCTTGCCCCACACGACAAACACATCAGCGATGGGCGAGTTGGTGATCCACATCTTCGCGCCTGACAGCGAGTAGCCGCCGTCGACCTTCTTGGCACGCGTGATCATCGAGGCCGGGTCGGAGCCGTGGTTCGGCTCGGTCAGGCCGAAGCAGCCAATCCACTCGCCGGTGGCCAGCTTGGGCAGGTATTTCTGCTTCTGCGCTTCGCTGCCGAACTCGTAGATCGGCACCATCACCAGCGATGACTGCACGCTCATCATCGAGCGATAGCCGGAGTCCACACGTTCAACTTCGCGCGCGATCAGACCGTAGCTGACGTAGTTCAGGCCCGGGCCGCCGTACTGCTCGGGAATCGTCGGGCCTAGCAGGCCGAGTTCACCCATCTCGCGGAAGATCGACGCATCGGTTTTCTCATGCCGGAACGACTCCAGCACGCGCGGCATCAGTTTGTCCTGGCAGTACGAGGCAGCGGCGTCGCGCACCATGCGCTCGTCGTCGGTCAGTTGTTGGTCGAGCAGCAGGGGATCGGCCCAGTTGAAGGCGTTGCGAGCGGTCACGGTGGTAGTCTCCGAGTTTTTGTTGTTCCGAGATACGGAACACAGTTTCGAAATTTAGAGCTATCATAGCGCAACCACCGACGATTTCCAGGGCTTTTTTGCCATGAGCATGACACGTCTCCCCGATCCCGAATTCGATACCGGCGGCATTGGCGATAGCAATCGCGAAGGTGATCCGAACTTCGTCACGGCACTTGCCCGCGGGCTAGAGTTGCTGCGCGCGTTCCGCCCTGGCGACACGCTGCTGGGCAACCAGGAGTTTGTGCGGCGCACGGGCTTTCCCAAGGCTACGGTCAGCCGATTGGCGGGTACGCTGGTCTCGCTGGGCTACCTGCGTTATGACGAGGCGCTTGGCAAATACGGGCTGGATGCTGGCGTGCTGGCGCTGGGGTTTGCTTACCTGGCTTCGAGCGATGTGATCCAGCTCGCGCGGCCGCACATGAGCGCGTTTGCACAGAAGTACGGCGTGTCGATTTCGCTCGGCAAGCGTGACAAGCTGGACATGGTCTATCTGGAAACGATCCGCCACGACAGCCCATCGATGAGCGGTTCGGCAGGGTTGGGCGTGGGCTCGCGGCTGTCATTGCTGTCGAGCTCGATGGGGCGGGCGTATCTGGCGTCGCTGCCGGCGGCGCGGCGCGAGCGCTTATATGAGGCGTTGCGTACGCAACAGCCCGCGCAGTGGGCGGCGGAGGGTGCAGCGGCAGACGATGCAGTGAAGGCCGGCGTGCGGGAGGGGTATGCGGTGTCGCTGCGTGACTGGCACCCGGCCATCCACGCGTGCGCGGTGGCGTTCGTCGCGCCGAGCCAGCGCGAGCCCTATGTGGTGAGCTGCAGCGCCCCGTACACCGCGGCCGATACCGAGCGCATTCGCGATGAACTGGCCCCTGCGCTACGGGAGTTTGCGGCGCGGCTCGGACAAGTCGTCGAGCCCGCCATGTAGGCGCCGCGCGTTCCACGAGAGGTTGTCCTAGCGGACAGCAGCGGCGCCATGATGTTTTGGCCGTTGATGCCCTAGATGGCGCCTTTCTTTGCTTACTTTCTTTGGCAAGACAAAGAAAGTGAGTCAGCCCCCGCAGGGACGAAACAAGAGATAGGCCACCAAGACCTATCCCGACCAGCAACAAAATCAACGCACACGCATACCCGGCACAGCACCGGCGTGCGGCTCAAGGATGTACAGGCCCGGCTGAGCCTTCTCATCAGCAGCCGAAGCCGCCAACACCATCCCTTCTGACATTCCGAACTTCATCTTGCGCGGCGCGAGGTTCGCAACCATCACGGTCAGTTTGCCCACGAGGTCTTCCGGCGCATACGCCGACTGGATGCCCGAGAACACGTTGCGTGTCTTCTCCTCACCCACATCCAGCGTGAGCTGCAGCAGCTTGTTCGAGCCCTCCACGCGTTGGCAGGCGACGATCTTGGCCACGCGCAGGTCAATCTTGGCGAAGTCATCAATGGTGATGGCCTCGGCCATCGGTTCGATCGTGGCAGCGCCGTTGGCCGCGGCAACCGGTGCATCGGTGGTTGCCTGCAGCGACTGACGATTCGCTTCGACCAGCGCATCCACCTGCTTCTTGTCCACGCGCGTCATCAGGTGTGAGTACGGCTGGATCGGCTTGGCCGACGACAGTGCCGAATCAATCGAGCGCCAGGTCAGCGGCTCAACGTTGAGGAACGCTTCGATGCGCTCGACCGTGGTCGGCAGAATCGGCTTGAGGTACACAGCCAGCAGGCGGAAGGCCTCCAGCGCCACGGAGCATGCAGCGTGCAGCTTCTCGCGGTTCGCTTCGTCCTTGGCGAGGTCCCACGGCTTTTCGGTGTCGACGAACGCGTTGACGGCGTCGGCCAGCTCCATCACCGCACGCAGGGCCTTGCTGTACTCGCGCTTCTCATACAGATCAGCAACTTGCGGGGCGGCTTCGCGCAACTGCACCATCAGCGGATGGCCGAGGGCGGCATCGCTCACGCGGCCCTCGAAGCGCTTGACCAGGAAGCCCGCCGAGCGGCTCGCGATGTTGACGAACTTGCCGACCAGGTCGCTGTTCACGCGGGCGATGAAGTCGTCCAGGTTCAGGTCGAGGTCTTCCATTGTCGCGTTCAGCTTGGCGGCGAAGTAGTAGCGCAGCCACTCCGGGTTCAGGCCCGTGTCGATGTAGCTCTGTGCGGTGATGAAGGTGCCGCGCGACTTGCTCATCTTGGCGCCGTCCACGGTCAGGAAGCCGTGGGCGAACACGTTGGTCGGCGTACGATGGCCCGAGAACTTGAGCATCGCCGGCCAGAACAGCGTGTGGAAATACAGGATGTCCTTGCCGATGAAGTGGTACTGCTCGGTGGTCGAGTGCGCGCTGATCCACGATTCGAAGTCGAGGCCGAGCTTCGCGCTCAGGTTCTTGAAGCTGGCGTAGTAGCCAACCGGTGCGTCCAGCCACACGTAGAAGTACTTGCCCGGTGCGCCCGGAATTTCGAAGCCGAAGTACGGTGCATCACGCGAGATGTCCCAGTCCGACAGCTTGGCTTCGCCATCGTCGCCGAGCCACTCGCGCATCTTGTTGGTGGCTTCGGGTTGGGCCAGGTCGGCCACCCACTCGCGCAGGAAGGTCTCGCAGCGCGGGTCAGACAGCTTGAAGAAGTAGTGCTCCGACGATTTGCGCACCGGCGTCGCGCCCGACACCACGGAGTACGGGTTCTTCAGGTCGGTCGGCTGGTAGGTCGCGCCGCACACTTCGCACGAATCGCCGTACTGGTCTTTCGCGCCGCACTTGGGGCACTCGCCCTTGATGAAGCGGTCCGGCAGGAACATCTCCTTGACCGGGTCGTAGAACTGCTCGACTTCGCGCACGTCGATCAGGCCGTTTTCCTTGAGCTGCAGGTAGATGCGCTCGGATAGTTCCTTGTTCTCGTCGGAGTCGGTGCTGTAGTAGTTGTCGAACGAGATCAGGAAGTTGTCGAAGTCGCGCTTGTGCTCGGTCCAGACACGTTCGATCAGTTGGCGCGGGGTCAGGCCTTCCTTCTCGGCGCGCAGCATGACGGGTGTGCCGTGCGTGTCGTCGGCACCCACGTAGTAGGTTTCGTGCCCGCGCATGCGCTGGAAGCGCACCCAGATGTCGGTCTGGATGTACTCGACCAGATGGCCGATGTGGATCGGGCCGTTGGCGTACGGCAGGGCGGAAGTGACGAGGATGCGACGTTCGGACATGGGGCAGGCCAAAAAGGTGCGGGCGGGCCGCAAAAAAAAAAGGCGGCGCGGAGAAACGCGTATTTTAGCGCGCCCGGCGGGCTCAGGCCGGTGCGTGACGAATGGTGGGAATCTGGGGTTTGGAAGCTGCGGCAGGACGTCGCAGGTTGTGTGATCCAAAAAAAAGCGCCGGTCAGAGCCGGCGCAGCTTTCCACAACGGAAAAGGAGGAGAAATCAGGTACCGCCCGGGAGGTCAGCCACGCATCGCGAGCCAGCAATGCGCAGCAAGCGGTACCTGTTCTCTATGACAGGGTCATCCTTGAATTGGTTTCAAATAAATTTCGACGCGACGATTTTGTGCGCGGCCGGCCTCGGTAGCGTTGTCGGCAACCGGCTGCGTCTGTCCACGGCCCTCAGCCGTCAAGCGATTGCGGGCAACGCCGCGATCGGTCAGATAGCTTGCCACGCTTTGGGCGCGCTTCTGCGACAGCGTCATGTTGTAGTTGGCGTTGCCGGTACTATCTGTGTGGCCGACCACGTTAGCGGCCAGTTCCGGGTGCGAGGTCAGCGTTTGCGCCACGCTATCCAGCGGGCCGCGGAACGATGGCTTGATCACCGCGCTGTCGGTATCGAACGAGACCTGGCTCGGGATGTTCAGCTTAAGCGAGCCGTCAGGTTGCTCCGAAATTTGCGTGCCCGTGCCAGCCGTGTCACCGGCGAGCTTGGACTTGATGGCGCCCCAGTTGTAGCCGGCGGCCGCGCCTGCCGCTGCGCCGAGCGCGCCGCCAATGGCCGCGCCCTTGCCGTTACCGACCAGTGCGCCGATGCCCGCGCCTACAGCCGCACCAACGCCAGTGCCGACGGCGGTATTGTTCTGCTGTTCGGTGGCACAGCCGGCCGCCAGCAAGGCGACGAGCGAGACGGAAATAAGCTTGGCTTTCATGGTTTCTCCTACGAATAACGGGTTCGGTTCTTGTTTGGTTTGCCGATGGCCGGCACGGCCGAGGGATATGTGGGGGGAATCGGACGAATGTCGCGCCGGCAAAATACAATAGCAAAACAGTACATAGAGTGGCCAGGACCCGACAAAGTTCATGTCGGGCAATCGTTGGCCCGTCCCCCATTCGCATTAGATTTGTGGAGTCAATGTTGAGCGTAACCATCGAACAGATCACCGAAGCCCTGCGCGGCGTGGTGGATCCCAATACCGAGCGCGACCTGGTGTCGTCGAAGTCGGTGCGCAATATCCGGGTCGATGGCGGCGAGGTATCGCTGGATGTCGAGCTCGGCTACCCGGCCAAAAGCCAGTTCGATACGATCCGCAAGCTGGTGATCGGCGCGCTGCGTCAGGTACAAGGTGTCGACAATGTGAGCGTGCAGGTGTCGATGAAGATCGTCGCGCACGCGGTGCAGCGCGGTGTGCACCTGATGCCAAATGTGAAGAACATCATTGCCGTGGCGTCGGGCAAGGGCGGGGTCGGCAAGTCCACCACCGCAGTGAACCTGGCGTTGGCGCTGGCTGCTGAAGGCGCCAATGTCGGCATTCTCGACGCCGACATCTACGGCCCGAGCCAGCCGATGATGCTGGGTATCCAGGGCCAGCCGGAGTCCGCCGATGGCAAGACCATGGAGCCGATGGAGGGCCACGGCCTGCAGGCCAATTCGATCGGTTTCCTGATCGAGCAGGACAACCCGATGGTCTGGCGCGGTCCGATGGTCACCTCCGCGCTGGAGCAACTGCTCAAGCAGACCAACTGGCGTGACCTCGATTACCTGATCGTCGATATGCCGCCGGGCACGGGCGATATCCAGCTCACGCTGTCGCAGAAGGTGCCCGTGACGGGCGCGGTGATTGTCACCACGCCGCAGGACATCGCGTTGCTCGACGCCAAGAAGGGTTTGAAGATGTTCGAGAAGGTGGGCATTCCCATCATCGGCGTGGTTGAGAACATGGCGGTGTACTGCTGCCCGAACTGTGGCCACACTGAACACATCTTTGGCGCGGGTGGTGGCGAGAAGATGTGCGCGCAGTATGGCGTGCCGTTCCTGGGCAGCCTGCCGCTAAACCTCTCCATTCGCGAACAGGCTGATTCGGGCCGTCCGACCGTGGTGGCTGACCCCGATGGTGCGATTGCCGGTGTCTACAAGCAGATCGCGCGTCGCGTCGCCATTGCCGTGGCCGAGAAGGCGAAGGACATGACGAGCAAGTTCCCGTCGATCGTCGTGCAGAACACGTAAGCCATGGACACCACTGAGCCGCTGCCCAATGATCGAAAGGTGGAGCGTCCGTCCGTGAGGATGGCGGTGGTGCTGTGCCGCCGCCCGACGGCCAACCGCTGGCAGCCGTTTCAGTGGCGGCTGGAGGCCGTCGTGCCGGATCTGGGTGAGTACGGCAGCGAACCGCGTTGTCTCGATCGCTCAGACAGTGAAGAACGTTGGCTCACGCCCGGCTTCAACGTCACGCTGTTCCGCGATGAGGCCGAGGGGTACTACCTGAACGTAACCTCCGCCGCGCCTTGCTGGTTCGTGCTGTGGCGCCTGGGCGAATCGGGTGCAGCTGATGAGGGCCGGGCGATTCCGCACACGGTGTCGGTCAGCTACAACGAGGCCGGACGCTGGCTCGATGGTGGCGAGACGGTCGAGAACGTGCCGCTGGACGCTGCCGCGTTGGAGTGGCTGCAGGCGTACGTGGCCGAGAACTACCGCCCCGAGCCGAAGAAGCGGCGCCGGCCCGAATCGTTCCTGCCGCCGGAAGACCGCGCGAAGTACTGAGCGAAGCCGCTGTGAACGACGAATCCTTCCTGTCGCGCTGGTCGCGCCGTAAGACGGCGCAACGGCGCGGAGAGCCTGAACCGGAGGAGGCCCCGCCCGCCGAGGTGGTGCCTGCGCCGGCCGTTGCACACGAACCGGTGCTGGCCGAGCCTGCGCCCGACGCGCCGCCCCTGACGCTTGAAGACGCCGCCGCGCTGACGCCGGCCGACGATTTCGCACCCTTTGTCGCACGCGGTGTGGACGAAGCCGTCAAGCGTGCCGCGCTCAAGAAGCTCTTCGCCGATCCGCACTTCAACGTGATGGATGGGCTCGACACCTACATCGACGACTATTCTCAGCCCGATCCGATTCCGCCTGAGATGTTGCGCGAGCTGCGCCACACGGCGGAGCTGCGGTTGTTCGAGCCCCTGGATGTGGATGTGAGTCCGCCGATAGGAATCGAGCCTGTATCGGATGCTGCACCCACCCTGACAGGCGAGACGCCGCCCGAACCCGTCGAGGCGCCCGTCGCTGACGACCCCGCCCAGGCAAGCCCGCATGGCAGCGCTAAGCCACCGTCCGTAGAATAAAAAAGAGGACCGTGCGGCAGAGACCGCGCGGCCATGTCCCCATAGCCCGCGCGTCAGACGCGGGCACATACGCACAATTTCATGCCAACGCTGGTCTGCAGTTGCAATCACACCATGCCGCTCGACGCCGATACGGTGAGCGATGCCCTGCGCGCGTCCGACGCCGCCATCGATGCGCCTGGCAAGACACACCACCTGTTGTGCCGCCGCGAGATCGGCGCTTTCACGCAGGCGCTGGACGGCACCGAAGACGTGATCGTCGCGTGCACACAAGAGAAGGCGCTGTTTGCTGAAGTGGCTGCGCAGCACGAAGGTGTGACCGCGCCGATCCATTTCGTGAACGTGCGCGAAACGGGCGGGTGGTCGGCAGGGGCGAAACGCGATGCGCGTGGCTTCCATGCGAAGACGGCAGCGCTGCTGGCGGTGGCTGGGTTGCCCGCGCCAGACCCGGTGCCTGTGGTCGACTACCGCTCCGAGGGCAACCTGTTGATCGTCGGCCCCGCCGAACGGGTCACGCCCTGGGCCGAGCGTTTGGCTGATCAGTTGAGCGTGACGGTGCTTGCTATCGGGCGCGATCGATCTGCCGGCGCGCTCTCGCCGCCGATGGAGCGCCGCTGGCCTGTCCACGCCGGCGAACAAGTGGAGGTCAGGGGTTGGCTTGGCGCGTTCGAGGTGCAGTGGCGCAACCGCAATCCGATCGATCTGGATCGCTGCACGCACTGCAACGCTTGCATCGACGTGTGTCCGGAAAATGCGATCGACGCGCTCTACCAGATTGATCTCGATCTGTGCCGCGACCACCGCGACTGTGTAAAGGCCTGTGGTGAGGCCATGGCGATCGACTTTGGCCGCGTGGACGCACCGCAAACACTGTCCGGCCAGTTCGACCTGATCTTCGACCTAAACGATGCGCCGGCCTTTGCCCAGCACCAGCCGCCGCAAGGCTACTTCCACGCCGGTGCCGATGCGGGGCGCCAGTTGGCCGCCTCACTCGCATTGCTGCAGAGGGTGGGCGAGTTTGAGAAACCCAGGTTCTTCCAGTACAAGGAATCGATCTGCGCGCACGGACGTAACGGCCAGGTCGGTTGCGATGCGTGCGTGCAGGTGTGCTCCGCAGCGGCCATCTCGTCGCAATGGAAGGACGGACGCGGTAGCGTGCACGTCACGCCCAACCTGTGCGTCGGCTGCGGTGCCTGCACGACGGCGTGCCCCACCGGCGCCATCACCTATGCGTACCCGAGCGCACCGTACCAGGGTCGCAAACTCAAGACGCTGCTGAACACCTACGCAGCGGCGGGTGGGCGCGATGCAGTGGTCCTGCTGCACAACGGTGAGCGGGGCCGCGCGTTGATCGAACACCTCGGCCGCGCCGCACGGACCGGCAAGGCACAGGGCGTGCCTGTGAATGTGCTCCCGGTCGAAGTGTTTCACGCCGCGTCGACGGGGCTGGAGGTGTGGCTCTCGGCGCTTGCCTATGGCGCCGCACGTATCGCCATTCTGCTGACCGAAGACGACGCGCCGCAGTACAGGGCGATGCTCGCAGAGCAGATCGCAGTGGCGCAGGCTGTGCTGCAAGGCCTGGGCGAGCGAGCCGATGCATCGAGCGTTGTGCTGATTGATGTTGCCGATCCGGCTACGCTCGATGCGCGCTTGAATGCAGCTGACGTATCCGGCCCGCTGCGTGGGTTCCGGTGTGACATGCCCGCCGCGACATTCGCCGTGGCTGCCGCCAAGCGCGAGACGCTCGATTTCGCGCTCGACCATCTTGCCCGCCACGCCAAGACCACCGAGGCCGTGATCCCGCTACCGGCCGGCGCACCGTTTGGCGCCATCACCGTGGACCGCGAGCGCTGCACGCTGTGCATGGCCTGCGTGGGAGCCTGCCCATCGCAGGCGTTACGCGATCAGGCCGAGCGCCCCGTGCTGGCGATGATCGAGCGCAACTGCGTCCAGTGCGGCCTGTGCGAGACCACGTGCCCCGAAGACGCCATTGCGCTTGTGCCGCGCCTGAACCTGTCGGCTGTGGCGCGCCAGCCCGTCACGCTGAACGAGACGCAGCCGTTCCACTGTGTCCGCTGCGGCAAGCCGTTCGGCACGGCGCAGATGGTCACCACGATGCTGGCCAAGCTCGGTGCGCATCCGGCGTTTTCTGGTGCCGCTGCCGAGCGCCTGAAGATGTGTGGCGACTGCCGTGTGATCGATATGATGGAGCGCGGCGAACGTCCGGGCACCACCCACTGAAGAACGAATTTACGTTTCCGTTTCCCATGACCGACGCCCAGCCCTTGCAATTCCAACGCGCCGCCACACCCGCCGACAGTGCCGAGGATCTCGCCCGTGCAGATCTCTACGGTTTGCTGGCGACGCTGTTCTTCCATGCGCCGGACGCCGATTTGCTGCAACGGATTGCGGCAGCGCCATTGGAGCCTGCCAGCGAGAGTGACGCCGACCCGGCTGATGCGCAAGCCGCCGCCAGCAGCGCGCTCACGCAGGCCTGGCGCCATCTTGTCGCGCGCGCCGGCCAGACCACCGCGGCGCAGGCTGATGACGAATACACCGAGCTGTTCATCGGTGTCGGCAAACCTGAGGTGTTCCTGTACGGCTCCTACTATCAGGCTGGCTTCCTCAACGAGAAACCGCTGGTGGTGCTACGCGACGACCTGCGCCGCTACGGCCTGGAGCGCGCCGAAGGCATCACCGAAACCGAAGACCACCTCGCCACGCTGTGCGAAGTCATGCGCTACCTGATTGCCGGCGACGACGAGGCCATCGCCCATGTGGAAGAGCAGCGCGCCTTCTTCCAGCGACATCTGGCGTCATGGGTCGAGACCGCTTGCGATGCTGTATTGCAGCATCCGCGTGCCCGCTTTTATGCCGACGCGGCGGGTTTGGCCAAAGCGTTTTTTGAAGTCGAGCGGCTCGCGCTCGAATTGGCGTGACTGCACGCCGGATACTTGCCTAAGAAATCAGCACGCCGCCAAGAGCAAGGCCCCGCCCATGTCATGGCGGGGTGCGTCAATTTGTGCTGATTGCGAAAAATTATCGCCAAATCGTCAGAAAACTTAGCCGGTAAGCGTGTCAGGCATGGTTTTCCCCGACAGTTGCTTCTAAAATATGTCGGATAATTCCTATTAGATTCGATCATCGGTTTCACAAAACCGGGGAGCATCGAGATGCCAGGTCCGAACACTGTCCCTCACGTCCGTCCGCAAGCAGATTCAGCGGAGTCCGCAGACAACGCGCCGACACGCCGCCGTTTTCTGATGGGCGCCGCCGTCGCGGCTGCTGCTGCCGGCACCGCCGCCACGGCAAACCATCTGGCGCAAACGCCAATCGCCTCGGCCACGCCGCAGCCCGAACCCGCTGACGATGGCGCGACGGGCTACCGCCTGAGCGAGCACATCCGCAAGTACTACAAGACAACGTGGATCTGACGCGGGCGCATTCGCACCCGCTTGCCCCACTGTTGTCATCGCACGCACCCCACATCTTCAGGTGACCCCTATGCTTCTGACCCGCAAACCGGCGGTACAGGACACCAAAACCGCCTCGGCACGTCGTCAGGGCACAGCATCGTTGGCCGGCAGTCTGGCACGCAGCTTGGCCGGCGCGCTGCCGACCATGGACCGCCGCACCTTCCTCAAGCGCTCCGGCATTGGTGTTGGCGCGGGGCTGGCGGCCACGCAACTCTCGCTGGTGAAGAAATCGGTGGTGGGCGAGGCTCAGGCCGCCGACGGCAAGGGCGACATCGTTGTGCGTCGTACAGTGTGCTCGCACTGCTCGGTCGGCTGCTCGGTGGATGCTGTGGTGCAGAACGGCGTATGGGTGCGTCAGGAGCCGGTGTTCGACTCGCCGATCAACCTGGGCGCGCACTGCGCCAAGGGCGCGGCCCTGCGCGAGCACGGCCACGGCGAATACCGCCTCAAGACGCCGATGAAGCTCGTCGATGGCCGTTACCAGCGCATCAGCTGGGAGCAGGCGTTGAACGAGATCGTCGCCAAGATGCAGACGATCCGCCAGGAAACCGGGCCGGATTCGTTCTTCTTCGTAGGGTCATCCAAACACAGCAACGAGCAGGCGTACCTGTTGCGCAAGTGGGTGTCGTTCTTCGGCACCAACAATTGCGACCACCAGGCGCGCATCTGCCACAGCACCACCGTGGCCGGCGTGGCCAACACCTGGGGCTACGGCGCGATGACCAACTCGTACAACGACATGCAGAACGCCAAGTGCGCGTTGTACATCGGCTCCAACGCGGCCGAGGCGCACCCGGTGTCGATGCTGCATCTGCTGCATGCCAAGGAAACCGGCTGCAAGGTCATCGTGGTCGACCCGCGCTACACGCGCACGGCGGCCAAGTCTGACGAGTACGTGCGCATCCGCTCGGGCACCGACATCGCGTTCCTGTTCGGCGTGCTGTATCACATCTTCAAGAACGGCTGGGAAGATAAGCAGTACATCCACGACCGCGTCTACGGCATGGACAAGGTGCGCGAAGAGGTGTTCGCCAAGTGGACGCCGGACAAGGTGGAAGAGGTATGCGGTGTGCCCGAAGCGCAGGTGTTCAAAGTCGCGCAGATGATGGCGATGAACCGTCCGAGCACGCTGGTGTGGTGCATGGGCCAGACGCAGCACACCATCGGCAATGCCATCGTGCGTGCGTCGTGCCTGGTGCAACTGGCGCTGGGGAACATCGGCAAGTCGGGCGGCGGCGCCAACATCTTCCGCGGCCATGACAACGTGCAGGGCGCCACCGACGTTGGTCCCAACCCGGATTCACTGCCGGGCTACTACGGCCTGGCCACCGGTGCGTGGAAGCACTTCGCCAAGGTGTGGGATGTCGACTACGACTGGATCAAGGGCCGCTTCGCCTCGCAGGCGATGATGGAGAAGTCCGGCACGACCGTCTCGCGCTGGGCCGATGCGGTGCTGGAGAAGAACGACCTGATCGACCAGGACAACAACGTTCGCGCCGTCTTCTACTGGGGCCATGCGCCCAACTCACAGACGCGCGGGATGGACATCAAGCGCGCGCTCGACAAGATCGATCTGTTGGTGGTGATCGATCCGTATCCGTCGGCCACAGCGGCAATGGCAAACATGCCTGCTGCGGACGGTACGGCACCGAACCCGAACCGGGCGGTGTATCTGCTGCCGGCGGCTACGCAGTTCGAAACGCGGGGTTCATGCACGGCCTCCAACCGCTCGCTGCAATGGCGCGAGCAGGTGATCGAGCCGCTGTTCGAGTCGCAGCCCGACCACGTCATCATGCAGGCCTTTGCGGATCGGCTCGGCTTCGGCAAGGAGCTGTCGAAGGGTTGCAAGATCACGGAATACAAGCGCGCCGGCATGACCTGGCGCGAGCCAGAGATCGAATCGATCCTGCGCGAGATCAACCGCGGCAACTGGACCATCGGCTACACCGGCCAGTCGCCGGAACGCTTGAAGGCCCACATGCGCAACATGCATCTGTTTGATGTGCGCACGCTGCGCTGCAAGGGCGGCAAAGACCCGGAAACCGGCTACGACCTCACCGGAGACTATTTCGGCCTGCCGTGGCCGTGCTACGGCACACCGGAACTCAAGCACCCCGGCTCGCCCAACCTGTACGACACGAGCAAGCACGTGATGGAAGGCGGCGGCAACTTCCGCGCCAACTTTGGCGTGGAACGCGACGGCGTCAACCTGCTGGCGGAGGATGGCTCGTGCTCGCTCGGCTCAGACCTGACCACCGGCTACCCCGAATTCGACCATGTCTTCCTCAAGAAGCTCGGCTGGTGGGATGACCTGACCGACGCCGAGAAGAAGGCTGCCGAAGGCAAGAATTGGAAGACCGACCTCTCCGGCGGTATCCAACGTGTGGTGATGAAGCATGGCTGCCACCCGTTCGGCAACGCCAAGGCGCGCGCCATCGTGTGGAACTTCCCGGATGCAATCCCGCAGCACCGCGAGCCGCTGTATTCCACGCGGCCCGACATGGTCGCCAAGTACCCGACGCACGACGACAAGAAAGCCTTCTGGCGCCTGCCCACGCTGTACAAGACAGTGCAGCAGCGCAATATCGAGAACAAGGTCTACGAGAAATTCCCGATCATCCTCACCTCCGGCCGCCTGGTGGAGTACGAGGGGGGCGGTGAAGAGACGCGCTCGAACCCGTGGCTGGCTGAGTTGCAGCAAGAGAACTTTGTCGAGATCAACCCGAAGGCTGCGGCCGACCGGGGCATCCGTCACAACGACTTTGTCTGGGTCAAGACGCCGACCGGCGCCCAGATCAAGGTGCGCGCGTTGGTGACGGAGCGTGTGGGCGTGGACCACGCCTTCATCCCGTTCCACTTCTCGGGCTGGTGGCAGGGCAAGGACCTGCTTGACTACTACCCCGAAGGCGCCCACCCGATCGTGCGCGGCGAGGCCGTCAACACGGCCACCACGTATGGTTACGACTCGGTGACGATGATGCAGGAAACGAAAACGACGGTCTGCCAGATCGAGCGGTTCGCATAAGGACGGGGAGATCAACATGGCACGCATGAAATTCATCTGTGACAGCGAGCGCTGCATCGAATGCAACGCCTGCGCCACGGCCTGCAAGAACGAACACGAGGTGCCTTGGGGCGTGAATCGGCGCCGCGTGGTCACCATCAATGACGGCATGATCGGAGCGGAAAAATCCATCTCCGTGGCGTGCATGCATTGCTCTGACGCACCCTGCATGGCGGTCTGCCCCGTCGATTGCTTCTACCGCACCGAAGATGGTGTGGTGCTGCACGACAAGGACGTCTGTATCGGCTGCGGTTACTGCTCGTACGCGTGTCCGTTTGGCGCGCCGCAGTTCCCCAGCCAAGGCACCTTCGGCGTGCGTGGGAAGATGGACAAGTGCACGTTCTGCTCGGGCGGCCCCGAAAAGAACGGTAGCGAAGAAGAATTTGAAAAGTACGGCCGCAATCGCCTGGCCGAGGGCAAGCTGCCGCTGTGCGCGGAAATGTGCTCGACCAAGGCGCTGCTCGGCGGCGACGGCGACGTGATTTCCGACATCTTGCGTAACCGTGTGATGAAGCGCGGCAAGGGCGCAGATTTGTTTGGGTGGGGTACGGCCTATGGTGGCGCGGGCGGCGCGCAGGGCAAGGGCGGCCAGACAGCTCCGGCTACCCCGCCTGCGCCCGCCGCACCGGGCAAGCCGGAAACGCCCGTCTCAGGAGCGTATTGATCATGAAGCCGACCTGGATTGCACTGGCACTGGTCAGCTTGGCCGCACTGCTGGCCGGCTGCGGCGAGCGCGCGCAGACCGCCTTCGCCTCGCATCGCAAGGACGACGCCCCTGCCTACACGGGCGCCCCCGGCGATCCGTTCATGGCCAAGAACTGGACGCCCGGCGACCGTACGAGCTGGGAGAACCAGATCCGCGCCCGGGGCCAATACCAGAACGAGTACAACAAGACGCCATGACGCGCGCAAGCGGAGGTCCGTCCATGGGCACTTCTTGGAAACATTGGGTGATGACGCTGCTGCTCGGCGGCGCGGCGATGCTCGCCAGCGCGCAGCAGCCGGCCAGTGCGCCAGCCGCTGCGAATGCACCAGTCAACCCGGCTGTACAGCCGGCGCAGCCGTTCTCCAACATCGTTTCGGAGAACGTGTTTGATGTGCACAAGCGTGATCTGGCCAAGGAAGCGCAGGACCAGGCTGCGCGTCGCACCACGCAGCCCGGCAACAACGCGCCGGTCTGGCGCGAAGTCAATTCCGACCAGGCGCATTACGCCAGCATCCCCGGTCTGGAAGCCGGCGTGCTGATCCAGCGCACGGGGCAAAAATGGCGCCTGTTCCGCAACGGCGTCATCACCGTGTGGGGCGGCTGGCTCGTGGTGCTTGTGCCATTGGTCATCCTCGGTTTCTTCCTGTGGAAGGGGGCGATCCGTCTGAAGGAAAAGCCGACCGGCCGGAAGATCGAGCGCTTTACGCCCACCGAGCGCTACGTGCACTGGACCATGGCGATCTCCTTCGTCACGTTGGGCGTGTCTGGCATTGTCATGCTGTGGGGCAAGCATTTCCTGCTGCCGATCCTGGGCCACCAGTTGTTCGGCTGGCTGACGTACGTGCTGAAAAACCTGCACAACCTGATCGGGCCGCTGTTCACGGTCAGCATCATCGTGGCCTTTGTGATGTGGGTGCGGGACAACCTGCCGCGCGGGATCGATCTGCAGTGGATACTGAAGGCCGGCGGTCTGTTTGGCGGCGGTCATGAGCCACCGTCGCATCGCTTCAACGCTGGCGAGAAGCTCTGGTTCTGGGGCGGTCTTGTCCTGTTTGGGCTGATCCTGTCGGCTTCGGGCTGGATGCTGGATCGCATCGTCCCGGGCGTGGACTATTACCGCAGCACGATGCAGCTGGCCGAGATCATCCATGCCATCGCGGCGGTGGGCATGATCTGCATGTCGCTGGGCCATATCTACATGGGCACGATCGGCATGGAGGGTGCGTACCGCGCCATGCGTGATGGCTATGTCGACGAAGCCTGGGCCAAGGAGCACCACGAACTCTGGTACGACGACATCAAGGCCGGCAAGATTCCCGCGCAGCGCTCGCAACCGCCTGCGCCGTCGGCACCGAGCGAGCAGCCTGCCAAACCGTGATACCGCTGACCGCCATCGACTCAAGGAATTTCACCATGCATGCTTTCACGATGACGCGCGCCATGGGGTTGACGCTGGCTGCTGCTGTGTTGGGCTTGGCTGGCACGCAGGCCGCAGCTAAGTTGCCAGCGCCAACCGAAGAACAGAAGGCCAAGGCCGAAGTGGACAAAGCCAAGGCGGCCTGGAGCGACAAGGTCGCCGCGTTTCAATTGTGCAAAGCACAAGATAAGGCTGCGATGGCTTACCAGGCCAGCGGCAAGGGCGCGCATACACAGCCGGGCACGCCGTGCGCCGACCCGGGGCCCTTTGTTCCACCGACGCCGGCTGCGGCCGCGCCAGCAGCATCGGCGCCTGTTGCCAAAGGTTGAAGCGCCGCCCATGTTGCGAGTTCATCATCCGGCAGTACAATCGTCCGCTCGCAAGTGAACCCTGACTGGAGGTGACGCATGAAGCAATTCGCGATTGGACTCGCCGTGATCGGCCTGATGGCTGGCTGCGCATCGAATACGGGCTCGACGGCCAAGGCGGCTGATTCGGCCATGGCGGCCTCGGCCGTGCTGGCGCCCAAGAGCGGCAGCACCGTGCAGGGCAGCGTGAAGCTGGTGCAGCAAGGCGACAATCGGGTTGCCATGGCTGTGGATATTTCCGGCTTGCCGGCCAACGGCATGTTCGGTTTCCACGTGCACGAGAAGGGCGACTGCTCCTCGGCTGATGGCATGAGCGCGGGCGGGCACTTCAACCCGACCGGCCAGCAACACGGCAACCCGGTCAGCGGCCCGCACCATGCTGGCGACATCCCGATGCTGCAATCCGATGCCAACGGCAAGGCCGTCGGTTCGATCACGCTGTCAGGCGTCACGCTCACGCCCGGTCCGACCAGCCTGGTCGGCCACGCGCTGATCGTTCACGCTGGCAAGGATGACTATGTAACCCAACCCACCGGCAATTCCGGCGGGCGCATCGCCTGCGGCGTGATCGTGGCCAATTGACCTAAGCCCGCACGCGGCGCCCGCTTGAGAAAGGGGGCGCCAACCGCATGCCTATGCGCACGCTTGCCGTGCGCTTTTTTTTTTCGGGCACGCTTGCCGTGCGCATGTTTGTTTGAACGAAGATCTGATGCCGCTGCGCCCCGAACTGACCAACGCTTCCGTTCCATTGCTCGACGAAGTCGAAGTGCTCGACGAGCTGGGCCGCGCACGCGCGGTATACATCCCCGGAGAACGCCCGCTGACGGTCTATCTGGACAAGCGCGAACTCGTCACGCTGATGACGCTGGGCGGCGCGCCCGAAGCACTCGTGCTCGGCTACCTGCGCAACCAGCGCCTCATCGGCAGCATCGAAGAGATTGCTTCGGTGCAGGTCGATTGGGAAACCGAATCAGCCGCCGTCACCACCCGCGCAGGTATTGCCGACCTGGACGAGAAGACCGCCCGCCGCACCGTCACCACCGGCTGCGGGCAGGGCACCGTGTTCGGCTCGCTGATGGACGAGATCGACACCATCCACCTGCCGCCCGAGGCGCGCATCACGCAAACCACGCTGTACCGCGTGGTCGACACCATCCGCCTGCAGCAGTCGATCTATAAGCAGGCGGGCTCGGTGCACGGCTGTGCGCTGTTCGATGCGAGCGGCGAACTGCTGATCTTCATTGAAGACGTCGGCCGCCACAACGCCGTGGACGCCATTGCCGGCCGCATGTGGCTGGAAGGCATGGACGGCAGCGACAAGATCTTCTACACCACTGGGCGCCTGACTTCCGAGATGGTCATCAAGGGCGCGCAGATGGGCATTCCGTTCCTGCTCACGCGCTCGGGCGTCACGCAGATGGGGCACCAGATGGCTCAACGGGTCAACCTGACCCTGTTTGCGCGGTGCACTGGCCGGCACTTCCTGCTCTATGCCGGCCGCGACCGGTTCGTGGCTGAGCCGGAAATGGCCAAGGTGGTCGGCCCGCGTGGTGAACTGCCGCAGGCTGTGGGCTCAGGCAGCTGATTGGGCCGATAAAGCCCAGGCAAGTCTGCGCCCGGTGCGGGGTTTTCCGTCACAGGTTTGGGAGTACAATCCGCGTTCCAAACGGGGATCACCCCGCCGGGCCCGGCAACCGGCGTGACCAAATGGGGACAGTTTTCGCACCGCGAAGCCTGCCCCCATTTGTTCATCCAAGGCATCCCATGAGCATCAAATCCGACAAGTGGATCCGCCGTATGGCCGAGCAGCACGGCATGATCGAGCCGTTCGAGCCTGGTCAGGTGCGCGAGTCTGAAGGCCGTCGCATCGTCTCCTACGGCACGTCGAGCTACGGCTACGACATTCGCTGCGCCGACGAATTCAAGATCTTCACCAACATCAACAGCACCATCGTCGATCCGAAGAACTTCGACGAGAAGTCGTTTGTCGATTTCAAGGGCGATGTGTGCATCATCCCGCCGAACTCGTTCGCGCTGGCCCGCACGATGGAGTACTTCCGCATCCCGCGCACGGTGCTGACCGTGTGTCTGGGCAAGAGCACGTACGCGCGCTGCGGGATCATCGTCAACGTCACGCCGTTCGAGCCCGAGTGGGAAGGCTACGTGACGCTCGAGTTCTCCAACACCACGCCGCTGCCTGCCAAGATCTACGCTGGCGAGGGCTGCGCGCAGGTGCTGTTCTTCGAGTCCGATGAGGAATGCGAAACCTCGTACAAGGATCGTGGTGGCAAGTATCAAGGCCAGCACGGTGTGACGCTGCCCAAGACCTAGTTCTTATCGTTGTCCGTTTCCGAGTTTCCGGAGCGGTGTCTTCCATTTCATCTTAAGGAACGCCGATGAAATTCCGCTTTCCCGTCATCATCATTGACGAGGACTTCCGCTCCGAGAACATCTCCGGATCGGGCATTCGCGCGCTGGCCGAGGCCATCGAGAACGAAGGCATGGAGGTCACGGGCCTCACCAGCTATGGTGACCTGACCTCGTTTGCGCAGCAGTCGAGCCGCGCGTCCACCTTCATCGTCTCGATCGACGACGACGAATTCATCAACCCGCACAACGACAAGCCGGAACCGGAAGCGGTCGAGAACCTGCGCGCATTCGTGGCCGAAGTGCGTCGCCGCAACGCGGACATCCCCATCTTCCTGTACGGTGAGACGCGCACCTCGCGCCACCTGCCGAACGACGTGCTGCGCGAGCTGCACGGCTTCATCCACATGTTCGAGGACACGCCCGAGTTCGTGGCCCGACACATCATCCGTGAAGCGCGCAACTACCTCGATTCATTGCCGCCGCCGTTCTTCAAGGCGCTGATCGACTACGCGCAGGACAGTTCGTATTCGTGGCACTGTCCGGGGCACTCGGGTGGTGTGGCGTTCCTGAAGAGCCCGGTGGGCCAGGTGTTCCACCAGTTCTTTGGCGAGAACATGCTGCGCGCCGACGTCTGCAACGCGGTGGAAGAACTCGGTCAACTGCTGGACCACACCGGTCCTGTAGCCGCATCCGAGCGCAACGCTGCACGCATCTTCGGCTCGGACCACATGTTCTTCGTGACCAACGGCACATCCACGTCGAACAAGATGGTGTGGCACGCCAACGTGGCGCCCGGCGACATCGTGGTGGTGGACCGCAACTGCCACAAGTCGATCCTGCACGCGATCATGATGACGGGCGCGATTCCCGTGTTCCTGATGCCGACGCGCAACCACTTCGGCATCATCGGCCCGATCCCGAAGAGCGAATTCGAGCCGGAGACGATCGCCAAGAAGATCGCCGATCACCCGTTTGCGAGCCAGGCCAAGAACAAGAAGCCGCGCATCCTGACCATCACGCAGGGCACGTACGACGGCGTGCTGTACAACGCCGAGATGATCAAGAACATGCTGTCGACCGAAATCGACACGCTGCACTTTGACGAAGCGTGGCTGCCGCACGCATCGTTCCATCCGTTCTACGAGAACATGCACGCCATCGGCCACGGCCGCGCGCGCAGCAAGGATGCGCTGGTGTTCGCCACGCAGAGCACGCACAAGCTGCTGGCCGGCCTGTCGCAGGCCTCGCAGATCCTTGTGCAGGATTCCGAGACGCGCAAGCTCGATACGTACCGCTTCAACGAGGCGTATCTGATGCACACGTCGACGAGCCCGCAGTACTCGATCATTGCCTCGTGCGACGTGGCAGCGGCAATGATGGAAGCCCCGGGCGGCACCGCGCTGGTGGAAGAAAGCATTGCCGAAGCCCTGGACTTCCGCCGCGCCATGCGCAAGGTGGAGCAGGAATACGTCGGCACGAACGGTGGCAGCGGACGCGGCGACGACTGGTGGTTCAAGGTCTGGGGCCCGAACGATCTGTCGGACGAAGGCATTGAAGAGCGCGAAGCGTGGATGCTCAAGGCCAACGAGCGCTGGCACGGCTTCGGCAACCTGGCCGAAGACTTCAACCTGCTCGACCCGATCAAGGCCACCATCATCACCCCGGGCCTGGACGTGGACGGCAAGTTCAGCGATTCGGGCATTCCGGCCGCTATCGTCACGCGCTATCTGGCCGAGCACGGCATCATCGTCGAGAAGACCGGTCTGTATTCGTTCTTCATCATGTTCACCATCGGCATCACCAAGGGCCGTTGGAACTCGCTGGTGACCGAGCTGCAGCAGTTCAAGGACGACTACGACAACAACCAGCCGTGCTGGCGCGTGTTGCCGGAGTTCGTGCGCCAGTTCCCGCAGTACGAGCGCATCGGCCTGCGTGAGCTGTGCGACAGCATCCACAGCGTCTACCAGGCCAACGACGTGGCCCGCGTGACGACCGAGATGTACCTGTCGAATATGGAACCGGCGATGAAGCCGTCCGACGCCTGGGCCATGATGGCGCACCGCGAAATCGAGCGGGTGGCCATCGACGATCTGGAAGGCCGCATCACCGCCATCCTGTTGACGCCGTATCCGCCGGGCATTCCGCTGCTGATTCCGGGCGAGCGCTTCAACAAGACGATCGTGCAGTACCTGCAGTTTGCGCGTGAGTTCAACAAGCTGTTCCCGGGCTTTGAGACGGATATCCACGGGCTGGTCGAGGAGGAGATCGACGGCAAGCTGGGCTACTTCGTCGACTGCGTGCGCTGAGTTTCGGTCGCACAAAAGCAAAACGCCGCGCTGATCCAGCGCGGCGTTTTTGTTTGGCGCGACCGCAGGTTATTCGGCCAGTGCAGCGCGCGCAAACGCAATCGCTTGCTTCACCTGTTCCGGTGCCGTCCCGCCAATGTGGTTGCGCGATGCGACCGAGCCTTCCAGCGTCAGCACCGCGTGCACATCGTCACCGATCAGGTTGGCCTTGTCGCCCAGGCCGCTGATGTCGCGCAGCTGCGCAACAGACAGGTCAGCCAGATCGCAACGCAAGTCGTCGCAGGCACGCACGGCGTGGGCCACGGCTTCGTGCGCATCACGGAACGGCAGACCGCGCTTGACCAGGTAGTCAGCCAAGTCGGTGGCGGTGGCGTAGCCCTGCAGCGCTGCGGCGCGCATGGCGTCGGCCTTGACGGTGATGCCAGTCGCCATGTCGGCAAAGATGCGCAGCGTATCGACCACGGTGTCGACCGTATCGAACAGCGGTTCCTTGTCTTCCTGGTTGTCCTTGTTGTAGGCCAGCGGCTGGCCCTTCATCAGCGTGAGCAGGCTGATCAGGTGGCCGTTGACGCGGCCGGTCTTGCCGCGTGCAAGTTCGGGCACGTCGGGGTTCTTCTTCTGCGGCATGATCGAGCTGCCGGTGCAGAAGCGGTCCGCAATGTCGATAAAGCCTACGCGCGGGCTCATCCACAGCACCAGTTCTTCAGAGAAGCGCGAGACATGCGTCATGATGAGCGCGGCGGCGGCGCAGAATTCGATGGCGAAGTCGCGGTCGGACACGGCATCCAGCGAGTTGCGGCACACGCCGTCAAAACCCAGTTGCTGCGCGACGAATTCGCGGTCGATTGGGTAGCTCGTGCCGGCCAGTGCGGCGGCACCCAGCGGCAGGCGGTTCACGCGCTTGCGGGCGTCGAGCATACGCTCGGTGTCGCGCGTGAACATTTCCACATAGGCCAGCAGGTGGTGGCCGAACACCACCGGTTGTGCGACCTGCAGGTGCGTGAAGCCCGGGACGATGGTGTTGGTGTGCTGCTCGGCCAGGTCCAGCAGGGCGCCGCGCAGGGCCTTGAGCAGGCCGACGATGTTATCGATCTCGCTGCGCAGCCACAGGCGGATGTCGGTCGCCACCTGGTCGTTACGCGAGCGACCGGTGTGCAGGCGCTTGCCGGCGTCACCTGCCATGGCGGTCAGGCGCGCTTCGATGTTCAGGTGCACGTCTTCCAGGTCCAGCTTCCACTCGAACGTGCCAGCTTCAATCTCCTGACGGATCTGCGCCATGCCTTTCTCAATGGCAGCGCGATCGGCTTCAGCGATGATGCCCTGCTTGGCGAGCATGGCCGCGTGCGCGAGCGAGCCCTGAATGTCGAACAGTGCGAGGCGCTTGTCGAAGAACACCGACGCGGTATAGCGCTTGACGAGATCGGATACCGGCTCGTTAAAGCGGGCGGACCACGCTTCGGCCTTCTTGGCGAGTTGGGAGGTCATGGGCGGACAGCTGGAGGAGGGCGGCCGAACGAGGTGTGTCGGCCGCAAATTCAGGAAACCGCGATTATATCGCTAGGCCCATTGTGCCTACAGGGTGCTGTCGATCAGCGCGCCCTTGAAGACCACCGGCCCGGTCGGCCCATTCGGGTTGGGAGAGCCGCCACGCGGCTCCACGCTGACGGCCAGCGCCGGTACTTGTCCGAGAGGCTGCGCCACCGTTAGTCGCACGGCGCGCTGATGGCCGATCACACCAAGTGACTGCGGGTGCCCACCCGGTGGCAGTGCCCAGAGCTGCAGCGCCTGCTCACTGGTGAGCGGTGTCGTGTCCAACCGCTTGAGCGACAGCGTGCTGCTGCGTGCGTCCCACGTGACGAGCACCGCTGCCTGGGCATGTTCGTCCTGCAGTACCGCCACGGCGTTGGTGATGGGCGCTTCGCGCAATTGTTGTGTCAGCCGCAGGTTCAGCCCGACGGCCACGGCCGCCACGACGGCCACTGCCGCTGTGGCGCCACGCCAGAAGCCCGCGCCCTGCAATAGGTGCTGCCAGCCGCGCCGGGGCGGCGGAGCGGGTTCCCGCCAACCGAGCTGCACTTCGATGCGGTGGAGGATCTCTGGCCGCGGCGTCGTGGCTGGCTGCAATGCGGGCAGGTCAGCCAGATAGCCTTGCCAGCGCTCGGCCGTCGCGCGGACGCCGTCATCACGGCGAATCAACTGCTCGAAGCGGCGGCGCGCGCCCGCGCGCAGTGTGCCGACAGCGTATTCAGCGGCCAGCTTGTCGACAAGATTGGGATGACGGCGCGGGTCCATTACGGTGCTCCCAGGCATTCGCGCAGGCGGTCCAGCCCACGCCGTATCCACGATTTGACGGTGCCCAGCGGCAGCGAGAGCGCTTGCGCCAGCTCACTGTGCGACAGGTCACGCAGATAGGCCAGCGACACCACTTCGCGCTGCTTCGGGTCCAGGCGCTTGAGGCATTCGGCCAGCGCACGCGCCTGCTGACCGGCGAGCGCGAGATCAGCGGGGCCGGGAGCGTGGTCGGCAAGCACCTCAGCATGGGTTTCGTCCAGGGACACGGATTCCTGCACGCGCTCGGCATGCTGCCGACGCAGGCAATCGAGTGCGCGGTTGCGCACGATGGTGGTCATCCACGTCATCGGTGCGGCCAGATGCGGCCGGTAATCGCCGGCGTGGCGCCAGATGTTGACGAAGCTTTCTTGCAAGACGTCCTCAGCCCAATCTTTCCTGACCAAGATACGCAGCGCGAGCCCAAACAGTTTCGGTGCGCAAGAGGTATACAGCGTGCGCAATGCATCGCGATCACCCAGGCCGATACGCTGCAGCAGGGCTGCGAGTGCTTCGGCGTCGGCGTTCGGGGTCCGGCCCGCGGCCATCGGCGAGCCGCCGTTGTCTTGCGCGGTGGAGTCTGCGGCGGTGCGTTGGAAGGTGAGCACGAGCGGTTTTGTGGAGGGGTCTGCCCACAGTGTAGGAAGAAACTGTACCCGATGTGTGCAATTTACGGGGGCGGCACTGCGGTTTGCATCTGTTTGCTGCCGGCCTTCGTATAAGGGGCAGGCGCTGGATACACGCCGGCGGCCCGCCTAGAGCAGGCCGTGCTTCCTCACCCACGAAGACAAGGAGTGCAACGATGGATACGACCAAGGGCGATGATCTGTTCGATGCTGACACCCCGCGTATCGACGCGCGGCGCCGCGTGCTGCTACGTGCGCCGGGTTTGATGGCGCTGGGCTCGCTGGCTGCGGTATCACTGGGGCAGTCGCTGCCCGCTTGGGCACAGACCCAGTCAGGCAGCGTGAAAGACGACATCAATATTTTGAATGTAGCGCTGGGGCTGGAGTACCAGGCCATCGCCGCCTATCAAGTCGGGGCCGAGAGCGGCCTGCTGCAAAAGCCGGTGCTGGATACGGCCGTGAAGTTCCAGGGGCATCACAAAGCCCATGCGCAGGTGCTGGCCGGTACCGTGTCAAAGTTGGGTGGCACGCCGGTCATGGAAAAGAAAGTGGCCGAATACAACTTCCCGGTTAGCCAGTTGAAGACGCAGGCTGATGTGCTGCGCTTTGCCGCAGGGCTGGAGAAAGGCGCGGCCTCGGCATACCTGGGCGTGATGCCCAATTTCTACACGCGGGACCTGACCAAGGCCGCCGCCAGCATCTTGGGCGATGAAACCATGCACTGGGCAGTGCTGCTCTCTGCGCTGGGTGAGGACCCGGTGCCGGTGGCCTTCATCGGCTAAGCCTCGCAAACCTCTGTGGCGTTCGCTCGGCCGCCGAGCGGGCGTGTGCTCCGCTGCGCCACCCGCTCGTTATGGCGCAGCGGCTTTTTCATGAGCGTCAAAGGCTTCCACAACACAATCCATGAGGGCTCGTACACGGGCAGTCTTGTGCAGGTCGGCGTGTGTGACCAGCCAGACGTCCTGCATGCTGCGGCGGTTGGGCAACACGCGCACCAACTGCGGATAGGTCTCTGCACGGCGGCAGACCAGTTCGGTGATCCCGATGCCCGCGGCCACCGCCTCGAAGAGCGCCATCGCTGAGTTGCTCTGCAGGACGACGCGTCCGCGCGTGATCGGTTCGCCGCACAGGTCGTCCCACATCCACGGCACCTCGTTGCGCGGGTACAAGACCAAGTCATGCCCCGCAAAGGCACTCCCTTCCTCCGGCGCACCGCGTGCAGCGATGTAGCGGCGGCTTGCGTAGATGCCGGTTTCCATTTGTCCGATGCGCCGCGCGATGAGGTCTGGTGCATCGGGCTTCAGCGTACGCACGGCGATATCGGCCTCGCGCTTGGTCAGGTTGGCGATGCTCTTGGAGGCCATACAGACGACGTCGATGCCCGGATGCCGTTGATGCAATTGCGTAATGGCCGGCAGCACGAAGGTGGCGGCCATCGTGTCAGTCGTGGCCACGCGGATGGTGCCGGCAAGCTGCTCGTCCGTGCCGGCGACGCGGCGTTCGATGGTGTGGGCGGCCTGCTCCATGGTTTCGGCGGGGCCGATCAGCGCTTCACCCGCGGGGGTGAGCACTAGCGCTGTTGATGTCCGCAGGAACAGCTTGGACGACAGCTCGCCCTCCAGCGCGGCAACGCGGCGGCCGACGGTGGCCTGATCCACACCCAGGCGCTGTGCTGCGCCGCGCAGCGTGCCCGTGCGCGCTACGGCCAGAAAGATGCGGGCGTTGTCCCAGTTCAAGTCTTGCTCTCGATGGATATTGGTGGGTGATGCATTTTTGCTGTGCTGCGATGCAAAAACGCTGCTTTTTTGCATGTCTAGACGAGCCTACACTGGGTCGCATGAAACTGCCAAACGGTTCGTCCATGTCTTCCTGCAACACCATTCCTGTCGTATCGCCCGCTACGGATCTCAGCCGCTGGCGCCGCAACGCCACGCTGGCCATCCTCACCTCGGGGGTGTTCATGGCGGTGCTGGATACCACCGTCGTCAACGTGGCGCTGATCGCCATGCGCGACAGCCTGCACAGCAGCGTCGCAGAGCTTGCCTGGATCGTTGACGCCTATACGCTGGCCTTTGCCGCCTTCATCCTCACCGGTGGTTTGCTGAGCGACCGCATCGGCGCGCACACCGTCTTCATGGCGGGGATGGCCGTATTCATCGTGGCTTCGGCCGGGTGCGGGCTGGCACCCTCGGTGACGGCGCTGATTGCCGCGCGCATCTTGCAGGGCGTGGGCGCGGCGATGTTCCTGCCGAGCTCGTTGTCGCTGATCCGCAGTACGTTTGAAGACCCGCGCGAGCGGGCCTGGGCCATTGGCTTGTGGGGTGCCATCGTGGCAACGGCCGCTGCTGTGGGCCCGGCGCTGGGTGGCGTGCTGGTTGACACATACGGCTGGCGCAGCGCTTTCCTCATCAACGTGCCGCTGGGCGTGGTGGGCATGCTGGGCACGTGGGTGATCGTGCGTCATGTGCAGCCTGCACGCGCCCGGCCGTTCGACTGGGCGGGGCAGGTGACCAGCGCGGTGATGCTCGCAGCGCTGTGTTTTGCGGCGATTGAGTGGCCGGTGCGCGGCGCACAGTCGCCGTGGGTGTGGGGTGCCGTGTTGCTGACGGCGGTGGCCGGTGTGCTGTTCGTGATGGCTGAACGCCGGGCGCGTGCACCGCTGGTGCCACTGGCATGGCTCGCGCATCGCACGCTGGGCGCCGTCAACGGCGTTGGGTTTCTGCTGAACTTTGGTTACTACGGCGCACTGTTCGTGCTGAGTCTGCATTTGCAGAACGTCGAACACCTAAGCGCGCGCCAGACCGGCCTGGTCATGCTGCCAATGGCTGTGAGCCTATCGGCCGGCAACATCTTCGCGGGCAAGCTGATGGCACGCTTCTCCACGCCCACCATGATGCTGAGCGGCCTGATGATTGGCGCCGTGGGTTTGTTGGCAACATCGGCTGCGCTGACTGCGCATGCGCCGCTGTGGCTGGTTGGTGCCGTGATGATGGCGTACGGCGGCGGTACCGCATTGGCCATCGCGCCCATGACGACCACCATCCTCTCGGCGGCGCCGGGTGAGCTGGCCGGGGCGGCGTCGGGCTTGCTCAACGCCGCCCGGCAGACCGGCAGCCTGCTGGGCGTGGCAGCGGCAGGCGCGGTCGTCACGGTGGTACCCGATCTGATGCGCGCCTCGCCAACGGTGTTCTGGCTGATGACGCTGTCCTACGCCGGCGCGATGGCGATGGCCTGGATCAGCCGTCGTCCTGCCGCCATCGCGCTGGCTGCGTAATCAACCGCTCGCTTTTAGCCGCTCGCCTTTAACCACTCGCTTTTAACCACTATTACGCAGGCCCGCTGCAATTCCGTTGATCGACAAATGGATGCCGCGCCGCACGCGCGCATCATCGCTGCCGGCCTTGCCCGAGCGGAAGCGCTTGAGCAGTTCCACCTGCAAGTGGTTCAGCGGGTCGAGGTACGGGAAGCGGTTCTTGATCGAACGTGCCAGCAGCGGGTTGTCGGCAAGACGCTCCGATTGCCCCGTGATGCTCGCCAGCACCTGCTCGGTGAGCGTGAACTCGGCCGAGATGCGCGAGAACACCGCGTTGCGCAGCTTGCGGTCGTCGCACAGCTGCGCGTAGCGCGAGGCCACATTCAGGTCGGCCTTGGACAGCACCATGTCCATGTTCGATAGCAGGTTCGCAAAGAACGGCCACTGCTTGTGCATGCGCTTGAGCGTAGCCAGGCGCGCGGCCTTGGCCTTTGCGTTGCCGGCATCATCCAGCCACTGCTGCACCGCGCTGCCGAAACCGAACCAGCCCGGCAGCAGCAGACGGCACTGCCCCCACGAGAAGCCCCACGGAATCGCGCGCAGGTCTTCGATCTTGCGGTGCTTCTTGTCCATCAGCTTGCGTGATGCGGGGCGCGAACCGAGGTTCAGATCGGCAATCTCGGTGATGGGCGTGGTGGCGAAGAAGTAGTCCTTGAACCCCGGGGTTTCGTAGACGAGGTTGCGGTAGGCGGAAAAGGCGTTGTCCGACAGCGCCTGCATTGCGGCTTCGAATTCTTCGAGACCCTTCGGGCGGTTACGCGTAGGCAGCATCGTCGCTTCCAACGTGGCTGCAACGATGGTCTCCAGGTTGCGCCGGCCGATCTCGGGGTTGGCGAACTTGCTGGAAATGATTTCGCCCTGTTCGGTCAGGCGGATCTGCCCGTTCACCGTGCCCGGCGGCTGCGACAGGATGGCTTGGTAGGTCGGGCCGCCACCACGGCCCACCGTGCCGCCGCGGCCGTGGAACAGGCGCAGATGCACGCCCTTGCGCTCGAACAATTCCACCAGTGCCAGCTCGGCCTTGTACAGCTCCCAGTTGGAGGTGAGGAAGCCACCGTCCTTGTTGGAATCCGAATAGCCGAGCATGACTTCCTGCTCGTTGCCCTGCGCGGCCAGCACGGCATCAAAGCCGGGCAGGGCGAGCAGGTCGCCCATGATTTCCGGGGCGTTGCGCAAGTCTTCGATGGTCTCGAACAGCGGGATCACCATCACGTCCAGCCCGGCGCCGCTGCCGGTTTCGCCGGTGCGGAACATGCCGGCTTCCTTCTGCAGCAGCATCACTTCCAGCAGGTCGGACAGCGTCTCGGTGTGAGAAATGATGTAGTTGCGCACGATACGGTTGCCGTAGCGGGCACGCACCTCGCGCGCGGCGCGGAAGATGTCGATCTCCGACGTGGTCTGCTCGCTGTAGGTGTGGAACGGCAGCGTCAGCAGGCGCGGCTGTTGCAGCTCGCGCAGCAGCAGCGTGCGCTTGTCGGCTTCAGACAGCGCCGCGTAGGCGCTTTCCACGCCGGCCACCTTGAGCAGCTCGGCAACCGTCGCTTCATGCACGTCCGACACCTGCCGCAGGTCGATCGACGACAAGTGAAAGCCGAACACATCGATCGCGCGGGCCAGCGATGCGAGGCGCGCATCGGTCAGCACCTCGCCGTGGTGGGCCGCCAGAGAATCGATGACGGTCTGGATATCGGCGCGCAGTTCTTCTGCACTCGTGTATGCGGGGGCGGGGCCGACGGCGTGGCGGCCGGCATCCTCGCCGGTCAGCTCGCGGCAGGTGGCGGCCAAGCGCGCGTAGACGCCAATCAATGCGCGGCGATACGGCTCGTCTGCGCGGTGCTCCGAGTGGTCGGGCGATTGCTCGGCGAGCGCCAGCAGTTCGGCACTCACATCCACCTGCGACGTCGACATCGACAGCTCGGCGCCCAGCGCGTGGATCTCGTCCAGATACCACGCGAGGATCACGCTCGCTTGCTTGCGGGCCGCATAGCGCAGGGTTTCCGCCGTGACGAACGGGTTGCCGTCACGATCGCCGCCGATCCAGGAGCCCATCTGGAAGAACGGCGGCAGCGGGGCCGGCTCGCCGCGCGCACCGCGGCGCGGGAACACGCTGGCGAGATCCTCTTCCAGCTCGCGGTACAGCGCGGGAATCTCGCGCAGGAACGTTGTCTGGTAGTACGACAGGGCGTTTTCGATCTCGTCGGCCACCATCAGCCGCGTGGTGCGCAGCATGCGCGTCTGCCACAGTTTGGTTACGTGCGCGCGCAGCAGCGTCGTGTTGCGCTCGCGCTCGCGGGTGGTGAGCGGCGTGTCGCGTTCAGCCAGCAGGCGGGCGATCTCGCGCTGCGCATCGAGAATGCTCTTGCGCTGCACCTCAGTCGGGTGGGCGGTGAGCACCGGCACGATAAGGGCCGCATCAAAGAAGCGGCGCAGCGCTTCACCCGAGACGCCCTCGTCGGCCACCGACAGCAGCGCGTGCATCAGGCTGCCCGGCTGCGGCGGGGAGCCTGCCAGTGCGTGCACGCGGCGGCGGCGGTTGTGGTGCTGGTCTTCGGCAATGTTGGCCAGGTGCGAGAAGTAGCTGAACGCGCGCACCACCGAGTTGGTCTGCTCGCGCGAAAGTGCCTTGAGCAGCCGGTCGAGTTCCTGCTCGGCCTGGCGGTCGCCGTCACGGCGAAAGCGCACGGCCGTCTGGCGGATGGTCTCGACGGTCTCGAACGCAGCACCGCCTTCCTGTTCACGCAGCACGTCGCCCAGCAGGCGGCCCAGGAAACGGATGTCTTCCTTCAGCGGCTGATCCTTGGCCGCGGCGCTGCCCGACGAGCGGCGCGAGGTTGGGCCGAGTGATGCGCCGTTGGCCCCGTCCGCGCCATTGGCTTTGGCCGCCGGTTTCGTGGCGGGTTTGGCCGGCTTGATGGCCTTGGTGGTCTTGGCGGGGGCGGCGGGGGCGGCGGATGCCTTGCGGGCGGGGGTCGCGCGCGAGGAAGCGCGGCGCGCGGCGGGCTGCGTCATGGTGTCTCCTAGGTTGGATCGGTAAGGTGCCTGAACGGCCCTCTTTTCTGCATCATCCCGACGTGATAGCCGGCCTGTGGCGAAAAAGCTGCGTGCTACCATTGCCGCATGTCTTCAACCGCCCGCCCGACTTCCGTCGAATCCCAGCTTGCAACGACTCCTGCAGCCCAGGCGCCGACCAAGCTGGTCATCGCCTCGCGCGAAAGCCGGCTTGCCCTGTGGCAAGCCGAATACGTGCGTGCTGCATTGCAAAAATACTATCCCGCGTGCGACGTGTCCATCCTTGGAATGACCACGCGCGGCGACCAGATTCTCGATCGATCCCTCGCCAAGGTGGGGGGCAAAGGTTTGTTCGTGAAGGAGCTGGAAGTCGCGCTGGCCGAGGGGCGTGCCGATCTGGCCGTCCATTCGCTCAAGGATGTGCCGATGGAACTGCCCGAAGGCTTCATGCTGCCGGCCATTCTTGAGCGCGAGGACCCGCGCGACGCGTTTGTTTCCAACGACTACGCCGATCTGGCCGCGCTGCCGGCCGGCGCCGTGGTGGGGACGTCCAGCCTGCGCCGCGAGGCCTCGCTGCGGGCGCGTTTCCCGCATCTCGTCATTCAGCCGCTGCGTGGCAATTTGGACACGCGTCTGGGCAAGCTCGACCGTGGCGACTACGCCGCGATCATCCTGGCTGCCGCCGGACTCAAGCGTCTGGGGCTGGCTGAGCGCATCCGTTCGACCATCGCGCCGGAAGAATCGCTGCCGGCGGCGGGGCAGGGGGCGCTCGGCATCGAGATCCGCGCCGATCGTGCTGATGTGCAGGCCGCGCTTGCGCCGCTGCATGACATGCGCACCGCGCTGGCCGTGACCGCCGAGCGGGCCGTGTCCCGCATTCTGGGCGGTTCGTGCCAAGTGCCGCTGGCGGCGTTTGCACAGTGGTCGGAGGCCGGCACGCTGCGTTTGCGTGCCTTTGTTGCCTCGCAGGACGGCACCCGCAAGCTCGCCGCAGATGGCGAAGCCACACCGTCCACGCTGGCCGAGGCTGACGCGCTCGGCGTGCAGGTCGCCCAGCAGATGCTGAACGGCGGTGCGCGTGAGATTCTCGCCATGCTGGGCGCCGACGCCCCGCCCGCTACCTAACATCCACGGCTCGCCATGGACGATCGCTTGCCACCCTCATCCAGCGCGCTACCTGTCGCCGATTCG
>NZ_JAELUI010000363.1 GCF_016429285.1 Ralstonia sp. ASV6
GGCTCATTGTGGACCACACAACTTGGCGTTGGATTTTCTACCTAAATCTACCCGTCGGCGGCTTCGCTTTGTTGCTTCTAATAATATTTCTTAAGGTCCAAGGCGTTGACAAAACCGCACCAAACATGCGTATAACCCGAATCGACTGGATCGGCAACGTCATTATTGGGGGCGCCGTTAGTGCCATCCTCATCGCCCTCTCTCGTGCCGGAACCACATCCCCCTGGTCATCCTGTATGGTCATCATACCCTTAGCCATTGGCTTCGCTTCCCTGGCTGGCCTGATGTTCTTCGAAAAATCTCGCTTCGTCTCGCAGCCAGCCATTCCGCTCCACCTCTTCTCCAATCGGACGTCTGCTACCGCGTTTTCACTCACCTTCCTCCATCGCCTCGTAGCAGTTGGGACTGTCTACTTCCTTCCACTTTACTTCCAGGGAGTTCTCGGCTCATCCCCATCC
>NZ_JAELUI010000364.1 GCF_016429285.1 Ralstonia sp. ASV6
GTGTTGCAGCGATCCGGGATGTTCGGAACCTGCAGTGTGGCTGCGCAACGCGATGCTGTACAGATAGCCAAGCCACGAATCGTCATTGCGAGCGTGGTTGATTTTCACACTCAAGTTATCAAGGTAAATTCTGTTGCAGAATATGCAGCGCTCGCAGGACCTACACCGGTTCGCTTACGAGGTACTGAATCTTGTACATAGCTTCACCAAGACCAACTAAACGGGTGGCGGCTTGCGCTGTACTCGTACGAGTAGATCGGTAATCGGAAAGCAATAACACTCCGTGTCTGCAGAGCCACGCAATCTCAGGGCAGTGTCGGGCGTAGCTGCATAGTGGCTGGCGGGTCTAGTGAAACAGATCAAGGCATATCTCGCTATGTTCAAAGCACAATACGCAGTTCTCCATTGTTGGGCTGAATCGGCGCACGACATAGGTCATAACCGAGGCAGTAC
>NZ_JAELUI010000365.1 GCF_016429285.1 Ralstonia sp. ASV6
CCATTAGACAGGCCATCTCTATAGTCAGAAACATCAATTAATAGGCTCCGCTGTGCACCACGTACCAGCCAGTCTATTATTACTCCTTCTTTAACCGTCCTTGTAACTTCGTTAAATCGGAAAATCCTTTTTAAAAACATAAAACGCATTCCCAAATATGATGGCTGTCTAGGTTTAAGCTTGGATAGAGTACTCGCGCTTGATCATGTCGTCAACCTTGGTAAGGTAGTAGGCGCCGCTGGCAATGGGGGAGGCGTTACCCTGGGGGGTGTAGTCCTTCTGGAGGTGAGCCTGCTTTCGGAGGTTGCACATCTCGTCGTAGGTCTCGGGAGGCACGGCGCGGCGGGCCTCGAGTCGGGCGGGGATGTCGATGGTCTTGGCAATGTCCTCGACGTTTCCATTGATGCGGAAGGACATGAAGCTGGAGGCCAGACCGGAGCCGTAGCTGTAG
>NZ_JAELUI010000366.1 GCF_016429285.1 Ralstonia sp. ASV6
GTATATGGCTGTGATGACAGTTGTGAAGATGGCTAGAAAGGTAATCCCGCGGAGCGTTGCATTGACTAAAATGCACTTGCTGTATTTTTAGTCAGGGAGCAGTTTATTCGCCCTCCATAAACGAGCGGGGAATTTCTGAGGTGGAAGCTGGTATCTTAGCTTGCTACATCGAATGATTGGAGGTGGCGCCTCCTCCATTATGCGTTTCATGAGAGGGTGGCGGTGATCTAATGATTCGATCCATGCTGTGACGCGGAGCCGTCTAGCTTCGAGAAATGGGCTGACTGAGAATTAAGGTCTTGTTAACATGAATGATTAGACATAAGCACATCCCATTTTATTATGGTACTGCTTTTTTGCGTAAATCGTCCACAAATGCAAGACGATGTCGCTTATCATCCACCACACGCGCATATTCTAGCAATAGCCTCCATACGTACAATTTCATATC
>NZ_JAELUI010000367.1 GCF_016429285.1 Ralstonia sp. ASV6
TTGTTGAACTATGTACCGACACCAGCGAAGACTTCTGTAATAGGTCGTGACAGCTGAGGGCTACGGATGTGATGAGACACACAGACGGTAACAACAATAACGATACGTTTTCAGTCCAGATTAGCGTATGCACTACCAAAAGAAATTATCAAACCTGAGGCATAGCTCGCCTCGTCAACTGCTCCTTGAAACCTGTTAGCAACACGTCATTTCTTCTGGCCCTTATGCTTGTCTTCTTACCTCCTCGCCAGGTAGTCCTCATATGTGGATAAATATGCTGTTGAAGCGCCGGATGTCTATAGTAATATGTGACATGGTTGATTTCACATATACAATCCCCGGCCCCCTTATGATTGATGCAAAATGGCCGGTTGCATAGGAGGCATACACTATTCGGAGTGTTGTCTTTTAAGTTTGGTTTTCTTTCCCGCATGCTCTCATGGACATGGC
>NZ_JAELUI010000368.1 GCF_016429285.1 Ralstonia sp. ASV6
CTCATAACCTGGACGAACTGCTGGTTTTGCTTGCGCGCAGGCCATTTGTAGTGTGGATGATTTTGCAGGCGCTCTTTGTCGTTTCTCTTGCTGTTGCTACAGACCTCACAAACAGGTTTTCGAGTCTTTCGCACAATTCCAAGTTTCGACTCATTCGAGGCATCACATACGGTATCATAAGCGGCGATCTCTCGGCCCATGCGTTGCTATTTGCAAAATCTGCCGTCGAGCTGGTCATCAAAACCGTTGCAGGACGCAATCAGTTTGTCCACTGGCAGTCTTGGGGCATCGTTCTTGGCCTCGTCTCACTTGCTCTGTGTCAGCTTTACTATTTACACCGAGGCCTGAAGCTGGTCTCCACCTCCGTCCTATACCCTCTCGTCTTTTGCGTTTATAACATTATTGCTATCATGGATGGCCTTATATACTTTGATCAAACCAGCTTCATAT
>NZ_JAELUI010000369.1 GCF_016429285.1 Ralstonia sp. ASV6
AGACAGAATATGAGCTGCCTGATTAGGGCAGGCAAATTTAAAAGCGTACAAAGCAGGAAACGAGACAAGGTATCAGGACGATTCCACTAATTATGTCATCTCATAATCTTCTGTTGGAACATGAATCGGCAACTAGCCCCAAGCATTAAAGCCAAAGGTGGAAGAAAGAGTGGCAGACGGTGTCTCATAAACATGAAATCTCAAACTTCACCTAACTCTATCACAAAGCGTCTGCAGACGTTTCTGAAGACCACATGTTATTTTTTTAGATTTAATCAACTAGCACCGACATATATGATGGGGATTCGTGGTGCTCGAACCAGCCCCAGAACAAAAGTGATTATATCTCTCACGTGAATTAATATCAGTAATCTGAAACTTCGAGTTGAACTTTCAAGTGAGGGAAACATCTGAGACTAAACGGACGGGTATTCTGTTCAATGCATGAC
>NZ_JAELUI010000370.1 GCF_016429285.1 Ralstonia sp. ASV6
CTCGTGGGCTCGGAGATGTGTATAAGAGACAGGTATAAGCCTCGTTTGAGAAGGCGGTGACCCCGCCATATACCCCGGTTCCTCCCAATCTTCAACGGTCCTTTGGCCGCCTTGGCTGCATTTTGCGCCGGTGTGTTGTATACAGTAGATCAAGGCCAATTCCGACGACATGCGAGAGCATTAAGGTTTGCTAATAATTACTCTTTTTATTGCCAGATATTTGTTTCTAAATTTCAAGACTGTTCTAGAGCTGTAACAACCGCAGTTCCACCCATTTGTCAAATGCTGTCATATACTCCCAGGTATTATTACACTCCACCAGACGTCATGTCCAGCAAAGCCTAGGCTCACATTTGTATCGCCACAACCTTTCTCAATCTACATATAAAACACTGTCAGCGCCCTTGTCAAATCAAAACCCGTCATAAAGATTTGTCCGGATAAGGC
>NZ_JAELUI010000371.1 GCF_016429285.1 Ralstonia sp. ASV6
GTGATCAAGAGCATCTCCCAGCAGACCAACCTGCTGGCCCTCAACGCCGCCATCGAAGCCGCCCGCGCGGGTGAAGCCGGCCGTGGCTTTGCGGTGGTCGCCGACGAAGTGCGCAGCTTGGCCCACCGTACGCAGGAGTCGACCCAGGAGATTCAGCAGATGATCGAAAGCCTGCAAGTGGGGGCGCGGGATTCGGTGACCACCATGACCGAGAGCCAGCAGCACAGTGAAGCCAGTGTGAGCACGGTGAACCTGGCGGGTAAACGGCTGGGTAGCGTGACGCAGCGGATTGGGGAGATCGACAATATGAACCAGTCGGTGGCGGCGGCTACGGAGGAGCAGACGGCGGTGGTTGAGGCGTTGAATGTGGATATTACCGAGATCAATCTGCTGAATAGCCAGGGGGTGGAGAATCTGCAGGCGACGTTGGTGGCGTGTACGGAGC
>NZ_JAELUI010000372.1 GCF_016429285.1 Ralstonia sp. ASV6
GTTCGACGATGAGGAGCTGACAATGTCGCTTTCGTCGACGCATGTCCGTCGACAGCAGCAAGCTGACCAGCCCCTCCATCACCATCATCATGGCCGCGACGACCACCCGAGCCGCTCTCGATCGTCGACTCTGGCCCCGCTCGATGCGCCGCCAAAGGAAAAGTCAAAGGCGGAGCAGCGCATAGGCGCCTACAAGATTATCCGCACCCTGGGGGAAGGCTCGTTTGGTAAGGTCAGACTAGCTACTCACATTGGAACCGGCCAGCAGGTGGCCCTCAAAATAATTGCCAGGAAGAAGCTCATCAGCCGCGACATGGTCGGGCGTGTTGAGCGTGAGATTGAGTA
Source organism: Ralstonia sp. ASV6 (assembly GCF_016429285.1). Classification (GTDB taxonomy): domain Bacteria; phylum Pseudomonadota; class Gammaproteobacteria; order Burkholderiales; family Burkholderiaceae; genus Ralstonia; species Ralstonia flaminis. The sequence continues at coordinate 346 of NZ_JAELUI010000372.1, forward strand.
CCTACAGCTTCTACGGCATCCACACATTATTAAACTGTAAGTTTGCTTACCATCCCAGAAATCCAACGCTGCTAACGAACGCTCCTACCAGCTATACCG
>NZ_JAELUI010000037.1 GCF_016429285.1 Ralstonia sp. ASV6
GCCGGCGCACGGTATTGAGCACGTTGTTGTATGCGCCGATCGGCTGCCCCACCACCAGCGGCGTCGCGTCTTCAATTGTCTTGCGGATCGCCTCGCCGCCCGGCACCTCGCCCACGCCGGTATGGCCATCGGAGTCTTCCAGGATGACGATGTTGCGGGTGAAGAACGGACCGTGCGCGCCGCTCAGGTTCAGCAGCATGCTGTCGCGGCCCGCCACGGGAATGACCTGGAGGCGAGTGATGCGCGGCGTGCGCAGGGTGGATTCAGCAGAGTTGTGGTTCATGGCCGTCACGTACGTTATCAGTCGTCATACAACATGGAGCGGAATATAATGGACGCATCCACGCAGAACTACCCCTGGTAAACCCGAAACCCGTCCGGAGACAGCATGTCCACCCCCGGCTCCCCCGCAACGCTCGCGCGCCGCACCCAAAGCCTGGCGGAAGTGGTGGTTGATTACGTCAAGCAGCGCATCGCCACCGGCGAACTACGTATCGGCGACAAGCTGCCCACCGAGTCGGAATTGATGGAAGCACTGGGTGTCAGCCGCACCGTGGTGCGCGAGGCCACTTCACGCCTGCAAGCCAAGGCGCTGATCGAGACTCGTCACGGCATCGGCAGCTTTGTGCTGCCCCCGCGCCAGGACAACACCATCCACTTGGGTGCCGCCTCCACGCTGCACGACATCCTGGCCATGCTGGAGTTGCGAGTGGCGCTGGAAACCGAATGTGCGGGCCTGGCCGCCCAGCGCGCCACGCCGGAGAATCTCGCCACGCTGCAGCAAGCGCTCGACGCCATCGAAGCAGACCAGGCCGCCGGCCGTGACAGTGCGGCGTCCGACCTACGCTTCCATCTGACCATTGCGCGCGCCACCGGCAACCAACACTTCGTGACGGTGCTCGACCAACTGGGCAAGACGCTGATCCCGCGCAGCCGCATCGACGCATCGCAGGTTGGCTACTTGAACTCGCAGGAATCGCGCACCACCGTCAACCGCGAGCACCACAGCATCTTCGAGGCGATCTCCCGCAAGGAGCCGGAAGCCGCCCGCGCGGCCATGCGCATGCACCTCTCGAACAGCCGTGAACGACTGCGCCGCGCACACGATCTGGCCGCCCCCGCAACACCCGAGGCCTTTACCTGAGCCAGCCGGCGCTTGAATCGGTGGGCCGGCTCCTTGTTGTACGACGTCTTATAACAAATCGACACACATTCAGCGCTACCGTACCCAGATGCGTGTTGATAAAGATTTGCATTGTGTCGGCGCCAGCCACGTAACCTGAATAGGCACCGACCCCTCGTGGGTGCGCTCCGGTCGCGGAAGAGAGAGCCGCGATCTACTTGGCCCTGATGCTGCTGTCCCGAGTATCAGGGCGCTTTTCTTTGGGCGCTCCCATTCGAGCAACAAAAAAGCCCCGACAGGCGGGGCTTTGTTTTGTGTGGGGAGGCTTTCAGCGTGGCTGCGTCATCAAACGACGCTTTCCATCACACGCTCCAAGCAGAAACCCTGTCCGTAGATCGCCCGCAGGCGCAGGCCGTTCTCAGCGCCCAGCAGCAACTTCTTGCGCAGGCGGGAGACGTGCGTGTCAAGCGTGCGTGAGTACGGGCTCAGCTCACGCCCCCACAACGCCAGTTCGATATCTGCACGAGACAGCACACGCCCAGCATTTGCAAACAGCAGCAACGCCAACTCAAACTCGCGAGCGTGCACCGCCACCTGAGTATCGCGCAGGCGGATCGAGCGGTTCTGTCGGTCGATCGTGTAGGGCCCCAGGCAAATTTCGGAGGCGCGCACGGCACGGCTGACGGCAAAGCGGCGGATCAGCGCATCGAGACGCGCCAGCAGCTCCGGCGGGCGAATATCGCCCTGGAAGCACAGATCTGCGCCGTGGTTCAATGCGTCGGCGGTCTCAACATCGGCCTGACCGTCAGCAAGATAAACGATGGCCATGCCAGGCCCCACACGCTCGCGCACTGTGCGCACCAGCGACAGCCCCGGCATGTCATGTGCATTTGCACCCACCATCAGCAGGTTGATGCCGTGCACATCGATGGCCTCGAACACCTGACGGGAGAGAAACAGCGGCACGCATTCGAAGCGCGACGGCTGCAGCGCGGAGTGAATTGCCTGTTGGCGGGCGATATGTGTGTCGATCAGGCCGATCTTCATGGCTCGGTCTCTTTCTGGATGGGCCGCGAAGCACAGCATGCAACTGCTTCACGTAAATCAACTGCAAATGACATCGCGCTGGCGCGCATCAACCCGACCGATGCCCTCGTCGCGCGAAGCGAACAAACGCCGACCAGCCAGCCAGACCTGTGCATCCTGCGGCAGATTCCCGTTGCCGCGCAGGGCTTGGTGCAGTTGCATGCGAAGGTGTTCGTATTCGCATTCGTTCAGCACATCGGTTGCGGTCTTGCTCAACATACGTAGCACCTTGGGTCGCCGGTCATTCCTGCGTGGTTCGCTTCTGCCTGCGCTTCCGGTTCTCGCCCAGGTACCGCCGTCTCTCGACCGGGTGCATCACCCGAGTACGTTGTGCTGGTCGGCAAATGAACTGTAGGGCCGCCAGACAAGCGGATTGCAAATGATTGAAAAAGGAAAGTGGCAGAAGCCGCACCGTGTGTGCGGTTGCCGAAAGAGCAAACGCCTGCGTGGTCAGGCGTCTTGGTGAAGCGGCCCGCGCGGCAGCCAGACTGTGAAGGTGGAGCCCAGCCCCGGTACGCTCTGCACGGTGATGCGACCGCCATGACGCTCAATGGCAGTCTTCACGAAGACGAGGCCGAGGCCGCTGCCCGATGGGGCGTTGGCTCCCGTCTCATGCAAGCGGTGGAATGGCTGGAACAGCCTTGGCTGATCCGCCAGCGCAATGCCAGCGCCCTGATCGGCCACGGCCACCGTGAATGCCCCTTCGTCGGCCCCCACCGATACCGTCACCAACGAACCCTGCGCGCTGAACTTGATGGCGTTGTTGAGCAGGTTAACCAAGGCACGCACCAGCAGGCGCGGCTCGCCGCGCACGGGCGCTTCGATGTCCGCCTCCACGCGCACCTCGACCTGATGGCGATTCGCCAGGGCCCAGACCTCGTCGGCAGCATCGAGCACCAGCCCAACCAGATCCACGTCCACCAGTTTGAGCGCCTGGGATTCGGCGCGTGCCAAGTCGATGAAGGCGTCAGCCAGCTCCAGCGTACGTGACGAAAGTTGCTCGATGCGGGAGAGCAGCACCTCTCGATCCAGCGCGCGCGAGGCATCGCGCTGCAGCTCAATCAGCGCCAGGATCGCGCTCTGTGGCGAGCGCATGTCGTGCGAGATGAAGCGCAGCGCCTCTTCACGATGGCGCTCGGCTTGGCGCACGGGGGTGATATCGGCAAAGCTGACGATGATGTCAACGGGGCGACCGGCGTCGTCGCGCAACGCGGCGGCGTGCATGAGCACCGAACGGCCATCGTGTGTATGCAGCTCGACAGGCTCCAGCTTGGCGTCGGGGTCAGCCAACCATTGCGCCCAGTAACGTTGGCCCGCAGTCGGATCGGAAAATGCGCGCGTCAGCAGGCTCGGCAGGTCACGCAGCGCCGCGGCGCGGTTCTGGCCCGGCGTGCTCAGTTGGCCGGTGAGCCCCGCGCTGCGGCCGTTGGCAAGGCGGATCGCGCCGTCCGGTGCGCAGATGACCGTGGCATCGGGCAAGCTTTCCAGCGCATCGGCCAGGAAGCGGCGCAGCCCGCGCAGCTTGTCGATGAGCGAGGCCACCGCATCCATGTGTGCACCGAGCGTGCGGCCCGTGCGGGCGAGCGGTGCAGTATCGGTCAGTACACCGGGTTCGCGCGCGAGGCGATAGAGTTCGGCGCGCAGGAAACGTAAAGCGGCTTCCTGCTGGCGCCAGCTCCACAGCGGGTACAGCACCAACGGCCCGACCAGCGCGGCAAACGGCGGCAGCCAGCGGTTGCCAAGCACCAGCACAGCGACCACACCCAGCAGCAACACTGCTGCACTCGCCAGCGCCACGGCCAGCGCCATGCGTGGCGTGAACCAGCGGACTGCGCACGCGGTCATCAGCAGCGGCAGCAACGTCATCACCCAGAACACGCCGTTCGGCACCGGCAGGATGGCGTTTCCATCGAGCACCGTTTGCGTGGCGTTGGCCAACACCTCGACGCCGCTCATCGTGCGCGACGTGGGCGTGGCGAAAATATCCGACACGCCCGAAGCCGTCGCGCCAATCAGCACCAGCTTGCCCGCGAAGACTTCGGGCGGCACACGACCATTGAGCACATCCAATGCAGGCACATGCCGAAAGGTACCGGCCGGCCCGGCAAAGTTCAGGCGGATATGCGCCTGTCGCGTCCACCCACTGGCGTCGGTTTCCAGATCCAGCGTGGCTGGCGTCGACACGGGCGCTTGTGCGGCCAGCCGCGCAAGTTGAACCGCCAGGTGGTCGAGCACGTGCCCACGTGGGCCTTCGGCCAGATACATGCCGCGCACCACGCTATCGGCATCGGCCGCGGCATTGATATGGGCGACAGTGGCCTCGATGCCGAGGAACGGATAGTGATACACGCGCCCCTGCTCTGTTCGTTCCGGCAGCGCAGGCAGGATGACGTGACCGGCCTGGGCGATGGCCGCAGTCAAAGCGCGATCGCCCTCGGGGTGCGCGAGGTCCGGTTCGATAAACAGAATATCGACGCCGATTCCGCGCGGGTGCGCCGCCCCTACACGTGCCAGCAGATCGGCCAGACGGCTGCGCGGCCACGGCCAGCGGCCCACTGCATCCAGGCTCTGATCGTCAATGGCGACGATGACGATGTCGTCGCGCGCTGGATGCCCATGCAGCGTGATCACGGTGTCATACAGCGCCGAATCCAGCCGCTCGACCACACTCCAGCGCACTGCACCGATCGTCAGCAGTGCAGCCAGCAGCACCAGCACGCCCCACTCCGCCAAAGAGCGCAGCCTTCCGTGCGGAGCTGTTCGCATCGGGTCAGCGAGGGTTGGTACGACCGGACCAGTCATTGAGCAAGAGATTGCCGCCGCCGCTCTGCACGGGGTTGCGCGACGAATCGCCGACGAACGCACCAACATCGATGCGCTGCGGCTTGGCATACATAACCGATGCCGGGTCGCCCAGGTCAACGCCTGTGCGGATGTAGTACGTACCGGCTGGCGGCTGCGGAATGGCGGCTTCGCTGCCGTCACTCACGATGTCGGCAACCGGTTTGGCAAAGGTCGGCTCGCTGGCAAGCTGCACGCGCGTGCGCGCGCCGGCTGCTGCCAGTTCGGGCGCGAGTGCGGGCCAGTGGGCGTGCAGCATGCCGTCGTCGCCTGCATCAACGGAGGCTGGGGGCACAGCACCCGGCGGAATATCGAGCGCCTGGAAGCGCAGCGCATCGCTCCACGGGCCGGTCTTGCCGTCTTCAGCCACCGAGCGCACGCGCCACCACCAGGAGCCTGCGCTCAACGCCTTGGTCACGCGCACATCCTGCCCGCGTTGCTGGACAACGGGCGACGCAAAGGTCTCCGTGTCGCCTACTTCTACATCGTAGCTGCGCGCATCCGACACCGTTGCCCATGAGAACACCAGCTCACCGCTGCGATAGGTTTTTCCGCTCGCTGGCTGAATCGTGTATGGCGCCTCCGGGTGCAGGCGCACCGTAAAGGGTCGCGTGGCCGACGGGCTGGTCAGGCCAAGCGCGTCAATGCTCTGCACAACCAAGGTGTAGTCGCCGTCTTCGTCACCGCACAGGGTAGCGCCCGGCGTCTTGCTGTGTTGATAGGCACTCAGTTCGGTCAAGGCGGCGTCACGCGCAACGGCCGCACGATAGGCAACCGCCCCTTTCACCGGCTGCCACATCGCCCGGAAGCACGGCCGCTGCACCAGATCCGGAATGGCGTCGAGTTTTGGCGCCGCAGGCAGCGCCGCGCGCTTGAGGTGTCCGCCTGAGACCTGTACGCCAAACCCGGCTTTGACTCCCTGCGTTCGGCGGCCGGCCTGGGCGGCTACTTCCCCTTCGAGCACGGAACTGGTCGATACGGACTCGCTTGCCTGCACGCGAAAGCGCGTGCCGCGTACGCCCGTCACGAGCGACGGCGTGGAAATCTCATAGCGGCCTACGCCCGTTTTCCTGGGCGAAACGTTCGACTCGGCCTCGCCCTGTTTCACGTGCACACGCACGTCGATCAGCCCAGCGCGCGCAAACGCACGCACACGCGACAACGCCACGCGGCTGCCCGGCGGCACGGTCACGCGTGTGCCGTCATCAAATGCGAGCGTGACGGCGCCCTTGTCGCCGGTTTCGATCTGCGTGTCTTCTGCGAGCTTCATGCCGGCTTGCAGCGGCTTGCGGTCGGCGGTCGTGGCGTCGCGCGCAAACACGACCTGCGCCGTGGCCGGCACCACCGGAATGCGGTCGAAGGGAATCCGCAGCACAGAGCCCGGCTGCAAGTGGTACGGATCCGCGACGTGGTTGCGCTGCTGCAGCAGGCGCCAACCTTCGACGCTATCCATGTAGCGGTCTGCCAGGGCGATCAGCGTGTCGCCGGGCTGGACGCGATAGAGGAAATCGCTGCCGTCTGCGCCGGAAGGCTGTGCAACCGCCGCCTGCCAGACGCCCCCAAAAACAACAAGCGCGCCGACAACCGCGGCGCGCCCGAGCCTTTTGCGTCGAAACGCTTCAACCTGCTTCGCCATCGTCTTGTGTGGTTTCGAGTCGATAGCCATGCGAGTACACCGAGACGAGCCGCACGCCATTCTTCTGATTGAGATCCAGCTTGAGCCGCAGCTTGGAGATGTGGGTGGCGAGTGTGCGCGAATCCGGGCCGATGCTGCGCCCCCAGACGGCTTGCTCGATCAGCTCGCGCGGCACCAGCTTGCCGACATTGCGGAACAGGTACAGCCCCAGGTCGAATTCCCGCGGCGACAGCTCGACCTGCGACCCATTCAGTGTCAGCACACGTCCGATCGGGTCCACAGCATACGGACCCACGCGGATGCGCTCAAGCGATTCGCTGGTGCGCGGCGCGGCGCGGCGCAGCAAGGCGCCCACGCGTGCCACCAGTTCAGCGCGGCGCACCGGTTTGATGACGTAGTCATCCGCGCCGGCAGCCAGCCCGCGTACCACATCATCTTCGAGTGAGCGGTTGGTCAGGAACAGCACCGGCAGCGCAGGGCCGACCGTCTGCCGCACCCAGCTCACGAGCTGGATGCCGCTGATGTCCGGCAACTGCCAGTCAAGCAGCAGCAGGTCGAAGGTTCGATCCCGCAGCGCCTTGACGAAGGCATCACCGCTACTGAAAGACTCGCATTCGTATCCGGACGAAACCAGGATCTCTCGAATCAACTCCGATTGCGCCTGGTTGTCTTCTACCGAGGCAATTCGTATCGCCATCTGGACTGCCTTTTCCCCGCTCCGGGCCCGGCTGTTCAGCCGGCTCCCGCCGCCGCTACATGGGACGCCGGCTCGCTCCCTTTGTCGTTGTGATCGGGGTCCCGGACCAGCGCATCATGGTTTGATCCGCCGGCCACCTCCGGCGCGGCACCGACTCCCGCGCAAGACCTTACCCAGGCCACCAACATGCCTTACATGTCGACTTGAGCCCAGGTCATCCTAAAAGGCCAACCCTGTCATATTGCAAACAATTGTGAAAACCTAGGCGCAGAGCCAAAGTTCTGTCGTGTTCTATCATTTTTCACCACGTCAGAACAAGGCAGACCCCTTCGAAAAGTATAGGACTCGGCTTATCGAATGGCAGGCCCGCCGGGTATACACCGGTCTAGCACACCCCTCGAAAGAGGGGAATTGCTAGCGCGCTTCCACCTCCAGCCGGCGCGTCCACGCCGCGGTTGCCGCCCAGAACCCCAGCGCCGCCACGCTGATGCCCGCGCCCAAGAGGCACACGCCCAACCACCCCGTCCACGCATACACCGCTGTTGAGGCCATTGCCCCCAGCCCACTGCCGGCCGCGTAGAACAGCATGTAGGCACCGACCAGTCGGCTATGCGCGTCCGGATGCAAGCGGAAGATCAAACTCTGGTTGAGCACGTGAACGGCCTGCCCACCCAGATCAAGCAGGATGACGCCAACAATGAGCCAGGCTAGATGCTGCAAACCCAACCCCAACGGCACCCAGGCGATCAGCAGCAACCCCAGCGCGGCGGCAGTGGCCGGCTGCGCCCACCCGCGGTCTGCTAAGCGCCCCGCACGTACTGCCGCCAGCGCACCTACCGCCCCTACCAGCCCGAACATGCCGATACCCGCCGTCGAAAACGCATACGGCGGCGCACTCAACGCCAATGCCAGCGCGCTCCAGAACACGCTGAATGCTGCAAACATCAATAGGCCGATCAACCCACGCACCTGCAGCACGCGTTCGGTCAGCAGCAATTGCCACGTCGAGCGGAGTAGCGCGCCGTAGCGCATGGGCACAGCTTCCATCGGCGGTGCTGGCAGCCAGCGCCACAACACAGCCAGCATCGTTACCGAGATCCCCCCCGACACGGCATACACCGCTCGCCAGCCCCAGGCATCTGCGATGATGCCCGCCACCGCCCGCGCGACGAGCAACCCGATCACCACGCCACCTTGCACCACGCCGAGCACACGGCCGCGCTCTTTCACCGAGGCCAACGCAGCGGCACAGGCGATCAAACCCTGCGTCATCGCCGTCCCCAGCAGGCCAACGCCCAGCATGCCCAGCAACAGCGGCCAACGCGTTTGTGCGAGGCACACACACAGCAGCGCCGCAGTCAGCAATACAAGCTGAACAAGCAACAGTGGCTTGCGTGGCCAGCGGTCACCCAGCGGCACCACCAGCGCCAACGCCAGCGCGCATCCCGCCTGCGTTGCGCCGATGATGCCTCCGGTCCAGGCATCGCTCAGCGCAAAGTCGCGGGCCAACGCATCGAGCAACGGCTGCGCGAAGTAGACGTTGGCCACGCTGACCGCCGCACACATCGCCAGCATGGCAACCCAAGCCCGTGGCAAAGCGCCCACGGGAGCAATCTTCTCCCCGGGCGAATCAGCAGCAAGAGAATCGACAAGCATGCATACCCCATCTGGTTTTAAATTAAAACCAGATGAGTCTAGGCAGACTTGTTTTATCATGCAACCACTTGACCGACGCGGCCATTCGCCGCCCATGGACCATGGTTCAACGCAAACGCTTTGACGACTCCACCTGCCCTGTCGCGCGCGCACTCGATGTGATCGGGGACCGCTGGATGCTGCTAATCGTGCGCGATGCTTTCGACGGCCTGCGCCGCTTCAGTGAATTTCAGAAGAGCACCGGTGCTGCGCGCAACATCCTGGCCGACCGCCTGCGGCTGCTGGTCGAGCACGGCATCTTTGCCGTGGCCCCGGCCTCCGACGGGACGGCGTATCAGGAATACGTTCTGACCCCCAGGGGCGAGGCGCTCTTCCCGCTGGTCGTGGGTCTGCGGCAATGGGGGGAAGCGCATCTGTTTGCGCGGGGCGAGAGGCATTCCGTACTGGTCGACAAGCAAACGGAACAGCCGCTCGCGCCGATGCAGCCCGTGGCCCGAGACGGCCGTACGATTCGGGCAACAGAAACAGAGGTGCGCAAGGTGGCGGTCAAAGCGCGCGGCTAGGCGCGATACCAAAGAAAAAGCCCCGAACCAGTCGGGGCTTTTTTGCATTCTGGAGGCGGAGGCCGGAATCGAACCGGCGTACACGGCTTTGCAGGCCGCTGCATAACCACTTTGCTACCCCGCCAAGGGCTGAGCACCGTATTGTAGCAATTCGTGAAGAACTGCGTTGTGCCGTGCCGATAAAGAAAAAGGGAAGCAAGGCTTCCCTTCGGGATTGGAGCGGGAAACGAGGCTCGAACTCGCGACCTCAACCTTGGCAAGGTTGCGCTCTACCAACTGAGCTATTCCCGCGTAACCGGTTATGCCGCCGTGCACCACATCAACACGGCCACATATTTCAAACTGGAGCGGGAAACGAGGCTCGAACTCGCGACCTCAACCTTGGCAAGGTTGCGCTCTACCAACTGAGCTATTCCCGCATTTTGGCTATCAGCACTGCCGTACAACTTTTGTGCTGCCAGACCGTTTCGTCACATCGCTGCAACGAGAAAGAGATTATGGCAAAAAAGAATCGCGCTCGTCAACACTTTTGCGCGAGAGTTTTTGCAGGCTCACTTTGCGCGCTCGCGGATCTGCGGCCAGGCGAGCTTCATGTAGTAAGCCATCGACCACAGCGTGAGCACCGCTGCCACGTAAATCAGCCAGGTTCCCCACATATGCGCGTCGATCACGTCGAGCAGCTTGCCCTCGAACAGCAGCAGCGGAATCGCGATCATCTGGAAGGTCGTCTTCAGCTTGCCGAGCATGTTGACGGCTACGCTCTTTGACGCGCCGATCTGCGCCATCCACTCGCGCAGCGCCGAGATGGTGATCTCGCGGCCGATGATGATCAACGCGACGATGTCCGAGACACGGCCCAACGCCAGCAATACCAGCAGCGCTGCGGCCACCATTAGCTTGTCGGCCACCGGATCGAGAAAGGCGCCGAACGATGAAGTCTGGTTCCAGCGGCGCGCGAGAAAGCCATCGAACCAATCGGTCAGTGCCGCGACGATGAAGAACACCGCGGCCGTCAGATTCTTGGCGGGCAGCGCCATCCAAGTGTCCGGCAGGTAGAACACGCCCACCACCAGCGGGATCATGGCCACACGCAGCCAGGTCAGGAGGATCGGGAAATTGAAAGGCATGGCAAGTCGAGAAAACAACTACTGCGCCGGGTCATGCGCCGGCGCGGCAAGATGGGGCATTGTCGCCGATCAATGCAGCTGGCGGTAGATTTCTTCGGCCAGGGTCTGGGAGATGCCTTCCACCGTAGCCAGCTCATCCACGCTGGCAGACATCACGCCGCGCAAGCCGCCAAAGCGCGCCAGCAGCCGCTGCCGGCGCTTGGCGCCAATGCCCTCGATCTCTTCCAGCCGCGAGGTATTGCGTGCCTTGGCCCGCTTGGCGCGCATACCGGTGATCGCAAAGCGGTGCGCTTCGTCACGGATCTGCGCGACCAGCATCAGCGCGGCGCTGCCCTGCCCCAGCTCCAATGAAGACCGGCCGTCAGCGAAGATCAGCGTCTCCAGACCAACCTTGCGACCTTCTCCCTTGGCTACGCCGACCAGCAAGCCGATGTCGAGCCCCAACTCTTCAAACACCTGCCGCGCGACTTCCACCTGCCCCTTGCCGCCGTCGATCAGCACGATGGTGGGCATGTTGGGTGTGTCTTCGCCCGCCTGCTCGACGATCTTCTGGTAGCGGCGGGTCAGGACCTGGCGCATGGCGGCATAGTCGTCGCCGGGGGTGATGTCCTGGATGTTGTAGCGGCGGTATTCGCCGTTTTGCATGGCGTGGCTGTGGAAGACCACGCACGAGGCCTGCGTGGCCTCGCCGGCGGTGTGGCTGATGTCGAAGCACTCGACGCGCAGCGCGGCAAGGTCTTCGAGATCGATACCGATGGTCTCAGCCAGTGCGCGCGTGCGGGCCTGCTGGCTGCCTTGCTCTGACAGACGCCGCATCAATGAAAGCTCAGCACCCTTCTCGGCCATCTCCAGCCACGCACGGCGCCCGCCCTGCGGCTGACGCACGACAGACACGCGGCGCCCAGCCTGCTCGGCCAGCGCGTCGATGAGTTCCGTTGCATGGATCGGGTGACTGACCACCAGCACGGGTGGCACGAACTGGTCCAGGTAGTGCTGCGCGACAAACGCTTCGAGGATGTCGCTGGCCATGCGCTCCGGATCGCGCGCCAATTCCGCTGCGGAAGCACCCTCGGCTTCCACGTCTTCCCCAACGATGGCGGCGCCATCCTCCACGTGAGTCGGAAAGTAGGCCTTATCTCCCAGATGCCGGCCGCCGCGCACCATCGCCAGGTTCACGCAGGCGTGACCACCCTTGATGGCCACGGCCAGGATGTCGATGTCGCTGGCCTGCCCCACCTCTTCCACCGATTGCTGCGTGAGCACGGTCGACAGCGCGCCGATCTGGTCACGTACGACGGCGGCCTGCTCGAACGCAAGCGCCTCTGAATAGCGCTGCATCTTGTTTTGCAGCGTCTGCATGACTTCGTCCTGACGACCTTGCAGGAATCCGGCCGCGTTGGCGACGTCGCGGGCGTAGTCCTCAGGGCTAATCGCCTGCACACATGGGCCACTGCAGCGATGGATCTGGTGCAGCAGGCACGGGCGCGTGCGGTTGTTGAAGACGGTGTCTTCGCACGTGCGGAGCTGGAACACCTTCTGCAGGATCTGCATGCTCTCGCGCACCGCATGCGCACTCGGGAACGGACCGAAGTACTGGTGCTTGCGATCCGTCGCGCCGCGGTAGTACGCCATGCGCGGATAGGCGTGCTGCGTAAGCTTGAGATACGGATACGACTTGTCGTCGCGAAACAGGATGTTGTAGCGCGGCGCCAGCGCTTTGATGAGGTTGTTCTCAAGCAGCAGCGCTTCGGCCTCGCTGCGCACGACGGTGGTGTCGATGCGCGCGATCTTCGCCACCATCATCGCAATGCGCGGCGAGAGCAGCGTCTTGTTGAAGTAGCTGGAGACACGCTTCTTCAGGTCACGCGCCTTGCCCACGTAGAGCACATTGCCCTGCGCATCAAAATAGCGATACACGCCGGGCAGGTTGGGCAGGCGCGCGATGTACGCTTTCGCATCGAAATCAGGCACATTCGCGGGCGCGCTGGACTCGGCGCTCTCAGGCGTCTCAGGAAAATCGGGTGGCGTGGGGTCGGACGGCATGACGTTCGCAGGCTCAGAGGGCGTCAGTGTAGAACAAGCCGCCGACTACAATGTCGGCCCACCGTCTTTCCCGCCCGACTCGCCTTTCTCTTTCTGTATGCGCACCATCACGTCCTGGGATCTCTTCTGCCGCGTCGTCGACAACTATGGCGACATCGGCGTGTGCTGGCGCCTTGCCCGGCAGCTTACGCAGGAGCACGGCCACACCGTGCGGCTGTGGGTCGATGACCTGCGCTCATTCGAAAAGCTCTGCCCCGCCGTTGACGTAACCGCCGAGGCGCAGCGCGTCTCGGGCGTCGATATCCGCCAGTGGGGCGATGATGCGCAGGTGGCCGCATTGCTCGCCGCCGATGCGCACGCCACGCCGCATGACGTGGTGATCGGCGCCTTCGCGTGCGCCGTTCCGGAGCCGATGCTGCAGGGCATGGCCGCGCTTGCATCGCAGAGCACGGCGCCAGTCTGGATCAACCTGGAATATCTCAGTGCAGAGAACTGGGTGGCCGAGTATCACGCGATGCAATCGCCACATCCACAACTGCCGCTGGTCAAATACTTCTTCTTCCCGGGCTTTGCGCGCAATACGGGCGGTGTGCTGCGCGAAACGCATCTGGGCGCCCAGCGCGCAACGTTCAACGCCAGCCCGGCGGCTCACCAAGCGTTGTGGCACCGGCTCGGCGTGGACGACCTGATGCGCGAACACCCCGACGCCCTGCGCGTAAGCCTGTTCGCATATGCCAACCCGGCATTGCCGGCGCTGGTTGCCCAATGGGAAGCCTCCCCGCTGCCGGTGATCTGCCTGGTGCCCGAGGGCTTGGCCGCCACGCAAATCGCCGAGTTGCCGGGCAGCACCGGCGCCGCCAAAGCAGGTGCCCGCTGGTCGCGCGGCCAACTGACGGTCGCGGTGGTGCCGTTTGTTCCCCAGGAGCACTACGATCCACTCTTGTGGGCCTGCGACATCAACTTCGTGCGCGGAGAAGATTCCTTTGTGCGCGCGCAGTGGGCGCTGCAGCCATTTATCTGGCACATCTATCCGCAAAGCGACGATGTGCACCTGACCAAACTGGATGCCTTTCTGGCGCGCTACGCCCCCGCCCTGCCCGAAGCGCAAGCCAATGCACTCCGCACGTTCTGGCACGCCTGGAATGGGAGGCCAGACACGCTCGACTGGCCTGCTCTTGTGGCCGCCGCACCGGCCCTGCGCAACCGCGCGATCACCTGGGAGCACACCTTGTTGCATCTGGGTGATCTTGCCGCGAATTTGGTGGCATTTTGCGAAAAACAGGTAAAATAGCGGGCTGATCTCTATATGCGGCCCCGGCTTTGATCTAGTTCGCGCGACCCGAGGGTATCGCGCGGTGCTTCGTTGCTTGGCGCGCATCGAACCCTCTTTTCTCAGGAAATGTGAAATGGCTTTGAAAATCGCGCAAGAACTCCGCGCTGGCAACGTGTTCATGTGGGGCCCCAACGGCAAGGAAGCAGAGGCGATGGTCGTGCTCAAGACTGAGTACAGCCGCTCGGGCCGTTCGGGCGCCGTCGTCAAGATGAAGTACAAGAACCTGCTGTCGGGCGCAGGCGGTGAATGGGTGTTCAACGCCGACGACAAGCTCGATCAGGTCATCCTGGACAAGAAGGAAGCCGAATACTCCTACTTCGACGGCACGATGTACGTGTTCATGGACCCGGTCACGTATGAACAGTACAACGTCGAGCCCGCCGCCATGGGCAGCGCGCTGAACTACCTGCAAGACGGTATGAAGGTCGAAGTGACGTTCTACAACGAGAACGCCATCTCGGTGGAACTGCCGACCACGGTGGTTCGTGAAATCGTCTACACGGAACCGGCTGTCAAGGGCGACACGTCGTCGGGCAAGGTTCTGAAGGCCGCTCGCATCAACGACAACGAAGAATTCACGATCATGGTGCCGCTGTTCTGCAACATCGGCGAAAAGATCGAAATCGACACGCGTACGGACGAGTACAAGAGCCGCGCCAAGTAAGCTGGCGCAGCACCAACAAAAAAGGCAGCTTCGCGCTGCCTTTTTTGTTGTGTCCGTGAAAAGCGAACCGGGCAAGCGGCCCGCCATCGCCTCTCTACGCTTTACGCAATCAGCCGGGCCTCACGCAGGGTACGCAGGGCCTGCTTGTAGGCCGATTGCTGTTGCAGCTTTGACCAATCCTTGATCGCCCTGCCGCCAAACAGCCGGCGCACACGTCGCTGGGATGCTTTGCCCATCGCCACGTCCAGTTCCCCAAGCAGGCGATCGGCCTTGTCCGGCGCATTGCAGATCAGCACCATGTCGCAGCCCGCAGCCAGTGCCGCACGAGCACCATCCACCACGGAGCCGGCGACGCTCGCGCCTTCCATGCTCAGATCGTCGCTGAAGATCACGCCGTCGAAATTGAAGTGCGCACGCAGCATGTCCTGCAGCCAGAAGCGCGAGAAGCCGGCCGGATTCGGATCGACCGCCGAATAGATGACGTGCGCCGGCATCACCGATTGCAGGCCGAGGCCCATCCAGCCATACGGCTGCGCATCGTCAGCAAGAATGGCCTCAAGCGGGCGATCATCCACTGGCACGGCAACGTGCGAATCGGCCTGGACATAGCCGTGCCCCGGGAAGTGCTTGCCACAGTTGGCCATGCCGGCCAAGCGCAGGCCGAGCGTCAGGTGGTTCGCGAGCATGGTCACGACGCGCGGGTCGCGATGGAAAGCACGATCGCCGATGACGCTGCTGGTGCCGTAGTCGAGATCGAGCACGGGCGTGAAGCTCAGGTCGATATCGCACGCGCGCAGTTCAGCGGCCAGCACGTAGCCGCATGCGGTGGCCGCGCGCGTCGCTGCCAGCACGTCGCGGTCCCACAGTTTGCCTAGGGCGCCCATCGCGGGCAGGTGCGTGAAACCATCGGTCTTGGCGCGCTGCACGCGGCCGCCCTCGTGGTCGATACAGATCAGCACGTCATCACGGATGGCGCGGATCGCCTGCGTGAGCGCCGTCAGCTGCGCGCGCGACTCAAAGTTGCGGGCAAATAGGATCACACCACCCGTCAACGGATGCGCGATGCGACGGACATCGTCAGCCCCGAGTTGGAGGCCCGCAACGTCGAGAACGATCGGGCCGGGGCGTTTCTGCGTCTTTGCTGTGGAATTCATGCGGTGGGTTTCGTTTGCAACTCGGCGACGGCAAAGGCGACAGCGTAGTCGCGCTCGTCCGTCACGCTGATCTGAATATGGAGGCCATGCTGTGCAATCCAGTCGGCCAGTTCGCCGCTGTAGCGCACCACAGGTTGCCCGGAGGGTAAGTTGAGCGTCTGCACTGCGCGCCACGTCATCGGCCAGCGCATGCCCAGGCCGATGGCCTTGGACACGGCTTCCTTGGCGGCAAAGCGCGTCGCCAGAAAGGCCAGCCCGCGGCGCTCGGAGCGCGCCTTACGGGCGTGGTAGACACGCAGTTCATCGGGCCCGAGCACCTTTTCGGCAAAGCGGCCGTTGGTCCGCTGCATCACGCCCTCGACACGCTCGATCTGGATGATGTCGGTCCCGATGCCATAGATGGCACCGGACACCTTAGCGGCAGCGGCCTGCTCGTTCATACGGGCACGCCCGGATGGGCCGCAGTAGGCGTCATGGACGACAAGCGCGCTGCCACCATGATCGCCTTCATCTCGCGCACTGCGTTCTGCCAGCCGGCAAACACAGCATGCGCCACAACGGCGTGGCCGATATTCAGCTCGTGGATGCCCGCGATGGCCGCGATCGGTTGCACGTTCGTATAGTGCAGGCCGTGGCCGGCATTCACGCGCACGCCCCAGCGGATGCCCTCTTCCACGGCCGTTTCGATGCGGACGAGTTCCGCCTTCAGCTCGGCATCGTCGGTGGCTTCGGCATAGCGCCCCGTGTGCAGCTCGATGACGGGTGCGCCAGCGGCAGCTGCGGCTTCAATCTGTGCCGCATCCGGATCGATGAACAGCGACACGCGGATGCCCGCATCGGCCAGTTGCTTGCACGCTGCCTGCACCTTGGCAAAGCCGCCCACCACATCCAGGCCACCCTCGGTGGTCACCTCCTGGCGGCGCTCCGGCACGAGACACACGTCTTGCGGGCCGATATCGCAGGCGATGTCGAGCATCTCCTGCGTGACAGCACACTCCAGGTTCATGCGCGTGCGAAGTTGCGGGCGCAGCGCACGCACATCGGCATCCTTGATATGACGACGGTCTTCGCGCAGATGCAGCGTGATGAGATCAGCGCCGGCCTCTTCCGCCAGCAACGCCGCTGCAATCGGATCCGGATAGGTGGTGCCGCGCGCGTTGCGCAACGTGGCGACGTGGTCGATGTTGATGCCCAGGTCGATAACGCCCGGCGAAGCATGAAAGATCATAGTTTCTGCAAGTCGATCAGGATCTGGCGCGTCGAAAGCGGCGTGCCGTGCAAATGATAATGCAGCAGGAAACGCATCAGGCTGCGGCTCTGCTGGGCAGTTGTGGCGCGTGAGGCGTAGTCGTCGCGCTCCATGTCGATCAGTGTCTGACCGCGCAGCACAGGCCAGGAGGAGGGATCGCTCGGCAACGCGCGGCGGATGCCGCGTTCAGGGTGATAAACGTAGTCGCCCTCGGCCTGCACCGGCTCACCGTCAATGCAGCGGTCGAGCTGGGCAGCAAAGCCGGTTTCCCGCAGGAGCACACGTTCGAACGCGCGCAGTGTCAACGCAGCGGGCTCACCGTGCGCGAGTTTATTGAGTGTTTCGACGTAGTGCGCGAACAGCACCGGGTGGCCGTCTTCGCGGGCAACGAACTTGACCAGCAGCTCGTTCAGATAGAAGCCCGACAATAGCCCTTCGCCACCGAGCGGGACCATACCGCCAACCCACTCGGCGCGGGTCAGCGTACGCACATCACCGCGGCCACTCCATGACACCGACAGCGGCTGGAACGTCTGCAGCACCGCACGCAGCGCCGAATGCGGTCGCTTGGCGCCCTTGGCGACCAGCGCCATGCGGCCGTAGTCCGGCGTGAAAACGTCGATGATGAGGCTGGTCTCGCGGTACGGGTAGCTGTGCAGCACGAAGGCCGGCTGCGCCGCAACGCGCGTCTCCGAGCGCCCGGCAGGAAAGCTCCTGCGCGGCGCGGCGCCGGCAACGCCTTCCTCTGCCAGCCATTCCGCAGCCTCGTCCGGAATCGGATCGGATCGTCCCGCCATCGAGCGTGTGTGGAGTTGCCAGCTAAAGGCAAACGGTTAGGCGGCTACTCGTAGCCGTAGGCGCGCAGGCCGGCTTCGTTGTCGGCCCAGCCGCTCTTGACCTTGATCCAGACCTCCAGATACACCTTGCCGTCGAACAGTTTTTCCATGTCCATGCGTGCTTCGGTCGAGATCTGCTTGAGCTTGGCACCCTTGGCGCCAATGATCATCGCCTTGTGCGCGTCACGGTCCACCAGAATGGTGACGAACACGCGGCGCAGGCGGCCTTCGGTCTCGAACTTGTCGACGACGACGGTGCTGGAGTACGGCAATTCGTCCCCGGTCCAGCGGAAGACCTTCTCGCGAACAATTTCTGCGGCCAGGAAGCGCTCGCTGCGGTCAGTCAACGCTTCCGGGTCGTACATCGGCTCGCCTTCCGGCAGGTACGGGCGCACGATGCCGAGCAGGCGGTCGATGTCATCGCGGTTCTTGGCCGACATCGGCACGATTTCGGCAAACGGAAACACCTGCGCCATGTCTTGCAGGAACGTAGCGACCATCTCGGCACGCGTGTAGCCATCCAGCCGATCGACCTTGTTGACGATCAGGATCACGGGCGTCTCGCGCGGCAGCAGTGAGAGTACCTTCTCGTCGTCCGGGCCATAGCGACCAGCTTCGACCACGAACAGCACGGCATCCACCGACGTGAGCGTGGACGTGACCGCGCGGTTAAGCGAACGGTTCAGCGCGGTGGCATGGCGCGTCTGGAAGCCCGGCGTATCGACGAAGACGAACTGCGCGTCGTCCGTGGTTTGAATGCCGGTGATGCGATGACGCGTGGTCTGCGCCTTGCGCGACGTGATGCTGACTTTCTGGCCCACCAGGGCATTCATCAGCGTGGATTTGCCAACGTTCGGGCGCCCAACGATGGCGACCATGCCGCAGCGGAACCCCTCCGGGGCACCAGATTCTGGTTGCGGAGGCTGCAATGGGGTGTCGCTCATTTACCTGATTATTCCTTCAACCTGAGAGACAACTGCGGATCGGGCGGTGTGGCCTGCTTGCGCGTCTTGCCGGTGCGCTCGGCGCGGCTGCGCTTGACGAGCTGCGGCACCAGGCGATGCGCTTCATCCAGGGCCAGTTTGGCCGCCGATTGTTCGGCCGCGCGCCGCGATGCCCCACTGCCGGAAACGCGAATCTCCAGCTTCGGAATCGTGCACTCGACCTCGAACTGCTGATTATGCGCCGCGCCGTGGGTGGCAACCACCGTGTACAGCGGCAGCGCAATTTTGTGACCTTGGAGGTACTCCTGCAGCAGCGTCTTGGCATCCTTGCCTAGCGTGCGCGGGTCGACCTGCTCCAGGATCGGGATATATAGCTTGCGGATCAGCGTGCGAGCGGCATCGAAACCGCCATCGAGAAACACCGCACCGAAGATCGCCTCCAACGCATCCGCCAGGATGGATGGCCGGCGGAAGCCACCGCTCTTCAACTCGCCCTCGCCCAAGCGCAATGCGTCAGGCAACTGCAACATCTGAGCAATCTCGTACAGCGCCTGCTGCTTGACCAGGTTGGCCCGCACGCGCGAGAGATCGCCCTCATCCAGCTTGCCGAACATGCCGTAGAGCATGTCTGCGACAGCGCAATTCAGGATCGAATCCCCCAGAAACTCCAGGCGCTCGTTATGCATCGCGCTGTGGCTGCGATGGGTGAGCGCCTGCTGCAGCAACTCCGGTTTGCTGAAGCGATAGCCAAGGCGTTGCTGCAATGCATCCAAACTCATGTCAACGCTGGGTTCCCGAATAGGTAATCACCAAGCCGATCGGGCCGTACAGCGGAATCTCGCGCTTGTACGAGAAGCGCACTGCCTGAATGGAGCCACCTGCATCCAGCACGTCCAGATCCTCGCCCTTGATCGACTTGATGTCATCAATGGCGGCCTGCTTGTCGAATGCATTGGACACCTCTTCACGCGTGCTAGCACGCTCGCGTGCCTGCTTCACTGCGCGGGTAATCGCTTGATACTCCATCAGGCTTGGAACGGACCGGATTGCTGGCAGCACGAACGTGATCAACACAATAATGCCGATCAGGATGCCGAACATCGAAATCCCGCGCGACTGGCGTTTCAGACCGGCCTGACGAATCCGCATTGCATTTCCCCCGTTGTGCAATTGCCGAGTTTCAATAAGAGAATTTTGAGTCACTTACCGGATCAATGGAAGCTGCCGATCCGCTTCAGGTCACCCAGGTTCATCCAGATGAAGAACGCCTTCCCGACGATGTTCTTGTCCGGCACGAAGCCCCAGTAACGGGAGTCCGCGCTGTTGTCGCGATTATCACCCATCATGAAATAGTGACCTGCAGGTACCTTGCAGGTAAAACCGGTCTGATTGTAAGTGCAGTTTTCGCGGAACGGAAAATCGTCCGGACCCGACACGTAGGCCGGACGATCGGCGTCGTTGAGGATGTTGTGCGAGACGGTACCGAGCGTCTCCTGGTACTGCTTGGAGTACGTTAGGCGCTCGCCGTCGAGGTAGTCGGACTGCGGCGCATAGGTGGCAGGCTGGCCGTTCACCGTCAGGCGCTTGTTGTCGTACTTGACCACGTCACCCGGCACGCCGATCACGCGCTTGATGTAATCCATCGACTCGTCTTTCGGGTAACGGAAGACCATCACGTCGCCGCGCTGCGGCTGGTTCAGATCGACAATCTTCTTGTTCACGATCGGCAGACGAATGCCATACGTGTACTTGTTGACGAGGATGAAATCGCCGATCTGCAGGGTCGGGATCATCGAGCCCGACGGAATCTTGAACGGCTCGATCACGAACGAGCGCAGCAGGAACACTGCCGCGATTACCGGGAAGAAGCTTGCGGTGTACTCAAGCCACCAGGGCTGGCGCAGCTTGTCTTCGGCCAGTTGCAGACGCGCTGCGCCGATGTCGCCACCACCGCCGTACTGCGCCTGCACTTGTGCGCGCGCATCGAATTCAGCCAGCGCTGTCGCCGCAGCCGCTTGGCGCTGGCGTTGGAACACAAGCTTGTCAGCCACCCAGGCAATCCCGGTGATGACAACGAGAACAAACAAAATCAGGGCGAAGTTCATGTGTGAGAGATTCGTCCGGGGTTATTTTTCTTCGACGCGCAGGATGGCGAGGAACGCCTCTTGCGGAATTTCAACCGTGCCCACCTGCTTCATGCGCTTCTTGCCCTCCTTCTGCTTCTCGAGGAGCTTCTTCTTGCGCGAGATGTCGCCGCCGTAGCACTTGGCTAGCACGTTCTTGCGCAGCGCCTTTACGTTTTCACGTGCGATCACGTTGGCGCCGATGGCAGCCTGGATGGCCACGTCGTACATCTGGCGCGGAATGATTTCGCGCATCTTGGCGGCCACTTCGCGGCCACGGTAAGCGCTGTTAGAGCGGTGGACGATGATGGACAGCGCATCGACCTTGTCACCGTTGATCAGGATATCGACCTTGACCACGTCAGACACGCGATATTCCTTGAACTCGTAGTCCATCGACGCATAGCCGCGCGAGACCGACTTCAGGCGATCAAAGAAGTCCAGCACGATTTCGCCCATCGGGATCTCGTACGTCAGTTGAACCTGGCGCCCGTGGTAGCTCATGTTGATCTGCGAGCCGCGCTTCTGCTCGCACAGCGTGATCACGGCGCCCACATATTCCTGCGGCATGTACAGGTTGACCGTAACGATCGGCTCCAGGATCGCCTCGATCTTGCTCGGGTCCGCCGGCATCTTGGCCGGGTTTTCCACCTGCACCATGGTGCCGTCGCGCTGCTGCACCTGATAGACCACCGTCGGCGCGGTGGTGATCAGGTCCATGTCGAACTCGCGCTCCAAACGCTCCTGCACGATCTCCATGTGCAGCAGGCCAAGGAAGCCACAGCGGAAGCCAAAGCCCAGCGCCTGCGAGACTTCCGGCTCGTACTGCAGCGAAGCGTCATTGAGCTTGAGCTTCTCCAGCGATTCACGCAGCGCTTCGTACTGGTTGGCCTCCACCGGATACAGGCCGGCAAACACCTGCGGCTTGACTTCCTTGAAGCCTGGCAGCGGCGCCTCGGCCTTGCGCGGGGCCACGTGGGTGATGGTGTCGCCCACCTTGGCAGCCTTCAGCTCCTTGATACCCGCGATGACAAAGCCAACCTGACCTGCCGACAGCGATTCACGCGGAACCGACTTCGGCGAAAACACGCCCACCTGCTCCACCAGATGCTGCGCACCCGTGGCCATCAGCAGAACCTTGTCCTTGGCGCGCAACGTGCCGTTCACCACGCGCACCAGCATCACCACGCCGACGTAGTTGTCGAACCACGAGTCGATGATCAGCGCCTGCAGCGGCGCATCCGGATCGCCCTTGGGCGCAGGCACCCTGGCGATCAACGCCTCAAGCACGTCCGCCACACCCACACCGGTCTTGGCCGAGCAGCGCGTCGCATCCGTCGCGTCGATGCCAATCACATCTTCGATTTCCTGGATCGCGTTGTCCGGGTCGGCTGCGGGCAGGTCGATCTTGTTGAGCACCGGCACCACTTCCACGCCCAGCTCAATGGCGGTGTAGCAATTGGCGACTGTCTGCGCCTCCACGCCCTGCGACGCGTCCACCACCAGCAGCGCACCCTCGCAGGCGGACAACGAGCGGCTGACTTCGTAGCTGAAGTCGACGTGCCCCGGGGTGTCGATCAGATTGAGGTTGTAGATCTTGCCGTCCTGCGCCTTGTAGGACAGCGCGGCGGTCTGGGCCTTGATGGTGATGCCGCGCTCCTTCTCGATGTCCATCGAGTCCAGCACTTGGGCTTCCATCTCGCGGTCGGAGAGGCCGCCGCACAACTGGATGATGCGATCGGCCAGCGTCGATTTGCCGTGGTCGATGTGGGCGATGATCGAAAAATTGCGGATATTGTCCATCGAATGCGTCGAAAAGCGCCCATCCCAGGGGCGCGTTGCCGGGCCACGTGTGGCGAGTCCGGCATAGCCGGCGCGCTCAGGACGGCACCGGCAGGAGAATTGGATTTGAAGCCAAGGTTGCGACGCAAAATCATGCGATGCAAAAATCGGCGCTAACAGTCGATTTTACCGGATTTCAGGGGGCCTCCCGCGCCTCTTTTTGCGGCGCTGCCGAGATCAGGCCCGCGTCGTCTGTGCGGCCAGCCAGCCCTGAACGGCAGGCACATCCACAAAGTAGTGGCACAACTCCTGCGCTCCCCCCAACTGCGAGTCAGGCGCGCCGGTCATGAGCACCGGCACCAGTTCGCCAAAACGCGCTTCCAGCGCCGGATCGCTGTCGACGTCCACCTCGTGCAAAAGAAAAGAAAAATCACGCCGGAGCGGTTCCAGCGCGACCTTCATGTCGTCGCACAGATGGCAGTACGTGCGGCCGTAGAGCGTCAGCTCAATCACTGACCGCTGCCCGAACGCGCCGCACTCGGGCGCATCGTCACCACCTGCGTGGCATCGCCTCGACGCACAAACACGGCCACCATGCGGTTCTTGTCGAGCTTGCCGACCACGTCGTTGAACTGCTTGGCGCTGGTGATGTCGGTATCGCCCACGCGCAGAATCAGGTCACCAGCGCGGATGCCCACGCGTGCCGCCGGACCTTCCGCCACTTGCACCTCGACCCCCACCTTGGTCTTGAACTCGCGCTGCGCGCCCTCAGACAGATCGGCCACCACCAATCCCAGCGCATTCGGCTTGCCTGGACCCTGCTGGCTGTTGTCGGGCTGGGAACCCTTGCCGCGCTGCGCGACCTTGGTATCAGCCTGCAGCTCAGCCACAGTCACAGACAAATCGCGCGTTGTGCCCTTGCGCCAGACCTGCACGGTCGCACGCGTGCCCGGTTTGGTCTCGCCAACCTGGCGCTGCAGGTCGCCCGCGCGCTCGACATCGCGGCCATTGAATTTCAGAACGATGTCGCCCGCTTCGATGCCCGCCTTGTCGGCCGGACCACCCGCCTCGACGTTGCCCACGTAGGCACCGCGCGCCCGTCCCAGGCCCAGCGATTCCGCCGCGTCCTTCGGTACGTTATCGATGGCCACGCCGATGCGACCCCGCGTCACGCGCCCCGACGCCTTGAGCTGTTCAGCCACACGCATCGCCTCGTCGATCGGGATCGAGAACGAGATGCCCATATAGCCGCCGCTCTGGCTATAAATCTGGTTGTTGATGCCGATCACCTCACCACGCAGGTTGATCAGCGGGCCGCCTGAGTTGCCCGGATTGACGGCCACATCCGACTGGATAAACGGCAGATAATCGCCCGTATCGCGCCCCTTGGCCGACACGATGCCAGCCGTGACCGTGTTGTCCAGCCCAAACGGCGAGCCAATCGCCAGCACCCACTCACCCACGCGCACCTTGTCGGAATCCCCTTGTTTCAGGCTCGGCAGGCCACTGGCCTCCACCTTGACGAGAGCGACATCGGTACGCTTGTCCAAGCCGATCAGCTTGGCCTTGAACTCACGCTTGTCGAGCAGCGTCACGTAGATGGTCTCGGCGCCATCCACCACGTGGGCGTTGGTCAAGATGTAGCCATCGCCGGAAATGATGAAGCCGGAACCGACACCACGGCTCTGCTCTTCTTCTTGCGGCTGCGGTGTGCTGCGGCGCTTCTGACCTTGCCCCTGACCGGGCATGCCAGGCATTGGCACGCCGAAGAAACGGCGAAAGAACTCGGCCATGTCGTCGTCGCTCGGGCCGCCCTGCATGCGGACCTTCTCGGTCGTACGGATGTTGACGACAGCGGGGCTGACCTTCTCGACCAGGTCGGCAAAATCGGGCAAGCCGTACGTGCCGGTGGCCACGCTGCCGGTCGCATTCTGCGCATGGGCGGGCAAGAGCGCGCCTCCAGCCGCCATGAGGGCAGCAACGCACAACAGACGCAAGGCATGAACGGTTCGAGCGGTACGCATGAAAGCTCCCCGGAACAAAGACAGATAGAGAAATGCGCTGCGTGATCTAGTCACGCAGCTTGAGGCAGGCGCCGGCTTATTGTGGTGCGTTGGCCGGCTTGTTGGTTGCCGAGTTGGTCGCGTTGGCGGAAACCGGCTTGTAGTCGACCGCTGCACCGAATTGCTTGATGGTAGCAAACGGCACTTCGCCCACCACCGTCAGCCAGAAATCGGCAATGCGGCGCACCATCACGTGTGTCGCACCCTGCGAAATGAAGCCCTCGCGGCGCGTGCGCTTCTCGGAAACCGGCTCGATGAAGAGCGACAATCCGGCGAGCCCGTCGCTGAACACGACCTGCTGCACTTCGAAGCTCGAACTGCCTTTGCCCGCCGGCGCAATATCGCCCAGCGGACGACGCACTTCGCGAATCTTCTGGAAACCCTTGATGGGCGTACCGATGGTCCAACCCTGATCAGCCAGGTTGGTCGGCTGTGTCACGATCTCGTATTGGTTCCAGCCACTCAGATTCTTGAGCGCCGCAATGATCTTCTGCTTTTCCGACGGCACACCCACCTCGACCTGCGAGAAGGCAACCTGTTCCAGCACTTTGCCGTCGTCGCCGATGGTCTGTGCACGCATCAGCAAACCGCTGTTGCGGTCAGCCCAGATGCGATAGGCATAACGGAAGCCATCTTTCGGGTCGAGCTGGAAGACTTCGCAATCCATGCCGGCCACGCGCTCAGACGGCAGGTGACGCATGTCGTACTGGTCAAGCACGTCGCCATTGGTCGTGGCGAGCAGCGCCGGGAAGCTGTCTTTGTGCTCCTGTTTCTCGGTCACGACCAGCTTGACGTCGTAGATCAGGTTCCGGACGACGTCGTTCTGACGCAGCATCTCGCGCTGCTTGCCGTCCAGCGCTTCAACGCGCTCGTACTCGTTATTGAAGAGATCGGCGTAGTGCTGAATGCGCGTGGAATGCATGCCGGTACCACGCTGGTACGTCAGCGTGCCGACATAGTTCTGCTTGAGTGCCGCGCGATGAATCTTGGCCAGCCACGAGGCGGCCTCCTTGCGCGGCATGGGTTCGACTTGCGGCTGCGCAGCGGCAGCCAGCGTCGATGCACAGAGAAGAAGGAAAACGGACCGACGAACGGCCTGCAGCTTGCGGGCGCCTGCCCCGGCAACGGGGTGCCACACCTTCGACATGGATGCCCGCATTATTCCTGATTGGAGTCCTGGGTGTTCGACACCGCGTTGGCCACCGCACGCAGATACGGAACCACCATGCCGTTGGTCGCCGACTGCCGATGCGCGCTC
Organism: Ralstonia sp. ASV6; assembly: GCF_016429285.1. GTDB lineage: Bacteria > Pseudomonadota > Gammaproteobacteria > Burkholderiales > Burkholderiaceae > Ralstonia > Ralstonia flaminis. The sequence continues at coordinate 26,179 of NZ_JAELUI010000037.1, forward strand.
AGGTATTCGTCCAGGCGGGCGTCGCGGATCATGGGCGTATTGTCGGCCGAGGCCAGCGTCACGCCCGGTGCGTCGGCACCCTGTACCGCCTTGGCAACCAGTGCCGGCGAGGCTCCGCTGTCGGCGGGACCACGCAATTGCGGCACGACCACCCAGCTAACGGCCGCCACCGCCGCAGCCACGGCAGTCGTTGGCATGATCCGGCGGACCCACGAGGGGCGGACCAGGAAGCGATGCCTCTCTTCGGCTTGCGCGCGCTGCGCCACGGCCGGCACCAGCAGATGCGGCTCGGCGTCGAGCTTGGCCGAGAACCGGCTAAGGAAATCTTCGGAGGAGCGCGTGTTCAGCAGGTCTTCCGACCGGAGCACGTCACCGATCAGCTGATACTCGCGCCAGTGCGCCGCGCCCTCGCCGTCCTTGGCGAGTTCGACAGCCGACGACACCTCGTGCGCCGCCACTTCACCGTCCATCAACGCGGAAATACGCTGCGCGAATTCCGCTTCTGCTGCCTGCATTTGAGCCTGACCCATTTCCCGACCCCAAAAACTCCAACGTCCAATCAACGATCCGAGAGAAGACTTCCCGAGGTTTCACCGTTTGCAGCCGGGGCTTACGCCCGCGGCCGCCGGCTTGTCATATCGGCTGGCTACCACCGTTTGCCCTCCACCGTTCCCAGCAGGGGGCGCAATTTCTCGGCAATCGCCTCGCGAGCCCGGAAAATCCGTGACCGGACCGTCCCAATTGGGCACGCCATCGCTTCGGCGATTTCCTCATAGCTCAGACCCTCGATCTCCCGGAGCGTGATTGCGGTACGCAATTCCTCGGGCAGCGCCTCCATCGCACGGTTGACCGTTTCGGCCACCTGCTTGGTGTGCAGCATGGAGTCCGGCGTATTGATATCCCTTAGTTGTTCACCGTCGGCAAAAGTTTCAGCCTCTTCGGTGTCAATGTCGCTGGACGACTCAGGGCGCCGGCCCTGTGTCGCCAGGTAATTCTTCGCCGTGTTGACGGCAATGCGATACAGCCACGTATAGAACGCGGATTCACCCCGGAACTGGGGCAACGCACGGTAGGCCTTGATAAAGGCATCCTGTGCCACATCCTCGACTTCGGCCGGGTCACGGATCAGGCGCGAGACGAGACGAATGATCTTGCGGTGGTACTTGACCACCAGCAACTCAAACGCCCGCTTGTCGCCTTGCTGGACGCGCTCGACGAGGATCTGGTCGGCTTCGCGTTCACTCACGGATTCTTCACCTGCAGTGTATCGCCTTGAATTTTTGTGACTTCGAAACGTTGTATTTTACCTACGACACACCGGTCGCCTGAGTAGCCATCGGAGGCGGCCCCAGACGCAACAGACTTCGTATGCGGCGCAGCAGCCCGGCAGTAAACCAGGGTGGCATCAGCACAAAGATCTGTGGACACCACCCGCGCTGCGCGACACCCAGAATCAAGACGCGCTCGCCGAGAGACCAAGACCATAACAGAAGCGCATTTCGGACCGCTTGGGGCATTTCCAACCGGACCTGCCAGATAGGCTGGCCTGGTTCACCATCTGCTTTGAGACGAGCGCGCCACATCAGTTCCATCGCAAGCGGTGAACGGTTCACTGCCAGCGGAATGCAAGCCACCACTGCCAGTGCGCCGATCCCGACCCACGTCAGCATCGGGAGCGCCGCACCCCACGCACAGGCTAACCAGAGCAGGACAAAGCAAACAAGGCTTGCCATGCAGAGCCGACCGACGGCACACAACCGCCGATACGGCGCCGGGAAAACGATGCGCTGAACAACCAAGATGGGGAGCGAAAACGGCGCACAACCCTGAGGCTGCGCGCCGGATAGCGTTACGGACGCGTAAACACCAACGTGCCGTTGGTCCCGCCGAAGCCGAAGTTGTTCTTCACGGCCACGTCGATCTTCATATCACGCGCGGTATTGGCGCAGTAATCGAGATCACACTCGGGATCCTGATTGAAGATGTTGATGGTCGGCGGCGACACCTGGTTGTGCAACGCCAGAATCGTAAACACCGACTCCAGCCCCCCCGCCCCGCCCAGCAAGTGACCGGTCATGGACTTCGTGGAGTTCACGACAACCTTGCTGGCATGGTCGCCGAAAGCCGCCTTGATGGCATCCGATTCGTTCTTGTCGCCCAGCGGCGTCGACGTGCCATGCGCATTCAGGTACTGGACCTGATCGGCGTTGATGCCAGCATCGCGCAGCGCGTTGAGCATGCAACGGCGCGGGCCATCCATATTCGGTGCGGTCATATGGAATGCGTCACCGCTCATGCCGAAGCCCGCGACTTCCGCGTAAATCGTAGCGCCACGCGCCTTGGCGGCTTCGTACTCCTCGAGCACCACCACGCCAGCACCCTCACCCAGCACGAACCCGTCGCGGTCCTTGTCCCACGGACGGGACGCGGTGGCGGGGTCATCATTGCGGGTCGACAATGCGCGCGCCGCGGCAAAACCACCGATGCCCAGCGGCGAGACGGTCGACTCGGCACCACCGGCAACCATCACATCAGCATCGCCGGCCTGAATCAGGCGAGCCGCCAGACCGATGCTGTGCAGCCCCGTTGTACAGGCCGTCACGGCTGCCAGGTTCGGGCCCTTCAGGCCGAACATGATGCTCAGGTGACCCGAAATCATGTTGATGATCGAGCCCGGCACAAAGAACGGCGAAATGCGGCGCGGGCCGCGATTCGTGTATTCAGCGTGGGTATCTTCGATCATTGGCAGACCGCCGATGCCGGAGCCGACCAGCACGCCGATGCGCTCGGCGTTGCCCTCGGTGATCTCCAGCCCGCTATCCTTGAGCGCTTGCACGCCCGCGGCAATGCCGTAGTGGATGAAGGTATCCATGCGGCGCGCCTCATTGGCGGGGATACCATATTCCTCGACATTGAAGCCCTTCACTTCACCAGCGAAGTGCACGGCCAGCGCGGAATGATCGAATTTGGTGATGGTGGCGATCCCAGTCTTGCCGGCGACCAGATTGGCCCATGCTTCGGCGACCGAGTTTCCTACCGGAGAGACCAGCCCCAGGCCGGTTACGACTACGCGACGACGGCTCACTATGCTTTCCTGCAACTCTGTATCAGCGACAAAGGCCACAGAAAGTGCGCCACCCGGTCAAACCGGACAACCGCCCTTTCTGTGGCCCGCGATGTCAAGAGATCGATTGACGCTTACGCCTTGACGTGGGCGGTCGCGTAATCGATAGCTTGTTGCACCGTGGTGATCTTCTCGGCTTCCTCGTCCGGGATTTCCATGCCGAACTCGTCTTCGAGTGCCATCACCAGCTCAACCGTATCGAGCGAATCCGCGCCCAGATCGTTCACGAACGACGACTCGTTCTTGATATCCGCTTCGGCCACGCCGAGTTGTTCCGCGACGATCTTCTTGACGCGTGCTTCGATGTTGTCCATTTAACCCTCCAGGGAAGTATTCGACAAAAAGTGCGCGCATTCTAGCAGGTTTGCGCAGCGAAAAACCGCGCCTGAATCCTTGCAAAAACTGCGCCCAACATGATGCTAAAAAGCCTGTTAATTCAGCGATTCCACAGAATTCTGCGCATGCGCAAGACCCTGCACAATCGCCGCCGGGACGGCTTCCTTATCCCATGTACATGCCGCCGTTGACGTGCAGCGTCGAGCCCGTAATGTAGCCCGCTGCCGGTGACGCCAGAAAGGCAACCGCGCTGGCAATGTCTTCCGGCGCGCCCAGACGGCCCAGCGGAATCTGCGCCTTCAGCGCTGTATGTTGCTCTTCCGACAGAACCTTGGTCATATCGGTATCGATGAAGCCCGGTGCGATGCAATTGACCGTGATGTTGCGGCTGCCGATTTCGCGAGCCAGCGCACGCGCCATGCCTTCCACGCCAGCCTTGGCAGCGGCGTAGTTGGCCTGACCAGGATTGCCCGCCGAGCCCACCACCGAGGTGATGTTGATGATGCGACCACCGCGCGCCTTCATCATCGGGCGCAGCACGGCACGCGACAAGCGGAACACGGCGGAGAGGTTCGTGTCAATGACGGACACCCACTCCTCGTCCTTCATGCGCATCGCCAGGTTGTCCTGCGTGATGCCGGCATTGTTGACCAGAATGTTCAGGCCACCATGCGTTTTGATGGTCTCGTCGATGACGGCTTCGCAGCGCGCAGCATCGTTCACGTTGAGCACCACGCCTGCGCCCTTCACACCGGCTTCGGCAAAGTAAGCCGTGATGGCTTGCGCGCCAGCATCTGACGTGGCTGTACCGACTACCGTCGCGCCTTGGCGCGCCAGTTCCAGCGCAATGGCACGACCGATGCCGCGCGACGCGCCGGTGACGAGCGCAACTTGGTTGTTCAATGCTTGGGTCATACGAATCCCGTTGATTATTTGAGTTGGCCCAGCACAGCCTCAAGCGAAGCCGGATCGAAGATCGCATCGCCGATGATTTCGCCATCAATACGCTTGACTAGACCCGCCAGCACCTTGCCCGGGCCACATTCGACCACGCGGGTAATGCCATCGGCCTTCATCTTCTGGACGGTCTCGACCCAGCGCACCGGCGAAGCAGCTTGGCGCACCAGCGCTTCCTTGATGGCTGTGGGATCGCTCACCACTGCCACATCCACGTTGTTGATAACGGGGATGACCGGCGCGTTGACGGTCACGTTGGCAAGGTACTCGCGCAGACGGTCCGACGCCGGCCTGAGCAGCGACGAGTGGAACGGCGCCGACACCGGCAGCGGCAACGCGCGCTTGGCGCCCTTGGCCTTGGCGATCTCGCAGGCCTTCTCGACAGCGGCCTTGGCACCAGCAATCACCACTTGGGCCGGCGCGTTGAAGTTCACGGCTTCGACCACGCCAGCAGCCGACGCCTCGGCGCAGGCAGCGCGCACGTCGTCATCCGACAAGCCGAGAATGGCAGCCATGCCGCCCTCGCCCACCGGCACGGCTTCCTGCATGGCCTTGGCGCGAAAACGCACCAGCGGCACGGCGTCCTTGAAGGCGATCGCGCCTGCTGCCACCAGCGCCGAGTACTCGCCCAGGCTGTGGCCCGCCACGACGGTCGGCGCCGGGCCGCCCGCTGCCTGCCATGCACGATAGACAGCCACTGCCGCCGTCAACATGACCGGTTGCGTGTTGGTCGTCAGATTCAGCTCTTCAGCCGGACCGTCGGCGATCAGCTTACCGATGTCCTGACCCAGCGCATCAGAGGCTTCGGCCAGCGTAGCCGCCACTGCGGAATGGTCAGCAAATGCATTGAGCATGCCGACCGATTGCGAACCCTGGCCGGGAAAGACGAAAGCGAATGTCATGGCTCGTATTGTTCGTTCTGGAAATTCGTCGATCAGAAGCGCAGCAATGCAGCGCCCCACGTAAAGCCGCCGCCCACGCCTTCAAGCATCACGTGCTGACCACGCTGGATGCGACCATCGCGCACGGCAACATCGAGTGCCAGCGGAATCGAAGCGGCCGACGTATTGCCGTGTTCGTCAACGGTGACGATCAGGCGTTCGTTCGATAGACCCAGCTTCTTGGTCGTGCCCTGCATGATGCGGATGTTGGCCTGATGCGGAATCAGCCAATCCACCTGCGAGGCCTCAAGTTCGGCAGCCGCCAGCGCTTCGCGGGCGACCTTGTCGAGCACCGTCACGGCCAACTTGAAGACAGCCTGACCATCCATGTACAGGAAAGCACTGCCCTGGATCGCGCCCGCGGCCACGTTACCGGGCACGCACAGAATATTGGCGTGGCCGCCGTCGGCGTGCAATGCGGTCGACAGGATGCCCGGTTCGTCCGAGGCTTGGAGCACCACAGCGCCGGCACCATCGCCGAACAACACGCAGGTCGTGCGATCGCTGAAATCGATGATGCGCGAGAACACTTCCGAACCGATCACCAGCACATTGCGGTAAGCACCCGCACGGATGAACTTGTCGGCCGTCGACAGCGCGTAGACAAAGCCGGAGCACACGGCCTGCACGTCAAACGCAGCGCAACCGTTGGTGATGCCCAGCTTCTGCTGCACGAGGCAGGCGGTGCTCGGGAACACAAAATCTGGCGTGGACGTCGCCACCAGAATCAGGTCGATCTCGGAGCGGTCGATGCCAGCCGCCTCGATGGCACGCTCGGCCGCCTGGACGGCGAGATCGCTACACGTGACATCGGGCTCGGCAAAGTGGCGCGCACGAATGCCGCTGCGCGTGACGATCCATTCGTCGCTCGTCTCGATGCCCTTTTCGGCCAGTTGTGCAGCCAGTTCTTGATTGGTGACCCGCTTGGGCGGCAGATAGCTGCCCGTGCCGATGATCCTTGCGTAACGTGTCATGTGCAGTGGGGTGAGTGCTGACTCGGGGGCAACGCGCTCAAGCGGCGTCGGCGGCCGGAGTGGAAGTGGAGACCGGCGCAGCGCCCGCTGCGTCGTGGTGCGATTCGAACGCCTGCGCAATACGGGCGATCACGCCGTTGGCCGCTGCGTCGTAGGCGCGCTTGATCGCCCATTCAAACGCATAGGCATCGGCCGAACCGTGACTCTTGATGACGAGACCCCGCAGGCCGAGCAACGCGGCGCCATTGTAGCGCCGATGATCAACACGGCGTTTGAAACGCGAAAGCACCGGCAGCGCCACCACAGCGAGCAGCTTGGTAAACCACGAGCGACTGAATTCTTCTCGCAGCATCTCGCCGATCATCTTGGCGAGGCCTTCCGTGCTCTTGAGCGCCACATTGCCGACAAAGCCGTCGCAGACGACGATGTCCGTGGTGCCTTTGAAGATGTCGTTGCCCTCAACGTTACCGAAGAAATTGAGGTCAGAGCCGCGCAGCAATTCACCGGCCTGCTTGACGACCTCATTACCCTTGATGACTTCTTCGCCGATGTTAAGCAGGCCCACCGTCGGGCGCGGCTTCTGCTCAACGACCGACACCATCGCCGAGGCCATCTGCGCGAACTGCAAAAGGTGTGCGGGCTCGCAATCTGCGTTGGCACCGAGATCCAACACCGTGGTACCAGCGCCCTTTTCGTTCGGGATAGCGGTGGCGATGGCCGGGCGATCGATACCGTCCAGCGTTTTGAGAACGTAACGCGACACGGCCATCAAGGCGCCGGTGTTGCCGGCGGAAACGCACGCCTGCGCGGCACCTTCCTTGACTTGGTTGACGGCCACGCGCATCGAAGAATCTTTCTTCTTGCGCAGCGCGATCTCCACCGGATCATCCATCGACACCACCTCAGAGGCGGGGACGACATGGATGCGCGGATTCGCGGTAGCGTGAAGACGCTTGAGCTGCGCTGCGATGGCATCGGGCTGCCCCACGAGCAGCATTTCGACGTCTTCGTGTGCGGCGAGAAATTGGATCGCTGCAGGGATCGTCACGCCAACGCCGTGATCGCCACCCATGCAGTCGATGGCAAGCTTGATGGTCATGCGAGTCTGAGTTGCGGTTTCACGTGCGGCTTCAGCATAGGCGCCGTATGGTACACAAACACGACCACGCCTTGCCGAATTCTGCGCAACAAAAAAGCGGCAAATTGGCTTGCCGCTTTTCTGTTTGCATCATGAACCTGTGCGTTCAGACCAACCCAACGCGCTTGCCAGAGACCTGGCAAATCGCATCAGTCGTTCTTGGTCTTCACAACCTTGCGGCCACGATAGTAGCCGTTCGGGCTCACGTGGTGACGCAGATGGACTTCACCCGTGGTCGGCTCGACAGCGATCGGGGCCGTGGTGAGGAAGTCGTGCGAACGATGCATGCCGCGCTTGGACGGCGACTTCTTGTTTTGTTGAACAGCCATGACTGACTCCTAAGCAATTTGATCGATTTTATCACATCACACGGAGCCGGAGCGTAGCCATTCCGGTAGGCGTGTGAAACGTACTGCCATCAGCGCACGCAAACCCTGCGCACGCCTAATGTTTGGTCTTCAGATTGGCCAGCACCGCGAACGGCGACGGCTTCTTTTCCACTTCCGCTTCTTCCGGCAAGACTTCATCCGGACAGACTGCATGACGCGGCGACACCGGCAATGCCAGCAGCAACTCGTCTTCGATCTGCGTGATCAGGTCGAAGTGGCGGGAGCCGACAATGACATCTGCCTCATCGTCATCCAGAGGCGCGGCGTCAGCCTCATCCTCCGAACGCATCACCTCCAGGCGTGTACGCACCGGTAGCGATTGCTCGTAGGCGTGCAGGCAACGCTGGCATTGCAGCCAGACCGAGCCATCCACTTCCAGATCAACGAAGAGACGCTGGCGGGCCGACTGACCCGCGGTGGCTTCCTCGCGCACCGCACCCTGCATCTGCCAACGGAATTGCTTGCTGGCATCAACCGGCGCATCGGCGGCTTGCTCGGCCAGCAGACGGGGCATATCGGCCAGGGCGACCGTGCCGCTTACCTGCTCTCCGCTGCGGATGAACGCGAAAAGATCGAATGATCGAAAATTCATGATCGAACCCGCTGAACGCGTTGCCGCCTGTTGCTGATACGTGCGAGAAACCTGATTTGTGCCGCCCTGTGCGCGAACCCCGACACCTTTCGGCATCTTGCGCCTGGGCGCCTGGTTTGCGACACTGCGCGGCCAAACCGCGAAACGCGGGATTATAGCGAACAAAAACCTCTGACGTCAAAAGGTTTTCGCTCAAAAACCACTGCATCTTCAAGCACTTATGACTTCTGCCTCGCGCCCGCCGCTGATTCTCGGCTCCAGCTCGCCCTATCGGCGGGAATTGCTCGAACGCCTGCGCCTGCCGTTCGAAATCGTGGTGCCGAACATTGACGAGACCCCCGCGCCCGGCGAATCGCCCGACCAAACCGCACTGCGCTTGGCACGGCAGAAGGCGGAGAAGGTGGCGTTGGACCATCCAGGCGCACTGGTGATCGGCTCCGATCAGGTGGCCACGCTGGACGGCAAGCAGGTCGGCAAGCCTGGCGATCATGCTCGCGCACTCGCTCAATTGCATTGGATGCGTGGACGCACCGTCACATTCCATTCAGCGCTGTGCCTGTACGACGGCCGCACCGGGCAGCATCAAAGTGAAGATGTCCGCACGCTAGCGACGTTCCGCGACCTCTCCGATGCCGAACTGGACGCCTATCTGCATCTGGAACACCCGTACGACGTGGCCGGCAGCGCAAAATCCGAAGGGTTGGGCATCGCTCTGCTGGAGCGCGTGGAATCGTCCGATCCAACCGCACTGGTCGGCCTGCCGCTCATCGCGCTGACCAGCATGCTGCGCAACGTGCACTACCCTCTCTTCGTTTAAGCCATGGCTGGCACGCTTTACCTCATCCCGAACACACTCGGCTCGCGCGATGCGGCCGACCCGCTGCCCGATGTGATTCCCGCGGGTGTGCAGCAGATCACTGCTCGGCTCGACTACTTCGTTGCCGAGCACGCCAAGACCGCACGCGCGCTGCTCAAGAAGCTGGCAGATACCACGCCGCTGGCGCGCCCGCTGCAGGAAATCACCATCCGCGAACTCAACGTCAAGACGCCGGACTCAGAACTGAAAGCACTGCTGGCGCCGGTCATTGCCGGGCAAGACGCGGGGCTGATGTCGGAAGCCGGTGTGCCGGCCGTTGCCGATCCGGGTGCAAACCTTGTGCGCCTCGCCCACCAGCACGGCGTGCGCGTAAAGCCGTTGGTGGGGCCGAGTTCGATTCTGCTGGCGGTGATGGCATCCGGCCTGAACGGCCAGAGCTTTGCGTTCAACGGCTACCTGCCGGTGGATGCAGCCGAGCGCAAGACCAAGCTGCGTGCGCTGGAGCAGCTTTCGCGCTCGGCGGGGCAAACCCAGGTCTTTATCGAGACGCCGTACCGCAACGGCGCGCTGCTGGAAGCCATCCAGGCGGGTTGCGCGCCGGGCACGCTGCTTTCCATCGCGGTGGATCTGACACTCCCCAGCGAGCAGGTGGTGACCCTGCCCGTGAGCGACTGGCGCGCCGACCGCATGGACTTGCACAAACGGCCAGCGATCTTCTCGTTGCTGGCGCGCTGATTACTCCTTCATCAGCAGCTTGAGCTGGCCCGTCGAGGCCAGCGCCTTGACGGCCCCTGCGCCCATCGCCGTACCGAGCTTGCGGGCAACACGCGAGGCGAAGTTTTCCTTGACGGTGTAGTCGACCACATCCGGCGCCTTGATGACGTTGCGCGCCACGAAATCCGCACTGCCAAGCCCATCGGCCAAGCCCAGTTCAACCGCCTTCGAGCCGGTCCAGAACAAGCCCGTGAACAATGTCGGATCGTCCTTCAGACGGTTGCCGCGGCCTTGCTTGACCACGTCGATGAACTGCTGATGGATGTCGTTGAGCATGTCCTGCGCGTACTGCTTCTGCTGCGGCGGCAGCGGCGAGAACGGGTCCAGCATCCCCTTGTTTGAGCCCGCCGTCAGCAGGCGGCGCTCAACACCAATCTTGTCCATCAGGCCGGTAAAGCCGAAACCATCCATCAGCACGCCGATCGAACCGACGATGCTGGCCTTGTCAACGTAGATCTTGTCCGCCGCCGCGGCCACATAATAGCCACCCGAAGCGCACATCTCTTCTACCACCACATACAGCGGGATGTTCTTGTACTTGGCGCGCAGCCGGCGGATGTCGTCGTTGATCATGCCTGCCTGCACCGGCGACCCACCCGGCGAGTTGATCTTGAGGATCACGCCGACCGTGTTGTCATCAGCAAACGCCGCCTCAAGAGAGGCGTTGATGTTCTCGGCGCTGGCGTTCGTGTTGGCGGCAATCTCGCCATCAAGGTTGACCACAGCGGTGTGGCGGCCGGTGCTGACGGTCTCGCCCTCGAAGCTTGCGAACGCCCAGAGAATCAGACCGACGATACCCAGCGACACGAAGCGGAAGAAGATGCGCCAGCGGCGGGCAGCGCGTTGCTCGCGCACCGTCGCCATGAGCACCTTTTCGAGCACCTCGCGCTCCCAGCCACTTGGCTGCGCCTGCGCCGACGCGGGAGCCGCAGATGCAGGCTTGCCGGCGACCGGGTCACGCAACTCGGCCTCGAGCGGGTGATCGGCATGCTGCGTGACTTCCAGCGCTTCCGGTTTGCCGGCGCCCTCTTCGGGAGCGTTTTCAGGCCTTTTCGGCGGATTCGAGTCGGTCATAAACGAAGTGGAGAACGTTCGAGGAGGTCAAGAAGATAGACGGCACCATCAGGCCGGTGGAATCGGCGCCGCCGTGGGCGCCGGCATACGAAACAACGCATCGGGCTGCCACCAGACCTCGCCGTCGCGCTCGGCAATATCAAGCTTGGACAGATGCGAGCCTCGGCACGGCCCGCCAACACAGCGACCGGTATCCGGCTCATAGATGGCGCCATGCGTCGCGCACATCAGATACAGCCCGGAGCTTTCAAAAAACTGACCTTCCTGCCAGTCCATCTCCATCGGCACATGCGCGCACTGGTTCAGGTAGCCATGCACGCCGCCTGCGTAGCGGACGACGAAAGCGCTCACCGTACGCCCACGCACTTCCACGGGGAAGCGCACGCCCAGACCGCCATCTTCCAGCGCGGTGCTTTCGCAGATGCGAACCGGCTCGGTCATTTCAGGCATGGTCGGTCAGCCAGCGGTGCAGATCAGCGACCGATTGAGCGCAGTACAGCGGCGTGAGCGCATGCAGCACATCGGCAGGGTGCGCGCCGTATGTGACGGCGACACCGGCAGCACCTGCATTGGCGGCCATCTGCAAGTCGTGTGTGGTGTCGCCAATCATCAGCGTGCGCTCGACATCCATGCCGAGGTCTCGCGTGAGCTCGAGCAACATCGCCGGATGCGGCTTGGAGAACGTCTCGTCAGCACAACGTGTGTTGTCGAACACGCCAGACAAACCGGTGACCTCCAGCGCACGCTGCAGGCCGATACGCGATTTGCCGGTCGCTACAGCCAGCAGATAGTTCTCGCGACGCAGTGCATCGAGCATCTCGCGCACGCCCTGAAACAGCACCAGTTGCGAATCGCGGCTGAGGTAATGAAAGCGATAACGCTCAGCCAGCTTGCCGTAGTCCGCCGGGTCGAGCGTCGGTACGGCGTATTCAAGCGCGTCACGCAAACCCAGACCGATCACGTGGCTGGCATGCGCATCATCCGGCACGGGCAGATCGAGATCCCGGCACGCAAGCTGGATCGACCGGGTAATGGCCGACGTCGAATCCATCAAGGTACCGTCCCAGTCGAAGACGATCAGGTCAAAGCGCTGCTGCGGCATCGGAATCGGGGCTTGGAGATTGGAAAGCGTTGAGAAAATCGGAGCACTCGGCCGGCAACGGCGCATTGAATATGACGATTTCACCACTATGCGGGTGTGTCAACTGCAGCCGATGTGCGTGCAGGAACATCCGCCCCAGCCGCGGCGAAGCGTTCGCACGCGACAGCGCCTTGTTGAGCGCGAAATCGCCGTATTTGTCATCGCCAAGAATGGGAAACCCCGCATGCGCCAGGTGCACCCGAATCTGGTGCGTGCGGCCGGTCTTCAACTCGGCCTCCATCAGGGTGTAAGGCCCAAACACCCCAACCTTGTTGAAGATCGTGTGCGACGGCTGCCCGTCGGCCTGCACGCGCACGCGGCGCTCGCCTTCGGGCGTCGTGAATTTGTGCAGCGGCGACTTGATGTGCTGGCGCTTGTGCGGCCAGACGCCCTTTACCGCAGCGAAATAGCGCTTGTCGAGCTGACCTTCGCGAATCTGTTCATGCAACGCCACCAGAGCCGAGCGCTTCTTGGCCAGCAACAAGACACCGGAAGTCTCGCGATCGAGGCGATGCACCAGCTCAAGGAACTTGGCCTCCGGGCGCGATTGACGCAGTTGCTCGATCACCCCGAACGCGACACCCGAGCCACCATGCACCGCCACGCCGGCCGGCTTATCGATCACCAACAGATGCGCATCTTCGTAGAGGATCGTAAATTCGGCCGCCGGCACCGCGCGCGGCGCTTCCGCCTGCTGAGCAATTCGAAGCGGCGGAATGCGCACCAGATCACCGAGTTTCAGGCGATATTCGGCGTCGATACGGCCCTTGTTCACGCGCACTTCGCCGGAGCGCAGGATGCGATAGATATGACTCTTGGGCACGCCCTTGGCCAAGCGCATCAGGAAATTGTCGATGCGCTGCCCTTCGGCGTCTTCACCGACTTCAACATAAGCGACGGATTTGCCGTCGAGTGCGTCACCGAGAGTGCCACGTGCGGCCTGTTGAATGCGCCCATCAAATGGATGGCGTAACTCATTCATTTTCAATATAATTTTCTCGCTGGACAGTCGTTTAGGCGCCAGCAACAGCCGGTCGGGACGAAACAACAGGTATTGTACACAGCCACCGTTTCCGTCCGGAACGTGCCGATTCCCCACCCACTTGTGTTACAAAGCTAATCACGTGGCCGGTCAAATCGGCACGAAAGCAGCACGCACCGCTGTCCCGTTGCGCAGGACGTGAACCAAAGATCACGTCGGCAAAACCGGCCAGCGTAGAACGAGCAGCTGGTAGAACAGAATTCAAAAGCGGGCGCCACATGGTCTCCATACGGCGCCCGCTTGGTGAAAGAAGCCCTTGCCGCACCATAGTTGGTGCCGGCCGGCTCAGTATCCGGTTACCGCGTTGCCATGCGGTCCGGCGGCAAAACTCCAACAAGCAGCACGCCGCCCGATTCGCCCGCCGCGGGTTTCGCCCGGACACGCCGCGCCGTCTATTCGCTCTTTGTGGTCGCTTCACGCGACTCGCCGCCGCCGGCCCACCCGCACAACGCGTTGGGCCCGTGGCACGAGTGACAGGACGCGCGACAGGACGCCAACCGCGTCCGCGAACTCCGCCCTGACATCCATGGTGACGCGTGTAATGTCCTCATTTCTTTCGCCCGTGCCCCGTCGTACCGTCTTTTTATCGGTCGACACTCCGGCAATTCTTTGACCACCCGCTCCGCCTTCGCGTGCTCCATGAAGCGCCGTGCTCGCACGGCATTGGAGTGAGGTTGCAATGAAACGCATGTTGTTCAATGCGACGCAGCAGGAAGAATTGCGCGTTGCCATTGTCGACGGTCAGAAACTGATCGACATCGACATCGAAACCGCCGGGCGCGAACAGCGCAAAGGCAATATCTACAAGGGTGTCATCACCCGCATCGAACCGTCGCTGGAGGCCTGCTTCGTCAATTACGGCGAAGAGCGGCACGGTTTTCTCCCCTTCAAGGAAGTCGCCCGCGCCTATTTCAAGGCCGGCGTGGACGTGCGCACCGCGCGCATCCAAGACGCCCTGTCTGAGGGCCAAGAGCTGATCGTCCAGGTCGAGAAGGAAGAACGTGGCAACAAGGGCGCTGCCCTGACCACCTTCATCTCGCTGGCCGGCCGCTACCTGGTGCTGATGCCGAACAACCCGCGTGGTGGTGGCGTGTCGCGCCGTATCGAGGGTGAAGACCGCCAGGAACTGCGCGAAACCATGGCGCAGCTGGAAGTGCCGGATGGCATGAGCATCATCGCCCGCACCGCCGGTATCGGCCGCTCGGCCGAAGAGCTGCAGTGGGACTTGAACTACCTGATGCAGTTGTGGAAGGCCGTGGATGGCGCTGCCGTCGACAACAAGGCGCCGCTGCTGATCTATCTCGAATCCAGTCTGGTGATTCGCGCAATTCGCGATTACTTCCAGCCGGATATCGGTGAAATCCTGATCGATACGGATGATATCTACGATCAGGCCCGCGCCTTCATGAGCGTGGTGATGCCCGACAACATGAATCGGGTGAAGAAGTACCGCGACGACGTTCCCCTGTTCTCGCGCTTCCAGATCGAACACCAGATTGAATCGGCGTATTCGCGCATGGTGATGCTGCCCTCGGGCGGCGCCATCGTGATCGACCACACCGAGGCGCTGGTCGCCATCGACGTGAACTCGGCCCGCGCCACCAAGGGCGCGGATATCGAGGAAACCGCCGCGCGCACCAACCTCGAAGCCGCCGACGAAATCGCCCGCCAGCTCCGCCTGCGTGACTTGGGCGGCCTGATCGTGATCGACTTCATCGACATGGAGTCGAGCAAGGCCCAGAAGGACGTCGAGACCCGCCTGAAAGACGCGCTGCGCCACGACCGCGCCCGCGTGCAGATGGGCAAGATCAGCCGCTTCGGCCTGATGGAGCTGTCGCGCCAGCGCCTGCGTCCGTCGCTGTCGGAAGGCTCGCACGTCACCTGCCCGCGCTGTAACGGCACGGGCCACATCCGCGATACCGAATCGTCCGCCCTGCAGGTGCTGCGCATCATCCAGGAAGAGGCGATGAAGGAAAACACCGCCGCGCTCCACTGCCAGGTGCCGGTGGAAGTGGCTGCGTTCCTGCTCAACGAAAAGCGCCCGGACATCAACCTGATCGAGACGCGCTTCAAGGTCAATGTGCTGCTGATCCCGAACAAGCATCTGGAAACGCCGCACTACAAGTTGGAGCGCCTGCGCCACGACGATCCGCGCCTGGACGACACCAAGGCCAGCTACAAGATGGCCGAGGAAGCTGCCAAGGAATTGGAAGCCGACACCGCTTACAGCACCCGCAAGGAAGCGGTCAAGCCGCGTCAGGAAGCGGCCGTCAAGGGCATCACGCCGGAACAACCCGCACCGGTGTCGGTGCCGCGTCCGGAGCGTCCAGCTCGCGCCGAAGCCACCCCGGCCCCGCAAGTGGCTGCGCCGGTACCTGCCCAAGGCGGATTCATCTCGTGGCTGAAGTCGCTGTTTGGCGGCAAGCCGGCTGAGCCGGTGGTTGCAGCGCCGGTCGAAGCACCGAAGCAACGTGCGGAAGATGGCAACCGCCAAGGTCGTGGCAATCGCCAAGACCGTGGTGGCCGTGGCCAGCGCGGTGAACGCGCGGAACGTGGCGAGCGCCAGGGTCAAGGCCAGCAACAAGGTGGCCGCGACGGCAACCGCCAAGGCCGTGACCGCAACGAAGCCCGCGAAGGCCTGCAACAACAAGGCCAGCGCGAAGGTCAACGTGACGGCCAACGCGGCAATCGCGACCGCAACCGCCAGCCGGCCCAGATCGAAGGCGGTGCACGCGAAACCGCTGAAGCCCGTCAGCCGCAACAGGGTCAGGAAGCCCGCGGTGAAGGCCAGGGCCGCCGCGAACGCAATCAGGAACGCCGTGAGCGCCAGCCGCGCGAAGGTGCCCGTGAAGGTCGTGAGACCCGCGAACCGCGCGAGCCGCGTGAAAACCGCGAGCGTGATCAACAAGCCAAGGAAGCCGCTGCCGTGGCCGCTGAAGGCCTGATCGATCAAGCCGCGCCGCAAGTGCCGGAAACCCTGCTCGACACCACGGTGCCGGCGGAAGCCGTGACCGCGGAAGGCGTTGTGCCGGGCGCAGAAGGCAACGGTGAGGGCGAAGAACGCCGCCGCCGTGGCCGTCGTGGCCGCAACCGCTATCGCCGTGACCGTGAAGGCGCAGAAGGCGTGCGCGCGGAAGGTGAAGACGACGCGGAAGGCAGCGAAAGCGCCATCGCAGAAACCGAAGTGCATGCTGCGCCTGAAGGCAACCAGCCCGCCGAGCCGGCACCGCACACGACCGTGACTGAGCCGGTGCAGACCGCCTCGTTCGCACCGGTCGAGGCGCCGGCCCCGGTGGTCCAGGAGCCCGTGCTTGCGGCTGACGCCGTGGCACCGGTCGCTGCCGCGCCTGCTGTGCAGCCGACTGAACCGGCCGTGGTGGTGGCTGCCCCTGCAGTTGAAGCTGCCGAAGCTGCTGTCGCAACTGCAATGGCCGCTGCACCGGCACCGGTCAGCACGATCGCCAAGGCTGCGCCGCTGTCCGTCGAAACGCTGCAAAGCGTGGTGACCAACGTCGGCATGACGTGGGTTCACACGGACGCACAGAAGCTGCAAGCCTCGCAGGAAGAGGCTGCCCGCACCGTCACGCCGCCACGCGTGCCGCGTGAGCGCAAGCCGCTGCCACCGATCCAGCAAGGTCCGATGATCCTGGTTGAGACCGGCCGCGTGCCAAGCGGCGCTGACCAACAGTAAGCGCTCTACTGGCGGGTAACCGCCGGCGCATTGCCTGAGGGCGGCTTCGGCCGCCCTTTTTCCTGTGCACGGCTCGTGGGGACTGAATTGTGCTCCCCGCGTCAAACAGGGGCTGCGCTACACTCGAAGATGTCTCCAGCGTGATCGTCCCGCCTTGTGGATTGATGCGCCGCAACACACCATGACCGAAACCGTCATCCCCCTCTACGATCTGCGCGACGGCCAGCACCATCGCGCTACGGTGCCCGCCGTGCCGGACACGCTCGTCCCTGCACAGGGCTGGCTGACGGACACACGCGGCCGCCGGCTGCACGATCTGCGTATCTCGGTCACGGATCGCTGCAATTTCCGCTGCGTCTACTGCATGCCGAAGGATGTGTTCGACAAGGACTACCGCTTCCTGCGTCACTCCGAACTGCTGTCGTTCGAGGAGATCGAGCGCATGGCCCGCCTGTTCATCGAACACGGCGTGGAGAAGATCCGCCTCACGGGCGGCGAGCCCTTGTTGCGCAAGGACATTGAGCGCCTGGTCGAGATGCTCGCGCGCCTGACCACCGCAGAGGGCAAACCGCTGGACCTGACGCTGACGACCAACGGTGCCCTGCTGGCACGCAAGGCACAGTCGCTCAAGGACGCCGGTCTGAACCGCGTGACCGTCAGTCTGGATGCCATCGACGATGTGGCCTTCCGCCGCATGAACGACGTCGATTTTGCCGTGAGCGAGGTACTGCACGGTATCGAGGTTGCACAGAAGGTGGGCCTTGCGCCGCTCAAGGTCAACATGGTCGTCAAGAAAGACGACAACGACAGCCAGATCGTGCCGATGGCGCGCCATTTCCGGGGCAGCGGCATCATCGTGCGTTTCATCGAATACATGGACGTGGGCACGACCAACCACTGGGAGATGGGCTCCGTCGTGCCGTCGGCCGAGGTGGTCAAGCGCTTGTCTGCCGCGTTTCCGCTGGAGCCGGTTTCGGCCAACTACAGCGGCGAGACTGCCGAGCGCTGGCGCTACGTGGATGGCGCGGGCGAGATCGGCGTGATCTCCAGCGTCACGCAAGCGTTCTGCCACGACTGCGCGCGCGCGCGGCTCTCGACCGAGGGCAAGCTGTACCTGTGCCTGTTCGCGACCGAAGGCTTCGACCTGCGCGCCCTGCTGCGCGGCGGCGCGACTGATCTTGAACTCTCCAACTCGATCCGCGCCATCTGGCAGGGCCGTGCAGATCGCTACTCGGAACTGCGCGCCAATGGCCAAGCCCATCCGGCGGGCCCGCAGGGCGGACGACGTATTGAAATGTCCTACATCGGCGGCTGAGCCCGCCAGCCACCCACCACATGATTTCCACATCCGACATCACCGGCCTGATCCTGGCCGGCGGCCGGGGCAGCCGCATGGGCGGCGTCGACAAAGGCCTGCAGACATTCCGCGGCGCGCCGATGGCGATGCATACGCTGATGCGCCTGTCGCCACAGGTTGACCACATGCTGATCAACGCCAACCGCAACCTGGCCGCGTACGAATCGTTTGGCGTGCCGGTGGTGGTGGACTCGGTGCCTGATTTCGCCGGACCGCTGGCCGGTGTGCTTGCGGGGCTGGAGCAATGCCAAACGCGCTATCTGCTGACCGCGCCGTGCGATTCGCCGTTCGTGCCAACCGATCTGGCTGCCAGGCTATCGGCCGCGCTTGAAGATGCAAACGCGCGCATCGCCATGCCGGTGACGTTGGAGCCCGATGCGCATGGTCAACCGCGCAGGCAGGTGCAGCCGGTGTTCTGTTTGATCGATGCGCTGCTGGCAGACGACCTGACCGCTTACCTGCAAGGTGGCGGCCGTAAGATCGAAACCTGGACTGCGCGCCACTCGACGGTAGAAGTGTTGTTTGACGACACCGCCGCCTTCGCCAACATCAACACGCTGGAAGAACTGCACCACCTGGCCGAGCGCCGCTAGAGCGCTGCCCCCTCCCTCATCGACGTCATGACCACCCTCGCCTCCGTCGTTTCCTGCCTGCCCGATTACGATCCGAACGCGCTGCCGGTCGCGCAGGCGCAAGCCATCATGCGCGACTT
>NZ_JAELUI010000373.1 GCF_016429285.1 Ralstonia sp. ASV6
GTGAGGGCACTGTCCAACTTACAAAAGTGCCAGAGCCTCTCGTCTATTGTAGGCTGCTGGCTCCGGGGTCTGCTCGGACCATATGCGTTTCTACGCCAATTGAACTTGATAAAACTGTTTACTTTGTCATCTTTAAGCTTGTAACGTCTCGGATGTTGGCAAATTGAGTTCAGAACATAAGCGAAAGGGTTATTGAACGACTCTTTCGGACGACGTCTGTGGTTTATTCGACGAGATTTGTCCTGCGGGGGTTGCAGGCGTGGCTTTTCGGCTGGACGGGAGAATGTTTTGGCTAAGACGAAGCTCGGTCAGCCGTCGCAATACGTTGTACGGGGATAAAGAGGGAGACGATAAGTTGTGACAGGAGCGGCACTCGTCAAGGAGCCGAAGGAATATACTTGCCCTCAAGCTCGTGGTCTTGGCGTGGTGTCTGTGTCCGGAGC
>NZ_JAELUI010000374.1 GCF_016429285.1 Ralstonia sp. ASV6
GAACTGACAATGGTCAATTCGTTCCTATTGTCGATAGCGACTCTCAACACCGAGCATACGCAGCAGACACTGAAGTCTTTCACCAATTACACTGTTTGGTAAGCATTTTACGCCCGGAAAAATAGACAGAAACAGCAAAGATCTGACTTTGCGCCAATCGCATGTATATAGAATGCGATTCGCCAGCACAGTTGGCCAATAGAGAAATTTGATCCAGAGTGGGGAGAATTATACCCTGCGAGTGAGGGACTGGTTGCTGACCGAATGCACGTCGACCATTGCATAGAAACGCTCCGCCTTGGAATAATGTGCACTTCCGATATTACTCCTGTCCTTTTGGAGCGAAACAATTACAACAACCTAGGAACTTCGTTGGACTTTAATGTCCACCATAAGTGTCGTAACTTTGACAAAATCGCTCAGTACGTCGACAATATGAACC
>NZ_JAELUI010000375.1 GCF_016429285.1 Ralstonia sp. ASV6
GTCTATAGATTGAAACAAGAATAATTTCCGTAGGACATGAGCTTTGACTCGTCTTTATTTACGTGTTTTACTGTCTACTTTTAAAACACCTGCAAAGCTGACGACTAAAAAAAGGGCACATGTTGGTGTCGAACACTTGCTCCGTCTGCTCCTCTGCTGGCATTTCTACTTCATGCAATACAACGTTCTTTCCAGGCATGGGTCTTTTTTGGGATTTGCACAACTTGTCATCTTCCTCAACTGAACGACATATCATACGCTGGAGCCATGATATCCGTCTTAAACCATCACACTAGCCTCTGCCAAATGCGGGCCGGCCGCTTCGCTGTGACGGCATTGCGGGGATGCGACACTTCTGCCCATCGCTCACCGCGCCATCGAGTCTCCAATGTAAAACAAGGTCACGCGGTGCGGTGCCTGTCTCTTATACACATCTGACG
>NZ_JAELUI010000376.1 GCF_016429285.1 Ralstonia sp. ASV6
TTTTTGTAGAGATTCCCGCAAGCGGCAGCGAAGCGTCTACTCGGGCTGAAAAGGCTCGCAAGTCTTCGCCTGGACGTATTCGCGGCGCTTCCTCTGGTGCCTTGTGTTCGGATTTTGCGGGCTTAGATTTCTTGCCGTCGTCGAGTCCAGCATCGGTATTGCGGCCTTGCTTGAACGCCATTAGACGCTTGAACGCTCGAGGAGTGTCATCGTCACCCTTTGCTTTGCGTCGCTTTTTGGCTTGTCTGGATGTGCCTGACGGTATTGAGTTGCCTTTAGACGTCACAGGCAGCGGCATGGCCGTCTGCGATGGAGGGAGGTTGAACTGGCTGTTTGGGGCATTCGGGTTAGAGATTTACAGCAGTTGCGATATCCAGCGCGAAGAAACTTACTCGGAGTCATCGCCTCTCTTTCGTTTGTGCTTATGGGGCATTGCGA
>NZ_JAELUI010000377.1 GCF_016429285.1 Ralstonia sp. ASV6
GTTGAAGAGAGAGAGGCCCCAAGAAAGGGTGTGCGGTAAATTGCCCAATCGACCGATACAGCTCAGTAGCGGCGTCGTCGTTGCTGCACACGATGCCCTAGCCAGATACCTCTCTTGTTGACGGCAGACAAAGAAACTTCGCTCCTTTGCCCTTTATCTCTTTTTCTTCCCCGGCCTGCCACGAGCTTGCTGGTTCCCAAACTCTGTTTGTTCCGCTTCCAGACGTCACCTCAACCTTGCTGGACCTCCGAAGTCTGATCTTCTTCTGTCCGCCTCTCAATTCAGCACCACCGCCACGTTTTCTGCAGGGAGCTTGCGGTGAACCTTTTCCCATCTGCTCTCCCTCCCGTTTCACTCTTCTGGCTCAGGAAATCTTCTGCCCCAACCAAGCGCCGAGCTAGTTATCCGCTCGGGAACGCCTGTGCAACGCTATCGCAT
>NZ_JAELUI010000378.1 GCF_016429285.1 Ralstonia sp. ASV6
GGGATGAGGCACGTGTAAACCTGATTGCTTGAGCCGTATGCAAACAAATTTGAATTGATGTCGGATGCGCATCGCATGGCACGGGCCCTCCACTCCCATTCCGAGGGCCAAGGTGGTTGGTAAACGTACGCCTCTGGAAATGGGAGCGAGCAGCTTGCCGTCGGCAGAAATTGTACTTTTCCGGGGGAGTGAATGGTGGTGCGAGCCGGTCGTTGCCAGGCGGACCTAGAATCGTCGGCGGAGGTATTAGTATTAAATTGCTCTGGTGCGAGAGAACAAACTGCTGTAGACGGCATCTACAACAGGTGATGCATCAATCATGCGCCCGCCAAAGTATCTGCCATTGAGACCTTTGATGGCGTTTTCGCCGCCCTGAACTTTGTCAAATTTGAGATAGATGTCGCCCTTCGAATTGGGGTCCACGGAAATGTGTACGAC
>NZ_JAELUI010000379.1 GCF_016429285.1 Ralstonia sp. ASV6
CATGCCGCCAGATCTGAGGCTGCAGTCGCCAGACAAAGGTAATACAGAAGTCTCTAGTGTGTCGTATGCGACTTAGTGCGCGTTCGCTCTTTCTCACGTTCGAGAAGAAGCGTTAGTTGGCTTTTGGTACGGCCAAGAGGTAAGCTCGCCGAGTCACTGGGCTGCGTTGGTGTCAGGCGTGGCTCTAGTAAGGAAGATGAGGAAGGACCACTATGTGTATCGGAAAGAGAAGACGAAACGAAGCCCGTCGTCGTGTAGTCGAAAGAGGTGTCAGTATTTCCAGACTGCTCAATAATAGTTCCCTGGGCAGCAACCTTTGTAGTCGACGCCGTAGCTTCCGTGGCACGTGCTTGATTCGGCTTGATCGATGCGGACAGATTCCCGGGCCGTTGGTGCCCGGAAGAAGTATGCCGCACATTGTTTTGCTGCACAACTC
>NZ_JAELUI010000380.1 GCF_016429285.1 Ralstonia sp. ASV6
GCCTGGAGAGATGTATGCGTCAGTAAAAAACAACTTCCAAGAAACTGCCGCCTTTGGAGGACAAGAGTTGTCGAGCCGGGAGTCGGTGAGGCTGCGTGCGGGAGGCGCCTGGAGGCACGAGACGTACCAGACGATGGCGCTGAGAGTCAAAACAGTTCTAAAATGCTGAGCCACCAATTCGTGGATGCGATACTTTAAAACAGTATCGTAAGTGCCTCTTATCATTCGAATCATGGGCTCGGTCGGGTCGTAAAAGTAGGCAATGACGCTAAAGATTGCGTAGATGATCCTCTGGGCATGGTTACGCGGAGCAAGAAGCAAGTAGCCAAAGATGACGAGGATGAGATCGGTCCATGACGGAGAATCCCATGACATGGTCTCGGGGCGCTCTCGACATATGGGCGAGAGCCTTGGGTATCGGATAGGTTGTAAGG
>NZ_JAELUI010000381.1 GCF_016429285.1 Ralstonia sp. ASV6
TCACACCCACCACCACCCTCCGCAACCGTCGCAACCAACCGTATACCCTCCCCGATGGCCGCCAACTCGGCGACGCAGAATACGGCGACACCAACGGCAAGCCCCTTCTCTACTTCCACGGCTTCCCCTCCTCACGAATCGACGCCAAGCCAACCCACGAATACGCCTCGCAGCACGGCATCCGCGTAATCTCCCTGGAGCGACCAGGCTGGGGCCTCTCATCACCCAAGCCGCAGCGTACAATGCTAGACTGGTCCGCCGACGTACAGGAGTTTGCATCAGGCATGAAACTGGACCGGGTCACCATCCTCGGCACATCTGGCGGTGGTCCGTTTGCCGTAGCGTGCGCATACGGCTTGCCGCGCAGTATGTTGGCGGATGTAGGCCTCTTCGCATCTGGACCGCCCTGGGCAGCAGGGAGGAAGTACATGAC
>NZ_JAELUI010000382.1 GCF_016429285.1 Ralstonia sp. ASV6
GGGATATGGAGCGCGTGTACGGAGTATTCCGTAGACTTCGGCGAGGTAGCTGGGTGTGGGGCTGGACCCCGGGAGGAAGTGGCAAATGAATACTGTCTCCGTATGGGCACCGCCAGAGTAACAGCATCTCAAAGATGGAACAGAAATAGACAACCTAGAAATGGGTGTATCGTTCCAGCGTAGTCGAGAACTACAAAGTATGCTCTACAGCCAACATACGAGCTAGGAATATGTCGATTAGGACTGGACATGGGATTGGCTTTCAGCTGTCTCAAGTCGTGTACTTTATACCTAGAAACCGCCCGACACGCGATAAAAGATTGTTTACTCCCTTGCTATGATATACTTATTACTTAATAAACTGGTTTCTATTTGTTTCATCGTCAAAAAGCCTCGATAACTACCGGATACTGTTGCCAACAAGGCGTAAGCG
>NZ_JAELUI010000038.1 GCF_016429285.1 Ralstonia sp. ASV6
CCGCGCGGACCGGATCACGAAACGTTCTACTCCGCCACCTGGGCGCAGCCGATCGGCACCGACGGGTTGCTGGCCAAGCTCACGTGGTCGCACTATCGCGGCATGCCCGAGAACCTGCCGCTTGAGCAGCTCGGCTATCAGTCGCGCTATCTGACCGACACGCAGCGACTGGGCCTGTCGCTGAGCTATCCGGTGCTGCTGTCGAACACGCGCAGCCTTACGCTCACGGGCACGTTCTACGGCAACGACGACAAGCAGCAGTACTCGCCGCAGAACATCGCCATTCCGCAAACCGAGTTGAGCGCCAAGGCGCGTGTGGCCGGCGCCGAAGCGCTGTACACCGAGGTCAACCCGGGTGAGACGCGTCGCGCGTCGTTCGGCCTGTATCAGGGCATCAACAGCCTCGGGGCCGGGAAGTCGGCCAACAACAATGTCGACCTGAGCTTCCTGCGCACGCGCATCACCGCAAGCGAGGCACACGACTTGCCGCTGGGCTTCGGCATCGTGGTCTCGGGCGCGGCGCAATACAGCGGCGCGGTACTACCGTCGTCGGAGCAGATCAGCTTTGGCGGGCGTTTCTTTGGGCTGGCCTATCCGGCTGGTGAAGTGGCGGGCGACCGTGGCTGGGGCGCATCGGTGGAACTGAACCGGGTCTTCACGGTGTCGATGGAATATCTGAAGACCGTGCAGCCGTACGTGCTGTACGACACGGCCAAGGTGTATTCAAACGCCGGCACGCTGGTGCACGACCAACTCGGCTCCATTGCCTTGGGAGTGCGCTTCTCTGATCGCAAGTACTACACGCTGGACTTGGCCATTGCACGCCCGGTGGGCGACAAGCCGATCAACACGAACTCTCGGAGCCTGCGCTTCACCGCCGCCTATACGTACCAGTTCAACTAGTCGACGCGCAAGGCACTGAACAGGTTAACGAATTTTGTATATTTTTTATATTTTCAGCGCTGAAAGTCGCCCATACTCCCTCCTAACGTGGGGGATACAGCACCGCTGGAATTTGGGAGCATCAGAAGCGGAATGTTAAGTTTTTCCAAAGAGTTGCCGATTACCAAGGAAGTCGCGCAGAAGAACAACAATCAACACAGCGACAGCGGCCGGCAGGACATTGAGCCGCAACACGCCGATGGCGGGGGTCAGCTCCCTCAGTCATCGCAATACGCACCGGGGGCCACCATGCTGCAACGTCTATCGGATGACGCAGAATTTCATCGACTCGTCGATACCATCTACGAGGCGGTGTTAGACCCCGCGCAGATGCCGACTGCCCTGGCCTTGCTCTCCGTCTATGCCGGGGCCGAAAGCGCACATTATTTTGTCTGGGACAAGCACACCGACGCGCCACGCCAAGGCGTTTCGTCGGGCTGGTGCCAGCACTGCCCGCAACCGGGCCACTGCAAAGCGTTCTGCCAAGACCCCCAATTACTGCCCACAGCACAGGCTGAAGACACGCCCGCGCGTGGCGTAATGTTGATGGACACGCCGGACCTGTCCATCACCATGCGCCTGCGCACACGCGAGGGCGCCTCGGAAGTGAGCGTCGCCGAACGCGAAGAGCGCCTGCAGCGCGTCCTGCCCCATCTGCAGCGTGCAGCGCGCATGCAGCAGCGCAATCAAGAACTGAACGAACTCGCCGCGCTCGGCATGGCGGGGCTGGATACGCTCGACTTTGGCGTAATGGTGATCGAACGTAGCATGCGCGTGAAATACGCGAATGCATGGGCGCGCACGATGGCGGCAGAAGACGATCGGTTGTCGCTCGATGGCAGCGTGTTGCACTCTGCGGATCACACACATAATACGGCGCTGCGCAACCTGATCGAACAGGCAGCAGGCTCGATGGGCATACAAGGCGCTGCCGGCTCGTGGATGTATCTGGCACGCGATGGGCGCCCCGTTCCCTTCATTGCTACGCCGCTGGCACCGTCCGATGCAATGCGCTCGGCCTGGGCGGCACCGCTTGCCCTGGTACTGGTCGGCAACTCTGAGGCACGCTCGGTCATGGATGCTGGCGTGCTCGCCTCGCTCTTCGGGCTGACGAACAAGGAGTGCATCGTCGCTGCCCGGCTGGCCGCGGGCGAAACCCTGCAGGAAATCGCCGACCGCGAATTCCTGTCGCTGCATACCGTGCGCGTGCACATCCGCGACATTCTGCGCAAGACCGGCACGCATCGCCAATCCGAACTCGTGCGCCTGCTGCATCTGCTGCCCAGCGTCGACCTGGAACGTGCCGGCGCGGCCACCCCCGCCTCCCGCCGACGCACTCGACTGAACGCCTGAATCTTCACCCGCAATCGCGGGCGTACAGCCATTCGCGTATACCCGGGTCATGCGACCGCGGCTTTCTGCCGATGCATCAGGACAGGCGTGGAGCCGCCGCAATTGCTTGATGCAATGCAATAGCGGCGGATTATTCCGACGCATTCTGTGAATAGCGCGCAACAAGCGGGCTTTTTCACTGCCTGAAACACCAGGCTCTTGCGCTATCCTCGCCGCAAAACACAGATAGGCGCCGGTCGAATGTCGGGGGGCCGCGCCAAATGCGCTCGCATGCATAACGATTTCCATATTGCGCTGCTGCTGTTTGCGTGGGTAAGCACGGGCTTAACCACGTTTGCCGCATTAGACGCTGCGACACGTATGCCGGGGGGCTCGACGGTCGCAAAACGCCGGAACTGGCGCATTGCCTGCGCCATCATTCTCGGCATTGGGCTATGGTCGGGGCTCTGGCTAGCTCAGGTGGGCCTGCACCGGCCATTGGCCTCGCAACTTGCGGCCCCCATTTCCGCCACGCTCATGACCGCGTTGGCGGCGTCGCTCGTGGCACTCCTGACCGTGTTGCCCGATATGCCGCCCGCCATCGCGGGGCGGCCTCCGCATCGCCATCGCATTGCCATGGGGGCCATCGCCCTGGGGATCGGGCTGTTGATGGCCGAACTGTATCTGGCACGCCCATGGGTACACGACGACGCCCTCTCGCTGCGGCGCACGCTGGTGGGCTGGGGCGGCGGCGCCCTCGTGCTCGGCGCGGGGACATGCCTGGCGATGTGCATGGCCTTTCATCTACCGCCGGCACAACGCCGAGCCGCAGTCGGGTTGCGTGCGCGAGCGGCAGCAGTGTTGGCCACATCTGCGGTGCTCTCGTTGGCGGCCTGGCCGTCGGCCAGCGCCTGGCCCGCAGACGAGGCAACCACGCTGCATGTGGTGCCCGTCATCATGCTGAGTGCCGGCGGCGTGCTGCTCGCGCTTGGATTGCACGCGTTACTGATCATGCTGGAGACGCGAGTCGATTCGGCGCAAGCCCACCTGGCAGCATCCCTGGCGCGTGTCGCGAATCAGGCACCCACGCCGCAGCATCACGATGCGTTGACCGGCCTGCCCAATCGGCTTCAGCTTCGGCAATCGCTGGATAGCGCAATTCTCTCGACAACGCGACGCGGACGCCCTTTCGCCCTCTTCTGCCTTGACCTGGACAACTTTGGCCAGATCAACGAGCAATACGGCCGTGCCACCGGCGACCGCGTATTGCAGATCATCGCCGAGCGCCTGCGTCAGACCATGCGCGGCGAAGACATGGTGGTCCGGCTGGGCGGCGATGAGTTCGCCATTCTGGTCGAGGGCCTCACCCTGCCCGAGGCGGCTGCCACCGTTGGCGACAAGCTGCTGTTCCGCCTGCGCGAACTGGTGGAGGTGGACGGCCGCCGCCTGCGTGCGACGGCAAGCATTGGTGTGGTGATCCATCCGCACAATGGCGCAACGGCCGACGCGCTCCTGGAACATGCGGACGCAGCCATGTTCGATTGCAAGCAGTCCACCGGCAACGCCTACCGCTTCTATGAGCCGCGCCTGAATACCACGGCCCATCGCGTACTGCAGATCCAGCGCGCACTCTCGCACGCAGCACTGAACGGCCAGCTATCGGTGTACTACCAGCCCAAATTCGATGCGTTCACGCAGGCAATGACGGGGGCGGAGGCGCTGCTGCGCTGGAATCACCCTGAGCTTGGTCCCGTGTCGCCTGCCGAGTTCATCCCGCTGGCAGAGCGCACCGGCACCATCGTCGAGCTGGGCGACTGGGTGGTCGAAGAAGTCTGCCGCCAGATCATGCATTGGGATGCGGCCGGCATGGCCCCACAGCGCATCGCAGTCAATCTTTCACCGCGCCAGTTTCAGCAGCCAGACCTCGTGCAGCGCCTGTCGCAGATCCTGCACCGCTATCAGGTGAGCGCACACCGCCTGATGTTCGAGATTACCGAGACGGCGGCCATGCGCGATGCCAGCCAGAGCATTGCCGTGATCCGTCAGATCCAGGCGCTCGGCATTGAGGTAGCCATCGACGATTTCGGCACCGGTTATTCCAGCCTCAGTTATCTCCAGCGCTTTCGCGCCCAGCAGATCAAGATCGATCGGGCGTTCATTTCCGCGCTCGATGACAACCCGCCCGAGGCAGCCGCGATCATCCGTGCCATCTGCGCGATGGCGCATTCGTTAGACATGACAGTGGTGGCGGAAGGCGTGGAAACCGAGGCGCAGATGGAAGCCTTGGTGAATCTGCAATGCGACCAAGTACAGGGCTATCTGTTGGCGCGTCCGTTGCCGGCAAAGGATTTTCAATGCTTGCTCGAGGGAATGCAGTTCGCTTGAGACAATTGTAAAAATGCGCCAATTTGATGCATTTTCCATTTCCCTTTCAGCAACCTTTCAATTTCCTCCAAAAGCCTTTCGTCAAATCGGTATCCAGTACGGCTGCCGAAGCAATGAAGCAATCACATAAAAAGAATGTGTGCCCTGACCGCTCAATGCCTCTCGTTGGCATTGAACGCACACAGTAGTGCGATTTCTCACTTCTTCATATGTTCACAATTTCCATTACTCCGGATAAATGGCCGCGCCATGCCGGTTTGCGCAACGCACAGCGCTGCGCAAAATCCACGCTGTTGACATGAGGTCTTAACGAAATTCATTTCACTCGGGCAAAGTCGTTATAATGCGGTGGGCAACGGGGAGCGTGCCCATGTTTCAATTGCAAAGTTGAGGAATCCATAATGCCGACTTACAAGGAAATCGTTCAGAAGATCTCTGAACTGCAGCGCCAGGCCGATGAACTTCGGGCAAACGAACAGGCGACGGTGATCGCCGAAATCAAGCAGAAGATCGTGGAATATGGCCTGACCGCCGACGACCTCGGTTTTGGTGCCAAGGGTGCAGTGGCTTCGAAAAAGGCTGGCCGCAAGGTGCCGGTGCGTTACCGCGACAGCAGCGGCAATACCTGGACGGGCCGCGGCAAGCGCCCAGGCTGGCTGGTCAAGGAACTGTCGTCGGGTCGGAAGATGGAGGATTTTCTGGTCGCCTGATCCGCACAGAAAAGTAGTACATCCGAGTCTGCACACAGAGGCAACCGGAAACCACAAAAGACAAGGCCGGCGATATTGCCGGCCTTGTTTTTCTTAGGCTTCAGCTCGTTATACCTGGAAGCGCCCCACTGCCGAGCGCAGCAATTGCGCCTGTTCTTCCAATGAGAGCGCTGCAGCCGCAGCCTGCTCCACCAGCGCAGCGTTCTGCTGCGTCACTTCATCCATCTGATTCACGGCCTGATTGACCTGCTCAATACCTGAGCTTTGCTCGTCGGATGCGGCAGAAATCTCACCCATGATGTCGGTCACGCGCTTGACCGCGACCACCACTTCGTCAATCACGGTTCCCGCTTCCTGCACCAGCGCAGAACCGTTCTGCACACGCCCCACCGAGTCGCCGATTAACTCCTTGATCTCCTTGGCGGCACTGGCCGAACGCTGCGCAAGGCTACGCACCTCGCCCGCCACCACGGCAAAGCCGCGGCCTTGCTCGCCGGCGCGGGCGGCTTCCACTGCGGCGTTGAGCGCCAGGATGTTGGTTTGGAACGCGATGCCCTCGATCACGCCAATGATGTCGGCAATCTTCTTGCTGCTCTCGTTGATGCCCGACATGGTCTCGACCACACGCCCGACCACTTCACCGCCCTTGACGGCGATCTCCGACGCGTTGACTGCAAGCGTGCTGGCCTGGCGGGCGTTGTCGGCGTTCTGCTTCACGATGCTGGTCAGCTCTTCCATGCTCGATGCCGTCTCTTCCAGCGACGACGCCTGCTGCTCCGTCCGCTGTGACAGATCAGCGTTGCCGGCCGCAATCTGCTTGGTTGCGCTGGCGATGGAATCAGCCGAGTTCTTGATGTCGCTGATCGTGCCCGTCAGCTGCTGCTGCATCTGCGACATGGCGAAGAGCATGCTGTCGCGATCACCTTGGCGCGTCTGCACGCGTACCGCCAGATCGCCGCCCGCAATGCGCGCTGCAACATCTGCGGCATACGCCGGCTCACCGCCCAACTGCCGCTGCAAACCGCGCGTGACGGCCACCACAACCACCGTCATCAGCAGGCCAACACCCAGCAACAAACCGAGCGATTGCATGAGCGAGGCACGAAACGCAGCATCAACGTCATCGATATACAGGCCCGTCGTCATCGACCAATCCCAAGGCTCGTAATACGAGACGTAGGTGAGCTTGGGCTCCGCCTTATCACTGCCGGGCTTCGGCCACAGATAGCGCACGAACCCGCCGCCTGCCTTGGCCATCTGTGCGATGTCCACAAACAGATGCTTGCCCTCGGGATCGGTTGCTGCAGACATGTTCTTGCCGACCATCTCGGGCTTGATCGGGTGCATGACCGAAACGGTGTCGGTTCTCGACAGCGAGAAATAGCCGTCGGTGCCATAGCGCATGTCTTTCAAGCGCGCGATGGTCTGAGCCTTGGCCTCTTCCACCGTCATCTTGCCGTCCTGCGCCAACTGGCCGTATTCCTTGATGACGCTGAATGCGGTGGCGCTGACGTTCTGCAGATCGCGCTGCCGCTCCTCCATGCGCACAGTCCGTGCGCTCCATGCACTCCACAAGGTGATCACAAGCAGGCACAGCCAGCTCAGGACGAGCGGCAGCCACAGCTTCTGTCGAAGCGTGAGTCGGTTCATTTTCCTTCCTCCAAGCGTTTCTTCTTGTCCGCATGATGCTGGCGGTGCTCCCCGGCGCGATTGCACGCGCTCTGCATGAGCTATCGGGCGAGCCGGAAGAAAACTTGAGTACCGGGCGTGATCAAGCGCCGGAAAAATGAGGAAACCTCAACGCAGCGCGTTGGGATTGATGCTGGGCAGTGTGCCGTTGCTGGCGGGCGCTGGTGCCGGCTCGGTCGGCACAGTCACGGTGGTTGGTGCGTCGGAGATATCGGTCGCATTGTCCAGCGGCGACCACGACTCCCACAGCCCCTGGCGACGAAGCGTCTCGGGCTGCGCAGCAGACGCGGCAATATCTGGCAAGGCAGTATTTGCCGAGGCGATTTTTAGCACCCGCTCGACGTGCGAGCCAGCCATGCGTGTGGCACGGCCGCCCGCATCGCGCAAAGCCACACCGTGCGCGACGATCTGACGATAGCTGCCATCCTTGTGCCGCATGCGGAACTCCGCAGCATAGGAAGGCACATTGCCATCAACGTGCGCCTGGATACGGTTGAGCACGAGCGGCAGATCATCCGGGTGCACGAGGCGCAGGTACTCGCTGGTACTCGGGCCGATCTCCTTGAGCGAGTAGCCGAGCATGGCGGCAAAGCGCATGGAGAACTGTGCGCTGCGTGTAATCAGATCAAATTCCCACAAGCCGACATCCGCACCATCGAGCAGCAGTTGATGCCGCGCGGCCAGCTCGGCCTCGCGCTGCCGATAGCTCTGCTCCAGATCATTGAGTGCCTGCATCGTCTCCTTGCGGCGGCGGATTTCGCGGGTGGCAATCGCGGCGGAGGTGTCGCCCGATGCGCGGTCACGATAGCCGAGCAAAAAGCCGGCGAGCACCGTAGCCACCGCCCCGCCCGCCAGCAGCAGCTGCAGCCAGGCCGGCACGTTGCCGATGAGAGCCGATGGTGAATCCACCAGCGAAGCCGCATACACCGCGTCGACGGCCAGACCGATACCAAACAGCACACTCACGAACAGGCTCACGATGGGGCGACGGACCGCCACCCCCGTCGCACCTGATTGCGCCGACAGCGCAAACTGCAACGCCGCCGTACAGGCCCCCGCCGACAGCAGCATAACGATGCCGAGCACGCCGGCATCCGACCACGCCAGCGCATCGAAGCTGGTGACACCCGCCAGCAACAACACGGCCACAGGGCCGCTGATGCTCAGCAACACACCCAGCAGCACCGCGCGTACGGTGCCCGCCTGGCCACCCAGGATGCACCACAGCGCGGCCACCGCCAGACTCCAGCAGAACGATGCCGGCGTCATCATCAACAGCGCGGCGCCCTCGTGCAGCGGCCAACGCGCAACCAGCGGCAGCAGTGGCACCGTCCATAGCGCAATCGCGCAAAACAGTGCTGTCATCGCCAGCGGCACTCGGGCGCGCGTGACATCGGCACTGCGCAGATCGTCCAGCAAACGCAGCAGCAAACTGCCAGCGCCGCATGCCACGATCAATGGCAACAACGCGCCAGCAAGCCTGCCAGTCAGTTGAGCAACAAGGTGAGCGACATCATCCACTGCGGGGTGGTTCCAGTTCTGCGGGTATCAAACAGCGTCGTGGATCAGCGGGACTGAAAGCCGTCCGGATTCATGCTTTGCCAGCGCCACGAGTCTTCGCACATGCGCTCGATACCGTATTGCGCGCGCCAGCCCAGCATGGATGCAGCGAGTGCCGGATCGGCGTAGCACGCGGCGATATCGCCGGGGCGGCGGTCCACGATCTGGTACGGAACCGGGCGGCCACTCGCACGTTTGTAGGCCTCAACAACTTCCAGCACCGAATAACCGCGCCCAGTGCCCAGGTTGACGGTAAAGCCACGACCATCGCGACGCAGCACATCAAGCGCCGACAGATGCCCGCGCGCCAGGTCGACCACATGGATGTAGTCGCGCACGCCCGTGCCATCGGGCGTAGGCCAATCGCCACCGTAGACGGAGAGCTTCTCGCGCTTGCCGATTGCCACCTGGGCCACGTAAGGCATCAGATTGTTTGGAATGCCGCGCGGGTCTTCGCCAATCAGGCCACTGTGGTGCGCGCCAACCGGATTGAAATAGCGCAGGTAGGCAATCTGCCAAGCGGCGTTGGAGACTTCCAGGTCGCGCAGCACCTGCTCGCCCATCAGCTTGGTCTGGCCGTACGGGTTGGTGGCCGACAGCGGAAACGACTCGGTAATCGGCACCGTATGCGGATTGCCATACACGGTTGCCGACGAGCTGAACACCAACTGGCGCACATTGGCATGCGCCATCGATGCACACAGCGTGACCAGCCCGCCGATGTTGTTGTCGTAGTAGGCCAGTGGCTTCTGCACCGACTCGCCCACCGACTTGAGCGCCGCAAAGTGGATGACGGCCGAGATGCGTGTGCTGGCAAAGAGATCATCGAGCAGGCGGCGGTCACGCACATCGCCTTGTACGAACTTGGGCGTCTTGGCGGTGATCTGCTCGATACGAGACAGTACGATCGAGCTGCTGTTGCACAGATTGTCGAGGCCGATCACCTGATAGCCCGCATCCAGCAGTTCAACCCAGGTATGCGAGGCAATGTAGCCGGTGGCGCCGGTTAGCAGAATGGTTTCTGTCATGGGTGCGAGGTATCGAGAAAGAGATCGTGGCGTGCCGATTCGAGCGCGGCATCGGGTTCGCAGCATCGATGCAACCGGCGCGGCGGAACAGCGCGATCATAGCAAGCCCAGCGCCGTACTGCGGGCCGTTTGCAAACGATGTTGCGCAAAAAAGCGGTGTTATGAAGCGGTGCCCGCGTGCGCATCCGGATGGGCTGCCGCTTGCCAGTCGGCATATGCAGAGCGCAGACGCCAGGCCGAGGTCTGGTCCCGCAAGCCCAGTGCGTACCCCACCTCGGCAGGGGCTGCGCCGGCATCGAATAGCGCCGCGGCATAGCCGTTGCGCAGTGTCTGCGGCGAAAGCCGTTCGCTGCGGTGCACCAAAGCGGGCAGCGCGGCCAGCCAGGCCTCCACACGCCGGTATATCGAGGCGGCATGCATGACACGCCCACCGGCATCGGCCACGAAGATACGCTCGCCCGGCACCTCGGCGTGACCGCGCACGGCCAGCCAGGCCGCTAGCGCAGGGCGCGCGCTCACCAGCAACGGCGCGTGATACGCCGGGCCGCGCGACGGCTCGACGGTAATGCTCTCCAGCGCCTCGCCCACATGGCGAAGCAACAATGACTGCACCTGCGCGACCTTCAGCCCCGCACCGTGGCACACCGCCACGAGTGCCCTGTCGCGCGCCAGCTTGAATGCACTGGCATTGGCAGCCGCCTCACTCGCCCGCGCGCCTACCTCCAGTGAGGCCTCGATGGCAACGCGCTCGGCCGCGGAAAGAAAGGTGGTGGGGTCATTCTCACCCTCGGCCAGTTTCTGCTTCACTGCCGCGCTGGCCGGGTTGTGCGTGCCCATGCGCAGCAATTCAATCTGATGGAAGACGCGCTCGATCAGGCGCGCATAGCGATACCGATGCAGCTTGGTCAGGCCGGACGCATCCAGGAAGGCGGCAATGTCGCCCGCACTCCAATCCGCCAACGCACGTTGGTGCGATTCGGCCCACCGCAGCCATTTGCGCCACATTGCGCGGTACACCGTGGCCGACGACTCCCGATAGCCGCGCGCGGCCAGCCAGTGCTCAAAGGCCTGAGCGGGCTGGTCGGCCCAGTCCTGCAGGGTGGGCTGAAACAGGTCGGGAACGGGCGTGGCAGGTGGCGTTGGGTTGGCGGACATACGGGAAAATGCAGGAAAAAACCGGCGGGAGCAGGCGTTTCGCGTATCCTGCCGAGCGTAACACGCAGTTCATGACGCCCATTGCGGATCCCATTGTGAAGAAAACCGACCTCGAAAAACTCAAGGGCCTGAAGATCGCCAACAGTCTCAAGCGCGACAGCCAGCGCGCCGGCAAGCCCGGCCAAGGCACCGGCCGTGCGATTCCCCAGAACAAATTGCTGAAAGCGCTGCTCGGCAAGCCTGCTGAAGACGAGCCGAAGAAATCCTGACACACGCCCCACGCATCTAGAGCCCCGCCCTGTTGTTCCAACGGGCGCTTGGGTGCTACCGTCCGGCGCGTTCCCACATCACGTGACGCGCCGGCCATGTCCTCCTCCAAGCCCTCCTCGCCGTACCCCCACCTGCTCGCTCCGCTGGATCTCGGCTTCACCACGCTCAAAAACCGCGTGCTGATGGGCTCGATGCATACGGGGCTGGAAGACGGCAACCACTTCGACCGCCTGGCGGCCTACTTTGCCGAGCGCGCGCGCGGTGATGTCGGCCTGATGGTCACGGGTGGCTTCGCCCCCAACATTGCGGGATGGACCAAGCCGTTTGCCGGGCGCCTGGCCACGCATGGGGCAGCACGCCGCCACCGCGCCGTAACCAGCGCTGTGCACGAAGAAGGCGGCAAGATCGCGCTGCAGATCCTGCATACCGGCCGCTATGGCTATCACCCGTTTGCCGTGGCGCCCACCGCGCTGCGCTCCCCCATCAGCCCGTTCACGCCGCGCGAACTCTCCGCGCGCGGCATCGAGCGCCAGATCCGCGCGTTCGTGCGCTGCGCCCAACTGGCACGCGAAGCGGGCTACGACGGCGTCGAGATCATGGGTTCCGAGGGCTACTTCATCAACCAGTTCCTCGTCACCCATACCAACAAGCGCACCGACGACTGGGGCGGCAGCTACGCCAATCGGATGCGCCTGCCCGTGGAAATCGTCCAGCGTACGCGTGAGGCGGTCGGCCGTGACTTCATCATCATCTACCGCCTGTCGATGATCGACCTGATTCCCGACGGCAGCTCGTGGGAAGAAGTCGTGCAGCTCGCAAAGGCCGTGGAGCGCGCCGGCGCCACCATCATCAACACCGGTATCGGCTGGCATGAAGCGCGTATTCCTACCATTGCGACGAGCGTACCGCGCGCGGCGTTCGCGTGGGTGACGCAGAAGATGAAGGGCGAGGTCGGCATTCCGCTGGTCACGTCCAACCGCATCAATACGCCGGAAGTGGCAGAGAGCGTGTTGGCCGATGGCTGCGCCGATATGGTCTCGATGGCGCGCCCGCTGCTGGCCGACCCGGACTTTGTGCGAAAGGCTGCAACCAGCCGCGCGCAGGATATCAACACCTGCATTGCTTGCAACCAGGCATGTCTGGACCACGCATTCAAGGCAAAGATTGCGAGCTGCCTGGTCAACCCGCGCGCATGCCATGAGACCGAACTCGTCATCCGCCAGACGCCGGCCAAGCGACGCTTTGCTGTGGTGGGGGCGGGGCCAGCCGGGTTGTCAGCGTCGATCACGCTGGCGGAGCGCGGGCATGCGGTGGACCTGTACGACGCGGCACCCGAGCTGGGCGGCCAATTGAACATGGCCAAGACGATTCCGGGCAAGGAAGAGTTTCACGAGATGGTGCGCTACTTCACGCGCCGCGTGGAGACCACCGGCGTGACGCTGCGTCTGGGCGCACGCGTGAACGCGCAGCAACTGCTGGCGGGCAAGTACGACGAGATCATCATTGCGACGGGCGTGTCGCCGCGCAATCCCAAGATTCCAGGGCAGGACCATCCGAGCGTGCTGTCGTATATCGACGTGCTGCGCCATCGCAAGCCGGTGGGCAAGCGTGTGGCGATTGTCGGCGCGGGCGGCATCGGCTTTGATGTGGCGGAATTCCTCGCGCTTGACGGCCACTCGCCCACGCTGGACCTGCAAACCTGGCGCACCGAATGGGGCGTCGGCGATCCGACCCAGGTGCGCGGCGGCGTGGATGGCATCCGCGCGCAGCCCGAGGCGCCAGCGCGCGAGATCATGCTGCTGCAGCGGCGCGCCGGCAAGCTGGGCGCGGGCCTGGGCAAGACCACCGGCTGGATCCACCGCACGAGCCTGAAGAACATGGGCGTGCGCATGGTCGGCGGCGTCAATTACGAGCGCATCGGCGACGAGGGCCTGCTGGTGAGCTACGGCGAGAAACGCGAGGCCGCCGAATGGCTGCCGGTCGATTCCATCGTGCTGTGCGCCGGGCAGGAACCGCTGCGCGAGTTGGTCGAACCCTTACAAGCAGGCGGCGCCAAGGTGCATGTGATTGGCGGCGCGGATGAGGCACGCGAACTCGATGCCAAACGGGCCATCGATCAAGGTACGCGTCTGGCCGCATCGTTGTGACGCCTGCAGCGTGCGCAGGGTGAAGGATTTGCACCCCGTGTCCGTTTTTACATGCCAATTTCCCATCAAACCGGCCGTAGATGGCGAAATGACAACGCTTGAAAACCTGTGCGCGATCCGTAGCGAGCGGTCCAAGGTTGGCCTGAGAAGCGCAGCCATACATGGATACGGTGAGCATCGCAGGGCCAGGATCGGACCGCGCAGCAGGATCGTGCGCAGGTTCTGGCGCGGCCGGTCCGGTTCTTGCGTCAACAGGCGCATCACGCACATTCACATGAACCGGTTTGCCCAAAAACGATCGCTCACCGCATTTCACCAGCGCGGCGCCGCTCCCCAAGGTGGACGTTGCCCATACGGCCTTCCTGCTGGACTTTGACGGCACGCTTGTCGACATCGCCCCGCAACCGGACGCCGTGCATGTCTGTGCGCCGCTGCGCGAAACACTGGCCGCTTTGCATGCCGCCTGCGGCGGTGCGCTGGCGGTCATCAGTGGGCGCACGGTACATGACCTCGAATCGTTGCTCGCCCTGCCCGGCCTGGTGATTGCTGGGGTGCACGGCGCCGAACGCCGCTATGCCGATGGCAGCTTCGTCCGCCTGAATACCGACGCAGATGTCCTCGCCGAGTTGGAGCGCGAACTGCGCGCCGAACTCACACAACTGCCGGGGGTCATGCTGGAAAGCAAGGGCATCGCCTTCGCGCTGCACTATCGCCACACCCCGGATGCGGAAAACACGGTGCTCGCTTTGGCAGATCGTCTTGCGCACCGTTACTCCGACCACATCCGCCTGCAGGCGGGCAAGATGGTCGTCGAGCTCAAGCCGCGCGGCGCGAGCAAGGGCGATGTCGTGCACACGCTGATG
Source organism: Ralstonia sp. ASV6 (assembly GCF_016429285.1). GTDB lineage: Bacteria > Pseudomonadota > Gammaproteobacteria > Burkholderiales > Burkholderiaceae > Ralstonia > Ralstonia flaminis. The sequence continues at coordinate 14,082 of NZ_JAELUI010000038.1, forward strand.
ACCGAGCGCCCCTTCATGGGCCGCACGCCATTGTTTGCTGGCGATGATCTGACCGACGAAAGCGCCTTTGACGCGGTGAACGCGCTTGACGGCTGGTCGATCAAGATTGGCAACGGTCCAAGCCAGGCACTGTGGCGCGTACACGATCCAGCGGCGCTGCGTACGTGGCTTGCCGCGATGGTTGCAGACAGGCGAGGTGGCGCATGAGCCGGCTCATCGTGATCTCCAACCGCGTCGCGCCCATCGCCGAGGGCCAGGGGACGGCAGGCGGCCTGGCCGTTGGCGTGTTCGATGCGCTGCGCGAGACGGGTGGCGTGTGGTTCGGCTGGAGCGGCGAGACCACAACCACTGCCTCTAGCGAGCCCGCCATCGTCACCAAGGGCAACATCACCTATGCCACCGTCGGTTTGAACCGGCGCGACTACGACCAGTACTACCGCGGCTTCGCCAACGCGACGCTGTGGCCGATCTTCCACTATCGCGTGGATCTGGCGCGCTTTCAGCGGCAGGAGTACCACGGCTATCGACGCGTCAACTCGCAGTTTGCGCATCAGATCAAGGCGCTGGTCAAGCCAGACGACATCCTCTGGGTACACGACTATCACCTGATCCCGTTTGCCGCCGAATGCCGTGCACTGGGGCTGACCAACCGCATCGGGTTCTTCCTGCATATCCCGTTTCCGGCACCGGAAATCCTGACGACAATCCCACCGCATGAGGAACTGATGCGCGCGCTGTGTGCGTACGACCTTGTCGGCTTCCAGACCGAAACCGACCGCGTCGCCTTTTACGACTACATCGAACGCGAGGCACGTGGCTACATCGAGAACAGGGAGCAGAACGGCCCGGTGCACGCGTTCGGCCACACGCTACGTGCAGAGGTCTACCCCATCGGCGTGCATCCCGATGAGATCGCACAACAAGCAGTGTCGTCGCTGGCGCGGCGCAATCCGTTCGCACGGCACACCAGCCCGCGCAGTGAGCAGGAAAATGGCCCGGCGAATCAACCCAAACTCATCATGAGCGTGGACCGCCTGGACTATTCGAAAGGGTTGCCCGAGCGCTTTCACGCATTCGAGCAATTGCTTGATGACTTTCCAGACCACCGCCGGCACGTGACCTTCATCCAGATCGCGCCAACCTCGCGCCAGGACGTGCAGAGCTACCAGCAGATTCGCCAGCGCCTGGAGGCAGAATCGGGGCGCATCAATGGCAAGCACTCCGAGCTGGACTGGACCCCCATTCGCTACATCAACAAGCAATACGAGCGGCGCGTACTGATGGCATTGTTCCGCACCTCGCACATCGGCTATGTCACGCCGCTGCGCGACGGCATGAACCTGGTAGCCAAGGAATACGTGGCCGCGCAGGACCCCGAGAACCCGGGCGTGCTGGTGCTCTCACGCTTTGCCGGTGCGGCGCGCGAATTGGACGCGGCACTCATCGTCAATCCGTACGACACGCGTGGCATGGCCGAGGCGCTCAACCGCGCGCTGACCATGCCACTGGAAGAACGCAAGGCGCGCTATGCCCACATGATGGATCGGCTGCGCACAGCAAACTTGACGGTCTGGCGCGAGCGCTTCGTTGCGGATCTTCGTAACGCACCTGAGCCATCCTAGCGATAGAGCCTTAACGTCACTTTGGCATTTTCACAAATTTAGCTTGCTATTAGATCGCGCACTATCTAATATGCACGACATGGACACACGCAAGACCGCCTCTCCGCACTCGAACCTGTCGCTGGACGTGCAGCTGTGCTTCGCGCTGTACTCGACCATGATCGGGTTGAACAAGGTGTATCGGACGCTGCTCAAGCCCCTGGGCCTGACGTATCCGCAATACCTGGTCATGCTGGTGCTGTGGGAGAACGACGCGCAGACCGTGTCGGCGATCGGCGAGCGGCTGTTTCTCGATTCGGCCACCCTCACCCCCATGCTCAAGCGTCTGGAGGCGTCGGGCGTGATCGAGCGCCGACGTTCCGAGGAGGACGAGCGCCAGGTGATCATCTCGCTGACGGACGCGGGCTGGCAATTGCGGGAACGCGCCAAGGACGTGCCGAACTGCATCGGTGCTGCCGCGGAATGCGCCCCAAAGGACATTGAAGCCTTGCGTACGCAGCTGAATGACTTGCGCGGGCGGCTTTTCAAACACGCCGCCTAAAGCGAGAACACGACCCCGGCGGGTGCCGCAATACACTCGCTTTTTTTGAAGCAAATACATAGCGCGCTATTTAATAGCAAACTATATCAACCCAGTGCTTCGGCTCCGACGGCCGCTGCACTTCGCTCCCAACCTTGATCAGGAGAACTGCCATGTCGATCGAAAACGTCCTGTACCGCGCCCAAGCCAACGTCACCGGTGGCCGCGACGGCCGTGCCGTCATCAGCGATGCCAACCTGGATCTGCGCCTGTCCACGCCTCGTGAGCTCGGCGGTGCTGGTGGCGAAGGCACCAACCCAGAACAACTGTTTGCGGCCGGCTACAGCGCTTGCTTCATCGGCGCGATGAAGTTCGTGGCCGCGCGCGACAAGCTGCGCATGCCCGCAGACGCCAGCGTGCAAGGCAACGTTGGCATTGGCGTCATTCCCAATGGCTTCGGTATCGAGGTCGAACTGAAGATCAGCCTGCCCGGCATGGAGCGCGACCAAGCCCAGACGCTGATCGACCGCGCTCACATCGTCTGCCCGTACTCCAACGCTACGCGCGGCAATATCGACGTGCGCCTGAGCCTGGTCTGAGTACCCTTCCGTTGCGGCGGGCGCTTCGCTATCAGGCGCCTGCGCTGCCGCTACGCAGGATGCGTTCGGCGGTCTTGGGTACCCCGTCTTCTGCCTGCGGTGCCAGCATGCCAGCCAGCAGGGCATTCATACGTGCCCAATGCGAGCCCGGCCAGTAGACACGTTGGCAGACATCGCAGGTACTGAACAGGTGCTGCCGTTCTCGCACACGCGGCGGCACGCTGCCGGCGGCCTCTTCCAAGCTCAGCAAACGCAGCGGCACGTTGCATTCCAGGCAGCGTGAAAATGGCCGTGCTGCATCCGCCAGCCTGAAACGCGCAACGATCTCGCGCATCTGCGCCTGCGGCTCACGCTCGCGAATAAACGCGCCACGGCGGATACCGCGCCGCTTGAGCAGCTCACGATCGCGCGAGAGGATAATCCAGTCGTCCGCCAAGGCCAGCGCCTCGATGGCGGCATCGGCATAATTGTTGTCGTAGGTGGTATCGAAGCCGGCCATACGCAGCAGGCGTGCGGTTGCGCCCAGGTGAGCGTCACACAGAAAGTGCAGCGGCGCAGCAGGAAGCGACGGTTCCACGCCTAGAACGGTCACGTGACCGTGCACGGGCAGCACGGCTTCCAATGCCTCCGCGCGGCCATCCACAAGCACCCGTCCCACCTCGGTATGTGGCACACCGAGCGCTTCGATGGCGTGCTTGAATGTGGCGCTCGCAGCCCAGGCACGCACAACGGTATGCCCACGCAAGGCCAGCGGCAGCAGCGGCGTCAGGATGCGATCAAACGTGAAAGCGGCGGGTGACATGCCTGCCACGATACTCCGAGGCAGGCTCGAACGGGAAACCGACGCGCAAATCAGCGCGCGAATCAGTCCTTGAGCGTGCGCGGCAGGATCAGCGCGAATACCGTGCCATGCCCTGGCCGGCTGCGCACGTCGATCGTGCCACCGTGCCGCTCGATCACGGTCTTGACGAAGGGCAGCCCGAGGCCAACGCCCCCGCTGCCATCGGGCTTGCGCTCGGCTTGGAAGAACGGCTCGAACAGGCGGTGCACCGTCTCGTCGGTCATGCCGATTCCCTGGTCGGTCACGCTCAGCACGAGCGCGCCGTCACTTGTGGCGTCGATGGCGACTGACACCGTCGTGCCCGACGGCGAGTACTTGATCGCGTTATCCACAACGTTGACGAGCGCCCGCATAAGCATGTCGGCATTGCCATCAACGATAGTGTCGTCCACCGAAAACACCGGCTCGTGCAATACGATTCCCTTCTGATCGGCGGCAAGCCAGCTTTGGTCGATGGCTTCTTCGGCCACCTCGCTCAATGCCACGGGCTCGAACTCCGCGCGATCCAGACGCTCGGCGCGGCTCAACTGCATGAAGTCTTTCGCAATGCGCAGCGAATAGGCGGCCTGCTGGCGTAGATCACTCAAGAACTCACGGTCCGTCGGCGTGACCACATTGTCATTGTGGGTCGCACCGCGACGGTCGATCAACGACAGGATCGCCGTCAGCGGGCTGCGCAAATCGTGCGCAATATGCCTCAGCATGCGCTTGTCTTGCGAGACCAAGTCTTTCACATCAGCAATATCAATCAGGCAAACCAGGTGCGACCTCTGCGCCACCCCGTCGGCGCCTTCCGACTCGCTCGACAGCGGTTCGCATACCAACATGTGGGCGCGACCGCCCCACTCGATTTCGTGGCTGATATCACCGCCCTTGAGCACGCTTTCTGCGACGAACTGTTCGACCTGTGCGAGTGCCTGCGTCGTACCGGGCGTGGCTTCGGCCGCCGCATCGGCGTTCATCAATGCCGCCGCCTTCGCATTCCACACGGCAACATGGCCGTCCATCGCCAGAAACACGGGATACGGCAACTGGTTGATCATGTCGACATACAGCGTCTGCCAGCCGCGCACCTGGCGCAGCGCAGCCTTGATCTCGGCGAGATCACCATCGGGCGCCAGTGCAAGTGCGGCTGGCGTTGACATCCGATGCTTGGGTTGAATCGATGCCGCAATCGCGCGCCACTCCGACAGTTCACGTCGCAGCAATGCGAGTGTCCGGCTATGCCGATCCCATGCAAAAAACACGTAGATCAGCAAGCACACGAACGGCAGCAGGCCAAGCGGCAGAAACATGTGAAACGCCAGCAGCACAAGCGGCACAGCAAAAATCAACACCCCCCAGCCAATTGCGGCCACATGCATGGCGCGGCCCGGCACGAACAGGCAAATCAAGACAATGCCCAGCGCCAACGCAATGTAGACCACCACCTCGACGGCGGAGGACACTTCCCGCGCGAGGTTGCCCGCCACCACCGCATCGGTGAGCAGCGCGTCGAGCTGCGCACGGGAAACCTCGTGCGAATCAAGCGACGACACCTGATATGCGCCCTCACCCCGCCACGCGAGATTGCCGACAAACACCACCTTGCCTGCAAATGCGGATTTCGGCACCCGCCCCCGGATGACATCGAGATACGAGTACTGCGGCAACCCCACCCTGCGCGGCAGCATCGTCACCACCGCCTGCGTCTGTCCACCGCCCACGGATAGCGCGTAGGGCTGCGTGAACGCATCTATGCGCAGCGGCGGCGTGATGCCAGCCACGCGCAGTGCATCGAGCGCAACGTGCGCGCGCGGCCCGCTCGCGGACGCAACATAGGGGACGAAGCCCGTCACCACACCATAGTGACCGACGTAAACCTCGCGCTGGCTGAGTGCCGCCGCAAGCGTTACCGCGGTCGGCGGCAACATCAGCACCGGGTTTCCAGCGGGGTCGCTCGCGTTGGCGGGCGGCACCAGCAGCGTGTTCCGATGCACGCGCATGCCCGCCTCAAGGCTCGAATTGTCAAGCGCCCGCGACAAAGGCAGGTCGATGACCACGCTGGCCGCATCCCCTAACCGATCGAGTAGCTGCTCCGAAGTATCGGCAATCTGCCGTAGGTCAAGCTGCGCCACAGTGGCCGCGTCAATGTTGACGATGGCAACCCGACCGGTCGACGGCCGCGCAACGAGCGTCGCCATCACATCAAAGAAAACGCGGTCGAGCGCCCCGGACATCACGCCACCACTCGGATGGCCACTGAAGGCCGCCAACACCAGCATCGCAATCACGAAAAGGCCCCGCCAAGGGCCAAGCGCAGTGAGGCGGCGAAGGGTGGCAGACATGCGACCGGACGGCGGGCGGAGGCGTGTCAATCGATGTTGGAATCGGGCGCATCTGCCATGCGCTCAAGGCGATAGCCGTAGCGGTACACACTGGAGATCCCGAGCCCGTGTTTGCGCAGGCGCAGCATATTGCGAACCCGAGTCATATAGGTTGCCAGTGTGCCGGTCTGCTTACGATCGGTGTCTTTCCAGACATACTTGAGCAGCGCATCACGACTGACAACACGACCCGCATGCTCGAGCAGGTAATAGGCAATCGCAAACTCTCGCTCAGGCAGCGTTGCTTGCGTGCCATCGGGCAGCGTTGCCGTGCGCGAGGCCTCGTCGAGCACATAGCCGGCAAACTCGATCTGCTTTTTCTGCTGCGTTTGCGGATAGTACTTGCGTAATTGCGCAACCACGCGGGCGATCAGCATGCGCTCGCTGGCAGGCTTGACGAGGTAGTCGTCGGCACCGCTTTCCAGCCCGTGCAGGATGTCGCGCTCGTCGTCGTGCTGGGTCAGCAGCACGATGGGGATCAGGTAGTCAACACGCTTGCGCGTGTCGATCAGCACCTCGATACCGGTCATGCCCGGCACGTCCCAATCGAGCAGCAGCATGTCGACCTTTTCCTTGTCGATGCGCTCGATGAAGCTGCGGCCATCGTGCTCGACGATGACATCGTACCCGGCACTCTCCAGCCAGCGCTGAACTGCCTGCGCTTGCGCAAGGTTGTCTTCAAGGACGGCAATGCGTTTTTTTTCGTGGTCGGTAGACATAGCCGTCGACATGGTCGAAGGAGTTCGAGATGCGTGAATTGTCAATCACTATTGAGTGCTGCAAATAGTACCAGCCTTGCCAGCCATTTCCAGCCCCTCTGCAGCCAGAGGCGCACACGGCCCTATCGGCACGATTGATTTAATGCATGGCGCACCGCCGTCGTCTTGAACAGCCGTGGCCGTCTGATGAGCAGGCGGCAACAGATTCTTCCCCCTAACCCAATTTAGAGAGAACCATCATGTTGAGCCTGCACACCAACGCTGCTGCAATGAACATCCAGAAGGCCATCGGTAACACCCGTTCGGACCTGAACACCACCATGACCCGCCTGGGTACCGGCCTGCGCATCAACTCGGCCAAGGACGACGCCGCTGGTCTGCAGATCGCCGTTCGCCTGCAAGCGCAAACGCGCGGCATGGGCGTGGCCATGCAAAACACGCAGAACGCCTCGTCGATGCTGCAAACGGCCGACGGTGCGTTCAACGAAGTCACCAACGTGCTGTACCGCATGAAGGATCTGGCGACCCAAGCCGCCGACGGTTCGTCCAACGACGAAGACAAGAAGGCCATGCAGGCTGAGTACGACGCACTGGGCAAAGAGTTGAACAACATCATGGGCAACACGTCGTACGGCGGTGCCAAGCTGCTCGCCGAAGCCGGCGGCAAGCTGGGTGCGGAAATCAAGTTCCAGATCGGTGCGTCTGCCAGCGAAACGATGAGCTTCAACGTGGGCACCCAACTCACTGCGGTTCACACCGCCTTGACGGCAGCCGCCAAGTCGTACGACGGCGCCACCGCTGGCGACGAGCTGACTGCCGCCGCCAACGCCACGATCACCTTGCTCGAAACGTCGTTGGCCGCTGTTGGCACGATGCGCTCGGCCATCGGTGCTGGTGAAAACCGCCTCGACCACGTCTACAACAACCTGGGCAACATGTCGATGAACACCGCCGACGCTGAAGGCCGCATCATGGACGCCGACATGGCTGCCGAGTCCGCCAAGATGAGCTCGCAACAGGTGCTGATGCAAGCCGGCATGGCCATGCTCAAGCAATCGAGCAGCATGAACCAGATGGTCATGTCGCTGATCCAGTAAGCACGCGCGGCCACCGCCGCAACCCGCTGGAAACCAAGCCAGCCCGCCACAAGCGGGTTGGCTTTTTTGTTGTTCAAGGTCTGTACAACCTTCTGCGCCTTTGAGCATGGGCTGACGACAATGGCGCCATCCCACCCAAACGGAACCATGAACGTGCAGGCATTGCCCACTTCCTCCCGCAACGTGCAACCCGCGGCGCAGATCGTGCTCGATCCGTGCACGCTGGGCCGGCCGTATCACCTGCTCGACGATGTCCTGCACGAGGTGCAGCGGTGCATCGACCACTATTTCCACGAGCGCTTCAACCTGCGTCGTGGCACCAAGTTCACGGCAACACACATCGCCATCGGTGCATTTCGCCCACGCGATGCCGCCGGCTGGCACGCATATACGTCTGACAACGGGGCGATTGCGGTGCGCGCCACCCGCCACCTGATGCTTGCGCTGCTGGCGTGCCATTACGACACACCGTTCGATGCAGCCGCGTCGGCTGATCCGGGGCCGGAATCGGGCACGGAACGCCGCTTTGCCGCGCAAATGCACGGTGCACTGCTGACCGCCTTCGCAACGGCCATTACCGGTGACCGGGCAGACGCGTTCTCCCCAACCACGGATGGGTCCCCCAGCGTGGGTGCGCGCGTTGTGCGCATCACGATCCAGGAGCCCGCGCGCAACCTTTCAGGCGATCTCGAATTCGCACTGGACGACGCTTGGCTGATCCGCCTGTTTGCGCGGCTTGACGCACAGCGCCCGCACGCAACGACGCCCGTTGCCGACGGCACGCCCGCTGGCGTGCGCATTCCGATGCAGCTCACCGTGCGCATGCTGACCAAAGACATGCCGTTGGACGACCTGCTCAAGCTGCGCAGCGGCGACGTGCTACCGGTACGCCTGCCCGAGACCGCTGAGGTGCTGGTGGGCGACGTCCGCCTCTATCGCGCCGCGCTTGCCGAGCAGCAAGGCGCTGTGTGCATCACCGCTTTCGAACCCGTGGAGTAACCCAAGACATGACCTCGCACAACGACATCGACCTGGCCGCCGCACTGGATGAATTTGACATCGGCGACGAATCGCAAACCGCCGTGGAGGCTGCGCCGCAACGCGACCCGATGCGCATGCTGCGCCGCATTCCGGTGCGCCTGACGCTGGAAGTCGGCTCTGCCACCGTACCGCTGGCGGACCTGCTCACGTTCGAGCCCGGCTCGACCGTGGAGCTCGACCGCCTTGCGGGCGAACCGCTCGTCATCAAGGTCAACGGCGCGCAAATCGGCACGGCAGAGGTTGTCGTGTCGGGCGAGCACTACGGCCTGCGGATCGTCGATCTGGACGATCTGAAATCTCTCGCCTCGTGAGCACCATGACGGCCGCCCTGCTGACTTGCCAACCTGCGCGCCAGCCCGTGCGCCGCCGCGCGATCGCGTGCGCGGGCGCAGCACTGGTGGCACTCGCCCTGCCAACGCTTGCGCAGGCCGATGCGCTGACGCTCGCAACGAGCGGCGCAAATGGCCAAGGCTTCACTGTCAAGACGCAGATCCTCGTGTTGATGACGCTGCTCGGGTTGTTGCCCGCGCTGCTGATGACGATGACGAGCTTCCTGCGCTATGTGATCGTGCTATCGCTGCTCAAGCAAGCGCTTGGGCTTCAGCAGGGCCTGCCGGCGCGCATCGTGACCGGCGTCGCACTGGTGCTGACCATGCTGACCATGCGCCCGGTGGGCGAAGAGATCTGGCAGAAGGCATTCGTTCCGTATGATCAGAACAAGATCAGCATGCAGGTGGCGCTGCAGACGGCAGAGCAACCGCTCTCGCGCTTCATGCTGGCGCAAACCAACAAGGCCACGCTCGCACAAATGGCCAAGCTATCCGGCACCGAACACATTGAAAAGCCCGAAGCGCAGCCGTTCCTGGTCAAGCTGTCCGCATTCGTGCTGAGCGAGTTGAAGACCGCGTTCCAGATCGGCGCCATGCTGTTCATTCCGTTCCTGGTCATCGACATCATCGTCGCCTCGGTCTTGATGGCAATGGGGATGATGATGCTGTCGCCGCTTGTGATTTCGCTACCGCTCAAGCTGCTGCTGTTCGTGCTGGTGGATGGCTGGTCGCTGACGGTCAATACACTCATCACCAGTGTGAGGGCGCTCTGATGCTGACACCCGATCTTGCCGCCAGCATGGCCATTGATGCATTGCGTCTGGTGCTGGTCATCATCCTGACGCTTATCACGCCGGGCCTGATTACCGGTGTGCTCGTCGCCCTATTCCAGGCGGCGACGCAGATCAACGAGCAAACCATGAGCTTCCTGCCACGCCTGGTGGTGACGCTGCTGGCGCTGGCGCTGGCCGGCCCGTGGGTCGCAGACCGCGTGATGCACTACACGGTCGAGATCTTCGGCCGTGCCGCGCAACTGGCAGGCTGACGGTGGAAATCGCCTTCGCCAAGCTCTTGCCGCTTGCGAGCGCGATCGTCTGGCCGTTCTGCCGGATCGCCGCCGCGCTCACTGCGGCCCCCATGCTGGGCGAGGCGGCCGTTCCCCTGCGCATCCGCGCGCTGATTGCGCTGGTGCTTGCGCTCGTGGTGCAGCCGGCCATGCCGGCAATGCCTGCAATTGATCCAATGTCGATGCAAGGCGTGGTCGCCATGGCCGAGCAGGTGCTGATTGGCGCGCTGCTCGGCTTTATGTTCCATCTCGTGCAGGCGGTGCTGCAGATGTTTGGCGCGGTGGTGTCGTCGCAGATGGGGCTGTCGATGGCTCAGATCAACGATCCGTTGAGCGGGCAGATGACCGACGTGGTGACGAGCATGATGTATGTCGTGTTCATCCTGCTGTTCTTCGCCGTGGATGGTCATCTGGTCATCACGCACGTACTCGCTCGCAGCTTTACCGTATGGCCGGTCGGCAGCTTTGCGTTTGACATGGAAGCGCTCAGGCGCCTGGCCTTTGCGGCGGGCTGGATGTTCTCAGCCGCCGTTGCGCTGATGCTGCCCGTGATGTTTGCCACGCTGGTGGTGCAAATCGGGCTGGGCCTGCTGAATCGCGCGGCCCCCTCACTCAACCTCTTCTCGCTCGGCTTTTCGGTGACGACGATGTTCGGCCTGCTGCTATTGACGCTGCTGCTGCCGTCGCTGCCGGACCACTACGGCCGGATGATCTCGCATGTGCTGGATCTGTACGACCAATTGGCCATGCCGGTGGTGCCAGCCAAGCGCATGTGACGAGCCCAGCGCTCGACCGTGCGCCACACGCCACAATAAGCCCCCAATCAGGGCGCTTGCGCCACATGTAGAAGGTGCCTGCCCCTCCGTTCAAGGTCTGTCCAACCTTCTTAAGGTTCCGTCATGACACGTCGACAATGGTGCCAACTCACCAGATGGGGCCATGAACGTGTCGGTATTCCTCTCCTTCTTCATCAAGGCGCAACCCGTCATGCCAGCCATGCCGTCGATGTCGCCCACGTTGGCTAAGGGGGCCTGATGAGCCAGCAGTCCAACGGCGACAAGACCGAAAAAGCCACCCCGCAGAAGCTGCGCAAGGCCAAGAAAGAAGGCCAGGTGGCGCGCTCGCGCGACATTGGCACCGCAGTCGGCGTGCTGGTGGCGCTCAAGCTGATTGTCGTGCTCGCGCCTGGCTGGCTGATCGACCTGCGTCGGCTGTTCGCACTGTCGTTTGCCGATCTGTCGGCCGACGGCGCACTGGGCGATACCGCTTCCATGCTGTTTCCGGCCACGCTGCTGCTCATTGGCAAGATGCTCGCGCCGCTGGTGGCGGTGCCAGCGGCGGTGATCATCGCCTCGATAGTGCCGGGCGGCTGGGTAATGAGCAGCAAGAACTTCATGCCGAAGATGAGCCGCATGAACCCGATTGAGGGGATCAAGCGGCTCGTGTCAGGCAAGCATTACATCCAGTTCGGTACGACGGTGGTGAAGGCGATGGCGTTGATCGCGACGCTGGTCATCGTCTGCCGCGTGAACCTGGTTGGCTTTGCCAAGCTGCAAGGCGCGCCGCTTGCCAACGCATTGGCCGGGGGTGCAGACCTGTTTCTGAATTCAGCGCTGGCGATGGCCGGCATGCTCGTGCTGTTCGCGCTGATTGACGTGCCCGTGCAGTGGATGATCTTCATGCGCGGCCAGCGCATGAGCAAGCGCGACATCAAGGACGAAATGAAACAGTCCGAAGGCAAGCCGGAAGTGAAGAGCCGGATCCGTCAGATCCAGCGCCAGCTTGCACGCCAGGGCATCCGAAAGACCGTGCCGACGGCCGATGTGGTGGTAATGAACCCAACCCACTACGCCGTGGCGCTGAAGTACGACGAATCCAGGGCGCACGCCCCCTACCTTGTTGCAAAGGGCATCGACGAGACTGCGCTCTTCATCCGCGACGTGGCGAAAGAACACGGCGTTGAGGTGATTGAATTGCCTCCGCTGGCGCGTGCGGTGTACCACACCAGCCAGGTGAACCAGCAGATTCCGGCCGCGCTGTATCGCGCCGTCGCCCAAGTGCTGACCTACGTGCTGCAGATCAAGGCGTTCCGCCACGGCAAGCGCGGCCTGGAGCCGATGCTACCGAACCATTTCGATATTCCTGACCATTTGCAAAAGGCCCAATCCTGATGAACGCACTCGCCCCCTACCTGGGTATGCTCAAGCGGATGAAGTTCGGCGTGCCGCTTGCCGTGTTCGCCATCCTTGCGATGGTGATCCTGCCGCTGCCGCCGATCGCGCTGGACATGATGTTCACGTTCAACATCGTGCTGGCCATCGTCGTCGTGATGGTGGCCGTCACCGTCAAGCGGCCGCTCGACTTCTCGGCATTCCCGACCATCATCCTGGCCGCCACGCTGATGCGGTTGACACTGAACGTGGCCTCCACCCGCGTGGTGCTGCTCAACGGCCACACGGGCACGGCCGCGGCCGGTCAGGTGGTGGAGTCGTTCGGTAACGTGGTGATCGGCAACAACTTCGTGGTCGGCCTGGTGGTGTTCGTGATCCTGATGATCATCAACTTCGTCGTGGTGACCAAAGGTGGCGAGCGGATCTCGGAAGTGTCGGCACGCTTTACGCTTGATGCGCTACCCGGCAAGCAGATGGCCATCGATGCGGATCTGAACGCTGGCGTCATCACGCAGGAGCAGGCCCAGAAGCGCCGCAAGGACGTCACCTCCGAAGCCGACTTCTACGGCGCAATGGACGGTGCCTCGAAGTTTGTGCGTGGGGACGCCATCGCCGGCATTCTGGTGCTCGTCATCAACCTGATCGGCGGTCTGGTGATTGGCGTGATGATGCACGACCTGTCCACCGCCGACGCCTTCCGCCAATACGCACTGCTGACGATCGGTGACGGCCTGGTTGCGCAAATTCCTGCGCTGCTGCTGTCGGCCGCCGCTGCGGTGATCGTCACCCGGATCAACGACTCGCGCGATTTCGAACAACAAGTCGGCCAGCAGTTGTTGGCTTCGCCCGTTGTACTGTTCAGCGCCGCTGCCCTGATGGCTGCGCTGGGCCTGATTCCGGGCATGCCGACGCTGGTGTTCCTGGGCTTTGCGGCTGTGCTGGGCTATGTGGGCTGGAAAATGGCGCGGCGCCCCTCTCCGGCGGAAGAGGAAAGCGCCAGCGAAACCGCTCGCACGATGGAGGCCGCCCTGGCCGCCCCGCGTGAGGAAACGCTGGACTGGAGCAGCCTGCCGTACGTGGATGCGCTCTCGGTGTCGCTGGGTTACAAGCTCGTACAGCTCGTAGACCGTACACAAGGTGCGCCGCTCGTGCGCCGCCTGCAGGGCACGCGCCAGAGCCTGTCAGAATCGCTCGGCTTTCTGCTGCCACCCATTGGCGCGCGTGACGACATGAGCCTGCCGCCTGCCGGCTACGCCATCATGCTCAACGGCACCGCACTGGCCCAAGCGCAGGTGCAGCCCGGCAAGATGATGGCCATTCCGTCACCCACCGTGTACGGCGAGCTCGATGGCACGCCTGGCGTGGACCCGGCCTACGGCATGCCCGTGACCTGGATCGAACCCGAACAGAAGGCACATGCGCTCGGCCTCGGCTACCAAGTGGTCGATTGCGCCACGGTCATCGCCACGCACGCCAGCAAGCTGGTGCGCGAAGCCCTGCCCGAGCTGTTCAGCTACGACAACGTCACGGCCATCATCGAGCGTCTGACCACCATTGCACCAGTGTTGAGCGATGCCTTGGGCAAGGCGCTGACGCACAGCCAACTGCGCAAGGTCTTCCGAACGCTGCTGGCTGAGAACGTGTCGATCAAGGACATCGAGACTGTGGCCGCCACGCTGGTGGAGGCATCCGAGACCACCAAGGAACCGTTGCTGCTTGCTGCCGAGGTCCGCTGCGCGCTACGCCGCCAGATCGTGGCGGGGCTCAACGGCCAGCAAGCGGAGCTCAAGGGCTTCAGCCTGACGACCGAACTAGAGAACATCCTGTTGAGTGCGCTCAGCCGTTCGGAGCAATCCGGCGTGCGCGCCCCGATCGACAACTTCCCGGTCGAGCCGAATGTGCTCTCGCAACTGCAGACGCACATGCCCGCCGTGACCGAGCAGATGAAGCAGATGGGCCTGACCCCGCTGCTTCTGGTGATTCCGCGTATCCGGCCGATACTCGCGCGTTACGCCAAGCTGTTTGCACCAGGGCTGGCCGTGCTGTCGTACAACGAAATTCCGGAGAACAAGGAAGTCAGCGTCGTTGGCGCGCTGGGGTAAGACGCCGGTCAGGACCAGCATGCAAAAGGCCCGCTGCAGCAATGCCGCGGGCCTTTTTGCATGGGTGCGATGGACGCAGGTTCGCTATCGTGCGGGGCTGGGCTGGCTGAAGCGGATCGCATGCGCGCCAGCGTTAGGGCGTATGCACGACATCACTCCGGACCGTCGGATTGCCCGCATTCCTAGGTTGCGGCGCCTCTCGGGAGTCGGTGAACTCACGCGCATTCAGTGTTTCAGCCGACGTACCAGCACGCTTCCGATGTCGAACGCGGACCTGGTCGGCGTTGCCCTCGGAGAAAAGGACATGGCCGGCGCCACCCTTCTGGCGCCGTGATTTTCCGGTGGCCGGGTCGCCATATTCGAACCGGTTGTTCTCTGCACGCCAGATCGAGACGCCGACAACATCAGGGGTCTGCTCACCCCAGTTTTTGAGGGGCTGCGCTTCTCGTAGTGTTCGCGGCCTTCGCACGCCTCCTATTTCAGCCGTGCCAGTAGAGACCTGCAACAACAGCAGGCTCTACAACCACAGCCGATGCCCAGGAAAGCACCTGAAGGAAACGCAACACGAAAAAAAGGCCACCCTGGGTGGCCTGTTGGTATGGGAGCGCGGCGCCGTTGGCTGCACCGTACCCCGCCTCTTACATTGCTTACGCGCGGTTGTACTTGTCGATATCCAGCGCACCTTCCGCACGCGCCACGACCACGGCCGTCACCGTATCGCCCGTCACGTTGGCGGACGTGCAGCACATGTCGATCAGCCGGTCCACAGCAGCGATGACAGCGATCACCTCCAGAGGCAACCCAACCGCCGTCAGCACCAGGCTCATCACCACCAGGCCCGCGCCCGGAATGCCAGCCGCACCAATCGAGGCGAGCGTGGTCGTGACGACCACCATCACCATCTGCCCCATCGACAGCTCGATGCCATAGGCATTGCTGGCAAAAATCGCCACGGTGCCCAGGTAGCTCGCCAGACCGGCCATGTTGATGGTCGAGCCCAGCGGCAGCACGAAGCTTGCGATGCGGCCATCGACACCCAGGCGCGTCTGGCAGGTCTCCATGTTGAGCGGAAGCGTAGCCGCGCTGCTTGCCGACGAGTACGCGAAGAGCTGCACCGGCAGCATCTTGCGCAGGAATGGCAACGGGTTGAGGCCAAACACGGCCAGCAACATGCTGCACATGACGAGCATCACCACCACCAGCACCGCATAGTTGACCGCCACAAGCGAGCCGAGATGGCCCAGCGCCGAGAAACCATGATCAGCCGTCACGTAGGCCATCAGCCCGAACACGCCAGCCGGCGCAAATTTGAGCACCATACCGATCAGCTTGAAGACGACGGCCGACAGGCTGTCGAAAAAGCCGCGCACGGGTTCACCGCGTTCGCCCGACAGGTTGATCGCCAGGCCGAAGAAGATAGCGAACACGATGGTCGGCAGCAGTGCCCCGTCGGAAAACGATTTGAATGGATTGGATGGAATGGCCGACAACAGCGCATCTTTCAGGCTGGTCGGCTCGACAAGCGCCGTGGCGTCCACCACAACGGGCAAATCAAAACCCCTGCCGATTTCGAACAGCCCTGCCGTGCTCATGGCGAGTACGGCCGTTGCAGACATCAGCAGCGCATAGATGGCGATCGATTTCCAGGCGATCCGGCGCATGGCGGCAAGATCGGACAACGAGGTAATGCCGTTGATGAGCGACACAAACACGACCGGGATCACGCACATGCGGATCAGCGACATGAACACGTCGCCCAACGGTTGCAGCATCTTGGCCGGCTCACCAATAAAGTGGCCCGCTGCGATACCAAGGATGAGCGCAAGAAGGATTTGCGTGCCGGCGCTCAAGCGCGGGCGGAACAAACGGGGGGAGTGCTTCATCGCCGATGTCTCCTTTCGGGAAGTGGATCTCCCCGTCAGAGTCACTGATTCACAAGCGACGCTGAACAATGTTCAACAGAATCTTGATGATCAACTGGCTGTTGACGATTCCGGCAACGCCGCACCCTGTGCTCAGGCCTTGAGCAAGGTTTCAACGCGTGCGCGGCTCAGGCCCGAGAGCGTTGCCGAGACGGCCGACAGCACGTTGTAGTCGCCGGTGCGCGAGAGTTCTGCCGTCACCGATTGGGCCGCATCGTTGGCCAGCGTTCTGGCTGCGCGCCCCGTTCCTTCCCGCACGCCCTTGGAAGCGACGTCGAGCTCCGCGCGCAGCGTCTGCTGCGCTTGACCGAG
Organism: Ralstonia sp. ASV6; assembly: GCF_016429285.1. GTDB lineage: Bacteria > Pseudomonadota > Gammaproteobacteria > Burkholderiales > Burkholderiaceae > Ralstonia > Ralstonia flaminis. Next base: position 30,789 of record NZ_JAELUI010000038.1, read on the forward strand.
GCCTTCAAGCGCAAGCACAACCTCGCGCAATGCCACACGTTGCGATGCTCGGTCACCGGCCTTCCAGCGCCCAGGCTCCACAGCCTCCGGCGCCACATCAGCGCGCGCACGGCTTGGTCGACCACCCGGAAAGCGCTTGCCTGCGCCGCGCAGCATCATCTGGTCACGCACAACCGGCCAGCGGGATTCAGCAACCGTGAAGTCGACCTGCCCATCTGCCGCCAGCGTTACGCGGATACCATTGCTGGCCAGCGCACGGTCCAGTCGCCGCGCAAACGCAGCGGGCTCCAGCGTGTCGTCGCCAAACGTGAGCGAAGCTGTTTGCTTACCCAGCCCTGCGGGGTGAAACGTCAGCATTTCTGGGCTACCGCGGCGCCATTGCTCAACGTCCAGCCCGCGCAGGCGAAAGGTGCGTGTCGCGTCCCCCGCTGGACGCACAGCGAGTTGGGCGTCGAGCACGCCACCTGTTGCCGCCGCTCGCTCACGCCAAAGCGCATCGAACCTGGCAATCCTGGCTGCCGGATCGTCACCGGCGCGCGGCGCACCGCTCAGCGCGGCGCTCAACGATGCTTTCAGTCCATGCAAGTGCACGGCAGCCGCATCGGCAAAGGCCAACGCGCGCTGCACGCCGGTCACATCGGTATTCAGCTGGGCCTGGCTGGCCGTGAAATTGGCCGCCGCGCCAGGCAACAGAGGGGGGCCGATCAGCTTGCTTTTGGGGATCGGCAGCGTTTGCGCGCTGGCAGACAGCGCAGCCGATGCCTGGGCCGCCTGCGCCGCGTCCGCCCCGCGCCGTGAATGGCTGGATACCGTAGCATCGCTGCTACGTCCCAAATGCGCACGCTCGATGCCCTGTGTGCTCAGTCGCGTATCCATGGCGACGATCTCAGATGGCGTCGAACAGCGACAACTGCTTCATGCGGCCGTAAATCTGGTACGTACCCTTCATGGCTGCTATGTAGTTATTGAGTTGGTCGTAGGCCTCAGCAAAATCCAGCTCACCCACCAGTTGCGTCGCCTGCCCATTGGCAATGAGCTGCGCCGAATGGTTGTCGTCCATCAGTTGAAGCGTGTTCTGCGCACCACCCAGGCCAGCAATCTTCGCGGACAGCGCATCCACACCCTTGCTCGACGTGGCATCGAGGGCCGCCGTCACGATGTCCCGCAGCGCGGGGGCGTTCGGATCGACGTTCGCATCGCCAAGCGCATCGACTGCGGCTTCGAGCTTGTTCATGACCTCAGCCAATTGATCGACCGTCACGTTGGCGGTTTGCGTCACGCCATGTCCGATCACGACGCTCTGCGTCTCGGCGTTGCCCGCATACGTATATCGGCTGCCGGCGGGTGCACTCGGATCGTAGGCAATCGGGGCCGTGCCCGTGAGCGTGCCGGAGAACAGGTAGTTGCCATCGCTGTCCTTTGCGTTGGCGGCGTGCTTGAGGTTGTCGAGCAGCGTACGCAGCGGGCCCGCCATGGCGTTCAGGTCAGGCGCGCTGTGGCTGCCGTCGGCGGCGGCTGTCAGCATGTCCTTGGCCGACATCATGGTGTCGAGCATGCCGTCCAGATGGGCTTCGTTCTTCTGCAGGCGCACTGTCAGCGTGTCAATGTTCTTGCGATAGCGTGCCGTCAACGACGTGTCGCGCTCAAGCATCAGCAGCCGCACGGCGGCAATCGGGTCGTCAGACGCACGCTGCACACGCTGGCCTGACGTCATCTTGGACGTAAGGTCAGCGGCCTTGGAGCTCGACGCCCGCAAGGTGGAGAGCATCATGTTGCCGAGTTGCTGGTTGGTGATACGCATGGTGTTCTCCTTAGAAGCTCTTGATCGTCGCGTCAAACAACTCATTCGCGACAGAGATGACTTTCATGTTGGCCGAATACACCTGCATGTACTCAGCGATGTTGACGGCTTCCTCCTCCATGCTGACACCCGACACCGCAAGCCATGCCTCTTCCGACTGCTTGCGGACCTCGCCCGCCATCGCCAGCATCGACTGGTTTTGCTGGGCTTGAGCGCCAAGCTTGCCGACAAGCATCGTGTACGCGTCGCCAAGCGAGGTTTCACCAAAGCCCGGCAGGTTGATCTTCTCGGAGCGCAGGCCGATCAACTTGAGCAGGTTGTCGTTGTTGCCAGGTGCGCTCGGGTCCGACGAGAAGCCAAGCTGGTCAGGTGTCATGTCATTGACCGTCAAACGGCCCGTGACCGGATCAAACGTGAACAGCGGTTGGCCCGGCTGGCCATCCATGCCGTAGCCGGCCTGCATCTGCGTGTTGAAGCGATCGGCAATCTCGCCAGCAAGTGAGCGCATCGCCTCCATTTGCGGCAGCAGCGTATCTTGTGCGAACGTGAACAGCCCGCCCAGCGAACCGCCCACCTTGCTGCCGTCCAGCGCATGCTGCGTGCCGCCAAGCTCGTAGGTCAGACCAAACGTGCCGTCTGCCAGCGTCTCGACACCCAGCTTGGCCACTTGCGACCCCGCCACGAGCGGCGCGCCACCCACGAGGTTCACGTCAATCGTGCCATCCGGCTGGCGCACCGTGCGAATCTCGGCCAGGGCGGCCAGTTGGTCGATCGCCTGGTCGCGCTGGTCGATCAGCTCGGACGGCGCACCGCCCATCGCCTCGGCATCGGCAATGCGCCGGTTCAGGTCCGCAATGGATGCGCTCAGGCCGTTGATCTGGTCTGCCGTGGCTGCGCTTTGCTGGCGCAGCGTGTCGAGCTGGCCGCGCATCATTTGCTGCAGATTGTTGAAGCTCGTGGCCAGCCCGCTCGCTGCCATCAACACCTGCTGGCGCAGCGCGGGGTTGGTGACGTCGGCGCTGGCCTCATCAAGCGCGCCGAAGAACCGGTCGAGTCCGGCCTTGACACTGCCGTCTTCCAGGCCCATCACCTCCTCAAGCTGGCGGAAATACGACTCTCCAACGCCATACTGGCCAGCCGGGCCATTCGATGCCCACTTCTGCTCAGTCTTGTAGTGATCGCCAAAGCGGATCAGCGAGCCCACGTCAACACCGCCGCCAACGCGCGAGATCAGCATCACGCCCTGGCGCGTATAGCCAGGCGTCAGCAGGTTTGCGGTGTTGCGCGCCGACATGTTGAGCCCAGCCTGCGCTGCAAGCGTGCCGGACAGGCCGATTCGGGTGATGTTCATGATGTACGTGCTCCGTTATCCGTTGAATGCGCCCAAAGCGCGTTAGTCGTTCGTGCTCGCGGTCTCGCGCGGTAGCATCTGTGCGACCAGCGTGTCGGCAATGCCGAACGCCCGCTGATGCGCAATCGCATCAGCCACAACCCGGTTTGCGTAGTCGAGCATCGAATCGCTGGACTTGTCATCAAAGCCGTTGTCCGCCTTGAGCTGGTCAGTTGCCTTCTTCATCTCGTTGAGCATCTGGGCGATGAACATGCCCTCAAACTGCACGGCAGCGGCTTCAATTTTCTGGCGATCCGTGGCTTCGGCCGGGCGGATAGCGCTCGCATCGGCGCCTGTAGCGCTATTGGACGCGCGTGAAATCGGCATGAAATCGTGTGTCATTGCTTGGTTCCTCGTCAGATCACCACCAGCTCGCCCGTCAGCGCGCCGGCTTCGGACAGCGCCTGCAGAATCGCCATCAGGTCATCAGGAGTCGCGCCGGTGCGGTTGATCGTGTCGACAATCGCCTGCAAGCTTGCACCGGACTTCCACTGGAAGGCGTTGCCGCCGCGCTGCGAGACATCAATCTCGCTAACCGGCGCGGCAACCGTGGTGCCACGCGCAAATTCGTTCGGCTGGCTGACTGCCGTGCCTTCGGCAATCGTCACCTTCAGCGCCCCGTGCGAAACAACAGCGGGCTTGACAGTCACCCCTTGACTGATAACGACGGTGCCTGTGCGCGAGTTAAATACGATGCGCGGCGCCACCTCTGTTTGCCCAACCTTCAGTGCGCGCACCTTGGCGACAAACGCAACGCGCTGACTCGGCCCCTGAGGCGCGGCCACGTCTACCGAGGTCGCATCTGCCGTGCTCGCCACTTCGCCACCGAGTGCCTGGTTGATGGCATCGACAATGCGTGACGCCGTCTGGAAATCCGGCCGCTTGAGGTTCAGGCGCACGCTGGGCGTTTCTGCAAAATCCGTCGCCACTTCGCGCTCGATCGTTGCTCCTTTCGGAATGCGGCCCGTGGTGGGCGTATTGATGGTGACGCTCGACCCGCTACGGCCCTGTGCATTTAGGCCTGGAATCACCAGGTTGCCCTGCGCCAGCGCATAGACATCGCCGTCAGCCGCGCGCAGCGGCGTCATCAGCAGCGTACCGCCGCGCAAGCTCTTGGCATCGCCCAGCGACGAGACGGTCACGTCAATCGTCTGACCGCGCCGATAGCCCGGCGGAAAGGTCGCACTCACCATGACAGCCGCCGCGTTGCGCGAGCGCAGGTTGACGTTCTCCGGCAGACGCGTGCCGAACTGCTTGAGCATATTCGCCAGCGACTGCGTGGTGTACTTGGCTTGCGTGCCGTCACCCGACCCAGCCAGCCCAACGACGATACCATAGCCGACGAGCGCGTTTTCACGCACGCCCTCTACATCGACGAGAGCGCCGACCGTTTGTGCATGCACGTTGCGCACAGGACCGAAAACCGTTGCGGTCATCGCAATCAAACAGGCGGCGGCAACACTGGCGAGGCGGGTCAGTTTCATAGCAAATCCTTTGAATAGGCTCAGAACGGCATCCACGGGCTGTTAAAGAAACGCGTCAGCCAGCCGGGTTGGTTGGCGTCGGCCAGCGAGCCGCGGCCCGCGTAGTGGATCCGCGCATTGGCCACACGCTGCGACGACACGCGGTTGTTTGCGTCAATATCGGCCGCGCGCACATAGCCCGACAGCCGCACGGTCTCTTCCCCCTGGTTCAGCACGAGGCGTTTTTCACCACGCACCTGCAGCAGGCCGTTGGGCAGCACACGCTGCACCACCACGGTGACGGAGCCACGCAGCATGTTCTGCTGCGAGCTTGAGCCCGTACCGTCAAAGCCGCGCTTGGCACCCAAAGTGGCATCCAACGGCAGCTCCACGCCAAAGACCGATGGTTTGCTCGCACTTACGCTGCTGTTCTTGCCGACTTGCGTGCCGCTCTTCTTGCTCGCCTGCGTGGTTTCGTCCAGCTCGACGGTAAGCACATCGCCGGAGCGGAATGCGCGTATATCGGAGGTGAGCGACCACGCTTGATCCGGCACCAGCACGCCACCCGCCGACCCACGGCGCACCTCGAATGCGGTGTCCGGCATGTCGTCCACTTCTGGCGAACGGTCGTAGTCGTGCAGTGGCCCCGTGGCGCAACCGGCCAGCACGGCCAGCGCAGCACATGCAGCGAGCAAGCGGGCGGCGTTCATCATCGTGCCGCCTGGGAGAGGTACTGCATCATGTTGTCCGCAGCGGACAACACCTTGGTGTTCATCTCATAGGTGCGCTGCGCAGCGATCATCTCGACCATTTCTTCCACAGCCGTCACGTTCGAGCCTTCCAGCGCGCCCTGCTTGAGCGTGCCCAACCCGTCGCGCCCCGGCTCGCCTTCGTTCGGTGGGCCACTGGCACTGGTTTCGGCGTACAGGTTGTCACCCAGTGCGAGCAGGCCGGCCGGGTTCAAGAAGTTGGCGAGCTGCAGCTGGCCGATCTCGGTCGGCGTCGTGTTTGCGCCAGTCGTGACTGACACAACACCGTTCTCGCCAATCGTCAGGCCCGTTACATCGGCGGGAATGTCGATCGATGGCACGATCGGCAGCCCCTGCCCATTGGTCAGACGCCCTTCCTGGTTGCGCCGGAGCTGGCCCGCACGGGTATAGCCCACCTCGCCGTTGGCCATTTCGACCTGCAGGAAGCCGTTACCAACGATGGCTACGTCGTGCGTCTGACCAGTCGTCTGCAGAGCACCGGAGGTGAACACCTTCTGCGTACCGACCAGCCGGGTACCGTTGCCCAGTTGCACGCCCGGTGCCGTCGCGTTGTCCGCAACTTGCGCGCCCGGTTGTTGCTCGGTGCGATAAAACAGATCTTCGAAGACCGCGCGATCGCGCTTGAAGCCGACCGTGTTGACGTTGGCCAGGTTGTTCGCGATTGTCTGCAGCTTCGATTCCTGCGCCTGAATGCCTGTTTTGCTGATCCACAATGCGGGATTCATAGTTGACCTTTAGCGTTGTGTGTTGATTGGGTCGCCTGCATCCGCTTAACCGCGGATCAACCGGTTACCGGCGTCGGCCATTTCGTCCGCCACCTTGTAGAGCTTCATCTGCATTTCAAACGAGCGCGTGAGCGACATGGTCTGCATCATTTCCTCGACCGCAGACACGTTGCTGCCTTCCAGATGCCCGCCCTTGACGGCGACGTTGGCGTCCGCCCCGTACTCGGTGCCGCTGCGCGACACGATCAGGCCCTGCGCGTTCTTCATCAGGTCTGCCGGCTCGGGGTTCACCAGCAGCAGGCGCCCGACGTCTTGCGTGCCCTGCTCACCGGTGGCAACGATGGAAATCGTGCCGTCCGTGCCGATCGTCAGGGTGTCGTGCTCAGGCAGCACGATGGGGCCACCGTCGCCCAGCACCGTGCGGCCGTTCAGCGTCAGAGATCCATCGCCTTCGAGCCGAAGCGAGCCGGTGCGCGTGTAAGCCACGCCGTCGTCGGTCTCCACCGCCAGATAACCGGCGCCGCTGATCGCCACGTCCAGCGCGCGGCCCGTCTCGTTAAGCTTGCCGGGCGTGTGGTCGACGTGCGTTGCCGTCAGCGCGGCGTGATGACGCGAGTCGTAGCCATAGCCCTGCGCTGCCTCACTGGTGACGGTCGCCAAATCGGCGCGAAAGCCCGCCGTCTGCGCGTTTGCCAGGTTGCCGGCCCGAACGTTGAGCGCGCGCAGCGAGTGGTCTGCGCCGGTCATCGCGGTATAGATAAATGCATCCATCGCGTTACAGCGCCTGCATCAGCGTGCGCATCATTTCGTTCTCGGTGGACAGCACCTTCGAGTTGGCCTGGTAGTTCTGCTGCGCGCCCATCAGGTTCACCAGTTCGGAGGTCATGTCGACGTTCGACTGCTCGACCGCGCCCACGGCCAGCTTGCCCGCCATGCCCACACCCGCTGTGCCAAGCAGCGGCTCACCCGTAGCACCGCTGGCCTGCCAGGCTGAACCATCCACTGGCACCAGGCCGTTTTCATTCTGGAACGTAGCGATGGCCAGTTGACCCGCCGATAGCTTCTTGCCGTTGCTGTACTGCACCTGGATCGAGCCGTCTTCGGCCAGCGACACGCCCGTCACCGTGCCGGACTTGTAGCCGTCCGCGCGGTTCTTCGCGGTGCTCTGGTCTCCGCCAAACATGGTCGTGCCGGTGTAGCTGATGGCGATCGACAACGGCGCCGCGCCAGTCGGCGTGCCCAGGTCCAGATCCACGGAGCCGATCGGCATGACCATCTTGCCCTCGGTGTCAAAGCTCAGGAATGTGGGCAGACCAACGTCTTCACCATCCATGGCGTAGTACACCTGCATATCGTTGCCGGCGCCCTTAACGAAGTACTGCGTCACGGTGTGCTCGCGGCCGAGCGAATCGGTCACGGTGGTGGCCGACATGCCGTTGTACGACTGCGGGTTGTCCTTATCGAATGGCGTGACGCTGGGCTCCTTCCAGTCGGCAGACATATTGCCGACGTACTCCAGTGAGCTGCTGGCCTCTGCGGGAATCCCGCCCGTGGGCACCGTCAGGTCGCCCAGCGCGCCGCTCTCGCCATAGCCCTGCACGCGACGAAGCATGAAGTCGACCACATTGCCGTCTTTATCGACGTCGAACATGCCGGCGCGCGAATACACCATCGAGCCGTCGGTATCACGCGAGACAAAGAAGCCCTTGCCCGAGATGGCGGCGTCCATGCCGCGGCCGGTGGGCAGGAGGTTGCCGCTGATGCTCATCGACTGCGAGGTCGAGCCGATCGACACACCCGATGGCATGGCGTTGATGTAGCTCGACGCAAAGTTCGCTCGGCCGGACTTGAAGCCAACCGTACCGCTGTTGGCGATGTTGTTGCTGATCTGATTGAGCTGGCCGTTGATTGCATTGATGCCAGCAAGTGCGATGTTGAAGCTCATGACAGGAACCTATTCAGAAAGGGGATGGGAAAGAGACCGTTTTCTCGCTCTTGCTCGTGGGCTTGTTCTTTCTTCTGCGGACGACCAAGGAAGCGGGTGATATCAGCGGTGTCAACGTCGCCAACGCCGGCAACAGACAGGATCACGCGGCCGTCGGCGCCTAGGCGCACGCTCTGCAGTTCTCCGGTCAGTTCAACGTCGGGCTTTTCGCCGGTGTCGGTCGATATGCGCACCTTGTAGTCGCCGGGCGGCAGATCATGTTCAGCCGGGTCGATCTCGAAATCGACCGTGCCGGCCTCGCGCGGGCCCAGCGGGATCTTGTGCTCTGTGCCGTCAGGGCCAGTCAGAATGAGCTCCACATCGCTGGCCGACGAGTCCAGCGTAAAGCCGCCGCGCACGGTCTCGCCATCCAGCTCGACGGAATCGGCACGCACACGCACCAGCGAACCCACCTGCGAGCCAAGCGACACGACGAGCATGCTTTCCTGCATGGCGGCCGTCGCGGCGCTGATCTGAGCCAGCGTCTGCATGGCTTCCACCTGGCTCATCTGCGCAAACTGCGTGACGAACTGGCTGGCTTCCATCGGGGCGAGCGGATCCTGATTCTGGATCTGCGCGATCAGCAGTGTGGTGAACATGTTCGACAGGCTGCCCGAATCTTTGTTGGCGCCCGGCAGCGATGCACCGTCACCCACGCCTGCGCCGTTGTTGGCTTGCGTGCCGTTGTTTTGGATATTCATCCTGGTCAGCCCTCGCCCATGCGCAGCAAGTCTTGCTGCATGCCCTTGAGGCGCGTGAGCACCTCGGCGTTGGTGGAGAAAGCGCGCGACGCGGCCATCATGTCGGTCATTTCCTCGACCGGGCTGACGTTCGAGTAGTACACCATGCCGTTTTCATCGGCCAGCGGGTGCCCAGGCTCGTGCCGCGTCGTGAGCGCGTCGTCGGTGGAAATGACATCGAGCACCTGCACGCGCGCACCACCGTTCTCAAATACCGATGCGAACACCGGCTTGCGGGCGCGGTACGCAGTGTCTTCCGTACCGGACGTGCCTGCGTTGGCGAGGTTGCTTGCGATCGTGTTGAGCCGCACGGTCTGCGCGGTCATCGCCGAACCGGCGATCTGTGAAATGTCTTTGAAGCTCATCAGATATTCCCGGTGATCGCGGCCTTCAGGCCTTTGATCTTCATGTTGACGAAGGTCAGGCTCGCCTGGAAATCGGCCGTGTTCTGCGAGAACGCGGCTTGCTCGACGCCGAGCTCCACCGTGTTGCCGTCTTGCGAGGGCCGGCTCGGCACGCGGTACTTCGGGTCGCTACCGCCGAACTGCAACGCGGCCTCGAACCCATCGTTGGCGAGTGCCTGGTCCAGACTCGCGCGGAAATCGAGATCGCGCGCCTGATAACCGGGCGTCGACTCGTTGGCGAGGTTGGATGCGAGGAGCTTCGTGCGTTCCGCGCGCACTTTCAATGCCGCGGGGTGGACGCCGAGCGCGTTTTCCAAATTCAGTCCCATCTTGGCTGCTTGCCTCCGGAAGAAGCCGCACAGCGCTGGCGCTGGCGGCGGATTGGTCATCGGACAGACAGGAGGTTATGCGGATCGAAAATGCGCGGCGAAGAAGTTGTACAGACGTTGAACGGGGAATTGAGACGGGGGCAAACGAACCGTTTTGCATGGGACGGCGTGAGCACATCTTTCCTATAATCGGGCCACGTTCACAAACGGAAACCCACATGCCCGTACCCTGTGTTTTGCGACAGATCGCACGAATGGCGACGGTAATGGCCCCAACAGCGGCCACGATGGTGGCTGTGTTCGCGCTATCGAGCCTGGCGGGGGCGGCGTCTGCACAGGCGCTGCCACTTGCTGGTGATCCTGCCGCCGCGCAGGTTGAGCAGGCGGCGCAGGAATGGATCGGGCGCTACGTTGAAGAACATCGGCTTACCGACGCAGACACCTCGGTGACGGTGGTGCCGCCGCGCCGGGCTGCCCCTGCGTGCGGCGAGGCTTACAACGTATCCCCTGCCGACACGAAGGTGCTCACACGAATGCGCTTTTCGGTGCGCTGCCCGGGCACGTCACGCGCGAGCGTTTATGTGGTGCATGCCCACATTAAGACGCCGGTAGTCGTCACAGCGTCCGCGCTGCTGGCCAATCAACCGCTCACGGCGGATGATGTGGCACTTGAAGTACGTGATCTGGCACTCACCCCCGATGCGCTGCTCGACCCAGCTGCCGTTGTCGGGCGGGCACCTCGGCGCGCGTTGAAAGCCGGCCAAGTCGTTCAGGCACGCATATTGAAAGGGGTGGTGGTGGTCCGCCGGGGGCAGGCAGTGCAGATCGTGGCGAATGCCGGCCCGATCGAAGTGACAAGCGCGGGCACCGCCATGCAGGACGGCGCCATCGATGACGTGATCCGCGTGAAGAACGTGAGCACCAGCAAGGTCATCACGGCGCGCATCACCGGCGCCGGCATCGTTGAGCCGGTCGGCGCAGCAAAATAGGGATAGCCCAGGAACGCTGCCGTTATCGGAAGAGCTTCCTTACCTGCTCAACAACCTGCACGAGCTTGTTCTCATAGGCCGGATCGGTTGCATAGCCGCCCCGTTTGAGCGCGCGTGCGAACTGGCGTGCGTCACTGCCGGCGTCGAGCGCATCGGCATAGCGCGGTGAATTTTTCAGCAGCGCCGCGTAATCGCGAAACGCGCCTGCGTACGTTGGATACGCGCGGAAATGCTCCACCACCTTGGTTGCAACGCCACCCAAGTATTCCGTGGTGGTGGACGCCGCCGATGCGCCCTTCCAGTTGCCCGTTGCCTTGATGCCGAACAGGTTGTGCGTGGTCTCGCCGCGCGCATTCGTCAGCGGCTTGGCCCCCCAACCTGATTCCAGCGCAGCGTGTGCGGCGATCAGCTCCGGCGCAGCGCCGAGCGTTTCACCCGCGCGCCGGGCGTGCGGCATGATCTTTGCCAAGAAAGCCTGTCGATCCGGGTCGACCGGCCCGGCCGTGGTCACGAATGCGGCAGACGTCAGCGCCTTGCCGTTGGTGGTGCGCTCGGCCTTTGCCGCCTCGTTGCGCATGCGCATGGCTTCGTGCCACTGCACGGCCTGCGACGACAGTTGCGAAGTACTCGTCCGCTCAAAGCCGTTGCGAATCGAACCGTTGATATCGCGGCTCAGTGAGGTGTACAACGACCCAAAGCTCGCGGCCGACGCACGCGAACGTGCGCCGGCAGCAAGCGAAGCCTGAGCGACTGACGGCGCCGGCGCAGCCGATGGCGTGGAAGGCGTTGACCGCAGCGCTATGTCACGCAGGGACATAGACATGGCGCTCTCCGTGCATGAGGCGTTGCATCGCTTCGTACTGTGCGGCTAGCAGCGCGCCATTGCGCGCTCCCAGCGCCTTGCAGCGGGCCGTCAGGGCATTCAGTTCATTGCAGCGCGCAATGAAGGACTTCCGCTGTGCCGTGTGCCGCTCCCCTGCCAACGCGCGTTCACCGAATGCTTGGACCGCGCCGGGCGCATTGCCCAGCAGTTCAACGCGATGACGACGACGTGCATCGATCGAATCTGCCTCAGCAGCAATCGTTTTGGCGAGCTGGCCAAGCAGCGCGGCGTCGAGCCGCAGCGCCGCGGCAAACTGGTCATCCAGCAGTTGCGCGAGCTTTCGGTAACCGACGCCATCAGCAACGATGTCGGCCACGAGTTGGCGAGGATTGCCTTTTACCGTCATTCATGTCCTCCGTGGTATCTCTGAATCACACCTGCGAGCTTTGCCGCATCGAAGCGGATCTCACCGGCCTGCAATGCCGCGCGGATCTCCGCAACGCGTGCGGCATCCACCTCCGGCGTGCGGTCGAGTGCGGCACGCGCCGCCTCGATCGCTTCCCGGTCGCGGGTCTTATCGGCGGCACCCATGGTCGGAACAGGCGCTTCCGTACGTTTCACCGCGTCGGCGCGCGGGGTGCTGTCCGGTTCATTGATTGCGGGCAGGCCCGCCGCATTTGCGATTCGCATGATTTCACCTTACGGCCACTCGGCCTTTAAAGATTCAATAGACACCTGAACCCTCAAGACGACCGATTTTCCGCACCCATTAAATTCTGTTCGTGTTCTCGCGCGGCTTCGATCCGCACGCCAATCTGTGCGGCCTCCGGATCCCCTCCCGATGCCGCGTTAACGCCCTCGACGAGGGGTACGACTTGCTCCGGCAGCCCAAACATCGCCTTGATCGCGTGTGCGCGTTGCGGCGTGAGCACCAGGAATTCGATCCGGCGGTTGGTCGCCGCACGGGGGTTGTCCACCAACGGTGCGCGATCGGCCATGCCGACCACCTGCAGCACTTGCGATGAAGTCATGCCCCCTTCAATCAGACCGCGCCGGGCCGCCATGGCGCGGTCTGTGGACAAATGCCAGTTCGACCGCGTGCTGAACCCCCGGCCCCGATATGGCACCGAATCGGTATGGCCAATCACCAGCAGCGGGTTACCGACCGCACCCATGAGTGCGCCCAGCTTAGTGAGCATCGGCCGGAACAGCGCTGATGGCGTCGCTCCACCGCTCACGAATACACCCTGCTCATCGGTATCGTGCAGCATCACACGCAAGCCGAGCGGCGTAATGATCGCTTGCAGGTTGTCGCGCAGGCCAATGTCTTCGCCCACCTGGCGAACACGTTCTGCCAGCGCACGCAATGCTGCTTCCGTTTCGGCAGGCATCGTTGCAGGTGCTGCAGTGTCCGCGCTGTATGCGTCCTGGCCGCGCGGTGCCAACTCCTCTCGGGGGGTGACAGAAGGCGGCGCCGCGGGTGTGCCATCCAGCACACCAGAACTGCCCTCATAGGCAACACTGTCTGCCATCTCAATAAGCTTGAGGCTGGTCTCTTCCTCATTGCGTGCGCCCAGCACCCACAGCAACAGAAACAGACACATCAGCGCAAGACAGAAATCGGCAAACGCGACTTTCCAGGTACCGCCATGGTCATCATCGTGACCGCGCTTGGCCGCGCGCTTGATGATCAAGTCACCATGCTCCGCGCCCCGGCGCCCGCGTTTCGGTAGCGCCGTGTCCGTCTTCGCGCCAGCCTCGGACAATGTCAGGTCAGGGTTCGAGCTCACGCGCGGACTCCGTCGAGGCTGCCGATCCAGCCCTCAAGCTGCAAGAAGCTCGGCTTGTCCGTCAGTTGCATAACGCGGCGCCCGGAATCGATAGCGAGCAACGCGGGCTTGCCGGCAGCAAACGCAATCAGCACAACCTTCACGCATTCGAGGTCGGACATCTCTGCCTTGACGACCTGCTTGATCAGGTTCGAGAGTGGGTCAAGCACGCCATAGCAGAAGAAAATGCCGATGAAGGTTCCGATCATCGCCGCGCCCACTTTTTCGGCAAGCTCACCGGCGCTGGCACCTTCGTTGATGCTGTTCATTGCCATCACAATGCCAAGCACGGCCGCGACAATCCCGAAACCCGGCATCGCATCCGAAATCTTCTTCATGGAGCGCGACGGCTGTTCAAGATCTTCATGGATGGCAAGCAGTTCGTGCTCCATCACACTTTCAAGCTCGTGCGCGCTGATTTTTCCCATCGCCATCAGACGGAAGTTGTCGACGATGAAGGCCAGCAGCGGCGGGTCCTGAAGCACAAGCGGATAACGCTGGAACAGTGGGCTGTCTGCCGGTGCCTCGACGTGGCTGTCGAGCGCCTTCAGGTCGCGGCCCAGGTTGAGCAGCTCATACATCAGCAGCAGAAGCTGACGCTGAAATTCTTTGTTCGTTGCGCGCTTGCGGATCGTGACGACCTTGCGCAGCTGCGCCCCCATCTCAACCAGCACGTGACGGGGGTTGCCGAGCACCATTGCACCCGCCGCCGCACCAACAATGATCAGCAGCTCGACCGGCTGCCACAGCTTGTCGAAGTTGCCGCCCATGAACATGAAGCCGCCAAACACGCAGGCCATCACGACCAGAATGCCAAATATCTGTTGCATGATCTTTTCCTGTGTTGCCGCCGCGCGGTCACGACGGCGAGCGCCCTATCAATGCTGTCCAAGATGCTCTCGCATCTTCATCAGCGCCTTCTTGCTGATCTGGCACACACGTGCCGATGTCAGTCCGAGCACCGCACCGATCTCGGCCAGGCTCAGGTCAAACTCGTAGTACAGCTGAATCACGGTCTGCTCGCGCTCATCGAGCAGGCCCAATGCCTTCTCCAGCGACTGCCGCACCACGATCTGACGTTCAATGCCGTCGTCGGCGCCATGTACAGCACC
>NZ_JAELUI010000383.1 GCF_016429285.1 Ralstonia sp. ASV6
GTGCTAAATTTGGGCGGCAAATCGGCGAAAGAAGCAAAGAGTAGCGCCACGACAACAAGGCTCCATCTATTGGATATTTAGCGTATTTGAAACATTGCCAATCGAGTTCTAATTGTGTATCTCTTGGTCGATATATTGTATCCACAGCGGCGGCAGCTACCGATAGAAGCCATGCCGAATGAAGGATGAGGCGTCTATTTTCGCCGGTCGGCGACGGCCTTGAGAGAGAGCCTCGAGCCCCAACGGCTTGTCATGGTTTTATTTTTGCGCAGGAATAGCTCTTATTGTTGTATTTGGAGAATAACCGATTTGAGAGCGAAATGGCTATCCAAATACTGCCGTCCAGAAACAATAGCAAAACGACGCTGCAGCCGGGCCAGGCAGTCATTGCGGTAAAACCCGCTGCCGCTGGTTCGAGAATCAGCAAACTAT
>NZ_JAELUI010000384.1 GCF_016429285.1 Ralstonia sp. ASV6
GCAAGTTGCAACTCCGAAACTGTATTCCCTTCCCGTCAGGGGTCCATTTCCAACATCACCTCGCAACCATCGCTTTTCCAATACTGGGCAAGACACGCCGGCGCCCCTACTTTGCTTCTGTTTCCCTTTTCCTATAGTACTGACTGTACATTTGGGAGTGTTTCTGCTTTTCAATTTCTGCGTCATCTCCATTCTGCCATCCGTTTGGGCGTCTAGTTGACAGCCCTCGGCATTTCTTATCAACAGCACCATTTCCCATCTCCTTTTTCTACACGCTGGGTTTTTAGGCCACATTACTGCCAGAGGTAAATGACGACTCAATAATCATGTCGGGATACGGATACGGACCGCCGCCGCCACCGCCTCCGGTGGCATCTGGAACCAACTATAGCCAACAACGAAACAGTCGAGGAGGCGGCCACGGTCGAGGT
>NZ_JAELUI010000385.1 GCF_016429285.1 Ralstonia sp. ASV6
GAGCTCCCCTGATTTCCTCAAGAGCCCGATCGATGGTAGGAATGACCCAGTTACCGACTACATGGTTGGTGATCTCGAAGTTCCAGTCGGTCGTCTGTGCACGTCTGTTACATACAGAAACGACTGCAGCTTCAAAATAGATGACTCTGAATCCCTGCTGAGCTCCAGATTCATGGGAGTCGATGAAGACTTCTTCAAGCCTTCCATTCCGCAACGTGTAGACTCTGCAGGACCACTTACAGGAGAGGTGGGATCTCTTCGAGGCCGTCGTACGAGACCAGGACTCAGCGATGTCCAACAAACATACGGAAGCCTTTCAACTTTCCATGGTGATGGGCCGTTAGGAACTAGCCCCATATCAGCTTTACGGGCTGTCAAACCCCCTGGATCAGACACAAGCTCTCCCCCAGCATCACTGCCTGCACAACAG
>NZ_JAELUI010000386.1 GCF_016429285.1 Ralstonia sp. ASV6
GTGCTTAAAGTGTCCGTGGCTTACGCCCACGGGCGTACCGCCCACGAGCTAAGAGACCCGCCAGCCTATTGGCTTCTGTTGACGGGAGCCAAGCTGACTATGACTCATTCCTGGTCACAGGCCTCCCCGTCTTAATAACCACTAAGCAGCCTTCGCGTGTTATAGTCGTCGGTAGCTATTAATTTAGTCTCTTCGGTCTTCTTAAATTACTCACTTTAGTAATAGAGGACCCTATTTAATAGTTAGCTAATAAAGTTATTACTACTATTCGAGGAAGGCGTATTATAGCTCGCTTATATATTCTAAGTATCCTTAGCTATATAGAATAGTATAAGTTCCTTAATATATTTATAACCCTATTAGTGGATTAGGTATTAGGTGTAGCGGATTAGCTTAATTAATAATTAGCTAAGGCGAACTACTCCCCCC
>NZ_JAELUI010000387.1 GCF_016429285.1 Ralstonia sp. ASV6
GGCTAGAGCTATACGACGCATGGTGGTTCTGGCTGGCAGGCGCTGCATAGAAACCAAATTCTTGGCCGTACCATCCATCAGAATCATTAGCTAAAGCACTAGCATTTATTTCTGCGATGATAGCGTCATCGTCCAGTTCGAAATCATCCATATTCTCGTAAGAAAAGTCATAGTCATCGTTGCCAGCATTGGGCTCGTCCTCATCCACATTTTGTTCCTCAATATCTTGTAGAACGGGGGATGAGCAGCGTTGAAATTTGCCAGAAGCAGCAGCTTTGTGTGCAGCAGCAGCTAGAGCAGCTTGATAAGCAGCAGTGGAATCTCGAGACCGTTGTGGGCCGACCATCGAAGTCTTTCTGCCGATTGGTGATATCAAGTTTCTACCTTCTTCCGTCGAGGCTTCTGCATTACCAGCGCTGAGGGATGTG
>NZ_JAELUI010000388.1 GCF_016429285.1 Ralstonia sp. ASV6
TGCTTACTGCACAGGATTTGCCGAGCTGAAGAAGGCAGAGTCAGATGCGCTCCTGCAGTTTCTAAATCTACTCATTCACAGTTCGGACGACCACTATGTCAGATGGAAATGGCAGGAAGGGAGTATCGCTCTGTGGGACAATGTAAACCTACTGTACAATCGAGACATAATTGGCTAGCACTGACAAATGCACAGAGAGCATGTCTTCATCGTATCATACCAGGCAACTACGCTACGGGTATAAGGAGAGGTATCAGGACCACGGTCTTCGGAGAAAAACGTAAGTCGAGGAAAGGCATTTCAAGGACTAGCTGCTTACCAGAAGCAGCGTTTTATGACCCAAAGAGTGAAGGCCGCCAGCAGAGAGAGGAACGAATCCACGCTGAGAGCGCTAAATAGTTTTGATCTTCGGTATGGTACAATAAAGC
>NZ_JAELUI010000389.1 GCF_016429285.1 Ralstonia sp. ASV6
CTCGTGGGCTCGGAGATGTGTATAAGAGACAGAGCCAATAGATCCTGCGCAGTGGTTTCCTTCTTTAAGTTTTTGGATTTGCCTTCGTCGACGCCTTGGGTTTGCGCAAGGCCTGAGGTGACGTCGTCGCCGGAGGATGTCAGGGTCGTCGCGCCGCTACCGGGGTGTTTGACAATGCCAAAGAGACTAGAACGAGGTTAGTTTGTGTTTGGAGGCAGGTATTCTGTGCTTTGCGTATGACTGCCTTACATGGACTTTTTATGCGGCTGCACGCTCCATGACAGGGTATTGCCCGCTTCAACTCGTACCCATCGAACAATGTACGACTGGGGTTAGGTTAGTACTAAGCTGTAACGGCATCACATTGTAAGCGCTCGGTACTTCAACTTGCCTTGCTGTGGACCTGTCTCTTATACACATCTGACGC
>NZ_JAELUI010000390.1 GCF_016429285.1 Ralstonia sp. ASV6
GATCAGCTTCTCCATATCTGTGGCAAACTGTTCCGTGATAATTCTTGGCTGGATGCCATCACTCAGAAAGGTGGCCACGCAGTCTTATTCGGCAAAGCCTTACTATCGCTACTTCATGGTAACATGACGTCTCCTATAATAATGGGCCTTGCGGTTATGGGCTTTAAAAATCGCGAGGATAGTAAGCTTGATAACCTTTATCAAGACATACCGCTCCGAAAGACATTTTTGGAGACACTCCGTGGAGAAATCAATAAAAAAACGTTACAAGTGAAACTAGACAGCCTGAATGTATATCTTAAGAGTGACAACATATTAAGCGGATCTGTTTGGGAAAGAGATTGGTTATTGTCGACGAATTCGAGCACGGCAACTGTCATTCACCTTCGCGGTGAACAAACGCGGCTGGTAGAGGTAAGCCATAAGG
>NZ_JAELUI010000391.1 GCF_016429285.1 Ralstonia sp. ASV6
CTACTAGACAATGTCGCCCAAACGAAAACGGGAGCCAGAAACAGCCACCAAGCTGCTTGATCTGACCGCAGCGCTCGAGTATAAACTTCTCCGAGTAATTCAAGACGGCAAAGGGGGGAACCCGAATGTATATCTTGTGCAAGTTCGGAGACTTGTAGACAGTAAGCGCAGCGCCATGGCGACCTGTATCTTGAAAGCGGTATTGAGTATCTCTTTGCATTTCCATTGTTTGCTGTATTCTAACTTATTGGAACTTCCGACTCAGTTTCCAACAAACAGTCGCAACCAAGAATTCTTTCAAAATGAAGTCGCTGCAAACTTGGCGCTGATCGAGTGTTGTGCACCGAAAACAGTCGCTGAAGCGTGTGACGCGCTCTTTACAATATTGGCCAAATCCCCGGCTGAGCGTTGGCCGCGGCTCTTGGG
>NZ_JAELUI010000039.1 GCF_016429285.1 Ralstonia sp. ASV6
GCTGTGTACGGCAGCGGGCCTGGGCGTGGCCATCCCCGCGCTGTTCGGCTACAACTGGCTCGCCTCCCGGTCAGATGCCATCGCCGCCGACATGGCGGTGTTCGTGGACGAGTTCGCTACGCGCCTGGCGGAAGAGCACGGCGACGGTCGCGCCACCGTTGTACTGGGCGATACCGCACCGCGTGCGGCGCATGCAGACCATCGCACCGACACGTCGGGCGGCGGCTTCGTGGCCAGCCCGGCCGCGCCGCACCGCGAGTAAGGGGCCGCCATGGCAAACGTGTCCCGCTTTGGGCCCAAGAAGCGCGCCAGCGGCATCAACATCACGCCGTTTGTGGATGTGCTGCTGGTGGTGCTGGTGATCTTCATCCTCACCAGCAACGCGAGCATCCCCGGTATCAAGGTCAACCTGCCGAAGGCGAGCGCCAGCGTGGCGTTGGAGAAGCCCAAGACCAAGGCCATCACCATCGACAACAACGGGCAGGTGTTCCTGGATGCGTATCCGGTCACGCTGCCCGAGCTGGAAGACCGCCTGCGCACCGAGAAGGCCGTCACGCCGGATTTTCCGGTGATCGTGCGTGGCGACGCATCCGTGCAGTACGCCAAGGTGGTGGAGGTGCTCGACCTGTTGCGCAAGATCGAGCTCAACCAGATCGGTCTGGTGACCGGCAAGCCGGCAGCGTGAGGGCGGCGCAATCATGCAGCTTGACCTGAACCCGTCCACGCCCACGGCGGATCCGCAGCCGGCTTTCTGGCGGCGCTGGGGCAGCTATGTGATCGGCGCCGTAGCGGCGCTGATCGTCGTGGCGGTGGTGTGGTATCTGCTCGCGGGCACGGCGAGCACCAAGCGTGAGGCACCGTCCACGCCGATGCTCGTGCTGCAGCCGCCACCACCTCCACCGCCTCCGCCACAACCCGAAAAGCAACCGGAGCCTGACAAGGTGAAGCCCGAAGTGGTGGAGCCCAAGCCCGACCCCACGCCCGAAACACCCAAGCCGGCAGAAGACACACCCAACCCCGCGAAGGACCTGTCCGACCCCGTCACCATGAATGCCGACGGGCAGGCCGGCACTGACGCCTTCGGTATCGGCGCAGGCAAGGGCGGCGGCATGAGCGGCGCGGGTGCCGGCGGCGGCAATGCCACGTATGGCCGCTATTTCGGCTACGTGCTGCAGCAGGCCCTGTCGCGCGATGACCGCGTACGCCGCCTGGCGTTCCTGATGCAGGTGAACGTGTGGCTGGACCCGAACGGCCGCGTCACCCGCGTCGAGCTCGTGCACGGCAGCGGCAATGCCGACACCGATCAGGCCGTGCTCGCCTCCTTGCGCGCGATTGAGCGCGTGGATGAACGGCCACCGGCTTCCCTGCAGTTTCCGCAGCGCGTGACGCTGCAAGGCAAGCGGCCCGCCGGTTGAAACACATGACAACGATAGCGCCGGCTCGGCAGTCGAGCCGGTACTCCAGCATGCAACGCACTTCTTCCAAGAACATGGCACTCAACCCTGTTACCCACCCATTCCGTGCCGCCGCGCTGGCATCGGCTGTCGGCTTGTTGATCGCGTCGGGCAGCGTGCACGCGCAGGCCGCCGCGGGCGAGACCACGATGGTCAAGCTCATCCGCGGCCTGATCCAGAGCGGCGCGCTCAAGAAAGACGTCGGCGAAGCGCTGCTCGCGCAAGCCCGTGCCGAAGCGCAGGCCACGCAGCAACTGCAGCGCCAGGTGGCCGCGCAGGCTGCTCAACCTACGCAAACGGCAGGCGTGAAAGCCGAGCCCGGCGATGTGCGCGTGCCCTATGTGCCGCAGACCGTGCGCGATCAGATTCGCGACGAGGTCAAGAGCGAGGTGCTGGCCCAGGCCAAGACCGAGCGCTGGGCGGCGCCCGATGCCATCCCCGCCTGGACGCAGGGCATTCGCGTGGAAGGCGACGTGCGCGTGCGCAACGAATCGCGCTTCCTGTCGAATCAGAACAGCAACATCGAAATCGACTGGGCGGCCATCAACGCCGGCACCGGTTTCGACGTCAACACCAACACGAATACCAAGTTGCCGCCGCTGCTCAACACCTCGCAGAACCGCCGCAACCAATGGCGTGTGCGGGCGCGGCTGGGCGTCTTCGCAGATATCTCCGAGAGCACGCAGGCTGGCATCCGCCTGGCCTCGGGCAGCGACAACAACCCCGTGTCGACCACGCAGTTGCTGGGCACCGCGCAGGGCAAGAAGAACGTGTGGCTGGATCAGGCATGGATCTCGCACAAGCCGGCCGACTGGGTGACGATCACGGGCGGCCGCTTTGCCAATCCGTTCTGGTCGACCGACCTGCTGTTCTCGCAAGACCTGAACTTTGACGGCATTGCCGCCAACTTCAGCAAGACACTGCGCGGCGACACCATCACCGTGTTCGGTACCGCCGGCGTGATCCCGCTGGAGTACTCGGCAGATGGCTTCCCCAGCCGCAGCCAGGACAAGAGCTCAAGCCAGAACAAGTGGCTGTTTGCCGCTCAGGCGGGCGCGGAGTGGAAGGTGGATTCACGCAACACGGTGCGCGGCGCGGTGGGCTACTACAACTTCAACAACGTCACGGGGCAGGTGTCGCAACCGTGCGCGTTGTACTCGGGGCTGGACAACTGCAGCACGGACTGGTCGCGTCCGGCCTTCATGCAGAAGGGCAACACGCTGATGCTCCTGCGCAATATCGCGCTCAACCCGCTGGACCCGGCCAACACGCCGCAGCCGCAGTACGTGGGCCTGGCATCCGAGTTCCGCCTGCTGGACCTGAACGCGCGCTGGGACACCAAGGTCATGGGCAACTACGGCCTGCGCTTCGACGCCAACTACATCCGCAACCTGGCGTACGACGCCGACAAGATGTGGCAGCACGCCGGGCCGGGCGGCATCGTCAACAACTTCGGCGGCACCGGCGGAACGAACCGCTCGGACTTCCGCAGCGGCGGCAACGCGTACATGTTTCAGGCCACCTTCGGCAAGCCGGCCCCGAGCGCGCGCGGCGACTGGAACGTCATCGCTGGCTACAAGCGCATCGAGGCGGATTCCATGCCCGACGGCTACAACGACCCGACCTTCCACGGCGGCGGCACCAATGCGCGCGGCTACTACTTCGGCGGCTCGTATGCGGTGGACAAGAACGCGTGGTTCACCGGCCGCTGGATCTCCACGCGTGAAGTGACCGGCCCGCGCCTGTCGATCGACACGCTGCAGCTCGACTTCAACGCCAAGTTCTAAGGGGGCGACGTGGACGAGAACCGAACGGTTTCACGGCTGATGCTGGCGTTGTTGGTGGCGGCATCTCTGGCCCCCTGTGCCGCGTCGGCGCAGCAGCCCAGCATGGAGGAGCGTTTGCGTGCACAGCTGCGCGCGACCACTACGCAGCTTCAACAAGCACAGGCGCAGCTCGCCCAACTGCAGGCGGGCGGTGGTACCAACGCGCCCGCATCGGATGCCTCCAAGAAGGAGCTTGCCGACCTGCGCACCCAGCTTGATGCGGAGCGTGCGCGCACGCGGCAACTGAGCGAGGGTAGCGCCGCCGCCCATCGTGAAGCGCAGACCGTGGCTGACAAGGCCAATACGCAGATCACGCAGCTGCGCGCCGCGTACGATGAGTTGCTGCGCCGCGCCCGCGCCAGTGAAGCGGAGCGCCAGAAGCTGGCCACCGCAACGGCCACGCAGCAGAACGCCCTGCAGCAATGCGAGGCCAAGAACGCCAAGCTCTACGCCGTCGGCCAGGAAGTTCTGAGCGCCTACGAGTCGATGGACGTGACCACCGTCATCGCCGCTCGCCAGCCGTTTGCCACCAAGTCGCGCGTCAAGTACGAGCAGATTGCGCAGGAGTACGGCGACAAGCTGTACGAGGGCCGCTTTGATCCGCGCGCTGTTACCGCGCCGACACCGGAAGCCTCCGCACCGCACGCAGAAGCGCCCAAGGCGCCCTGAGTTTTCTCCTCTCCGATTCACCCACGCACATGACCACCATGTCCATGCTGACAACCCTTTCCCCCACCGATGTGGCCGACGCCATCAAGGCAGCGGGCGGTGCTGTGACTGCCATTGAGCAAGGCGGCATCACCTACCTGACCAGCGCCAGCCACGGCATCAGCTTCCAGATCCTGTGGGGCAACGCCATCGAGCCCGGCCGCTATGCAGATCTCACGTTGAGCTGCCCGCTGCGTGTGCAGGGTGGCGCGCTGCCCGACGGTCTCATTGCCGATTGGCACCGCTCACGTCGTTTTGCGCGTTTGGCGCAGCACGGTGATTTTGTTGTGCTGGAGATGGATGTGATTGCTGCCGGAGGCATCTCCGTTGAGCACCTCGTCACGCAGATCCGCCTGTGGATGCAGATGATGGGCGAGTTCTTCGTGTACCTGCGCAACTATCGCAACGAGCCGGCAGCACAGACTGCAACGGCTTCGGGTGCTGGCGTGGCTCAGCCTGTGGAAGCCGTCACGCAATAACGTAATCAATCGTCGCGCTTCCATGCTGCAAGGTTTGCGTTGGCATGAAAAAAGCCCGGCAATGCCGGGCTCAAACCTCGCGACAGCGGTGAACCGCCGTCTGTATCCCTATCGATTAACGACCAGCCTTGCCTGCGCAAGCCGTGGTGTTGCCGATGTTGACGTTCTTGCCGTTGACGTTGTTGAGCAGGTTGTCGCGGATCAGGCTGACCAGCGCGTCCGGCAGCGGGGCGAAGCCGTTGCCGGTGATGCGCGGCAGGTTGCTGTTGATGCCCGAGTACGTCGTGTGGCGGTCCAGGAACGTCTGGATCTTGCTCAGCACCGTGGCGTTGGCGTAGCACTGGACGTGGTCCAGGTAGGTCACGCCTGCGATCGGGTAGCCCGTGGAGGGGTTGGCAACCGTCAGCGCCCAGGTGTTCGGGTCAGCCAGGTTGGACGACAGCGTAGGCAGGGTGAGGTTGCTGAGCGCCGTGGTGGTGTTTGCCGACGTCGGGTCGTAGGTCTGACCATCGTTGCTGTTCGTCAGGCTGGCAGCCGACAGGTTCTTCGTTGCAACGGTCGAGTTCGGGGCAAGCGTGGTGTTGATGTAGTCCGGGCTCAGGTAGCCGATGCCGCTGTTGGCGGCCACAGCGTCACGCACACCGGCGCTCAGGTTGCCACCCACGAAGTTGGACGGAACGCCACCCGGGAAGCTGTCGGTGAACTTCGTGCTCGTCACGAACGTCACGTTGGAGTTGTTGGCGTTGCAGACCGCGGCAAGGTGACGCGTGAAGATCTCCGACGTGCCGCTGCTGTCCGAGCGGTAGACGACCTTGATCGGGCCAGAGGCGCCGCCGAGCGCTGCCCAATCGGTGATTTGACCGGAGAACACACCGCACAGCTGGTCGTCGTTCAACGTCAGGCTGCTCAGGCTGGCGTTCTGGAACGGAATGCCAACAGCGGTACCGACCGACGGGATCTGCACCAGGGCGCCGTCCGTGCCCTTGCGGGGGGCGAAGGCGCTGATATCCGACGAGCTCAGGATCGAGTCGCTGCCGGCGTAGTGCACGGTCGTGTCCGTGCGCGGCGTGACGTAGGCGGCGTTGAAGGCGGCCGGGTTGTTGGTGGTCAGTGCGGTCTTGCCACCGCCGCTACCCGTCACGGCGTAGATGTGGTTCGGGCCAAACACAGCGATTTCCGAGCTGTACAGGAACTCGGGCAGCGAAGCGCCACCGCCTACGACCACCGGCGATGCCGGGCTCGGGTTCGGTTGCGTACCGGCAAAGGCCACCGTGGCGGTGCCCAGGGCCAGCGCGGCGCAGGCGGCTTGAATCATGACTTGCTTCAGCTTCATGGAGTGCTCCAGAGGAATAGGGATCAGCAAATACAAGTTGTGTTGTTTTGCCGATGTGCGCTCATGAATGAATTCACACCGGCATGCAAAGTATTGATACCGGGTGTGAATCAGGTGGGATAAGCAGATGAAAAAGCGATGGCGCTAGCTCATGCGTTCTCGTCATGCGTTTCTGCGGAATGAAAGCCGTGGAATATAAGCAGTGTGCGGTTTTGCAGGTCGCCGTTCGTCAATTAGAGGCGGACTGTGCGTTTGAGTTTCACACGTGACAGACGCAAGGCATTGCACCATGCATGAATGCGGAATGCAATTCGAACAATTGAATTGTATGGCTGCATTCTGATTGAAATTCAATTGAATACAAGCCATGGCGTATTTGCCAGGGGTGCGTGTTGTCTTTTGATCTTGCTCCAAAGTAGAGCAGGACACAGGGCGCCACGCAATGCATCACAAAGGGGGGGCGCTGCAGAACCACTCAACCATGAGGTCCGTTCATGAACCTGGCTTTGCATCCGACCGAAGAGCGCATGTTGACGGTAGCGATGTATATCGAGGAGTTTGGTCATCTGACCAAGGCGGAACACGTGCCGCGCGCACGGTGTCCGATCTGTCATGGGGCGCTTTATGTGATCGGCTCGAAGAGCGACAAGCTCAAGCCGCGCTTCAGCCATATCAGCGGCGAGCGGTTGTGCTGTCCGCTCGTGCGCAATGGCGAGGCGCCGTCCGACATCACGGTCGAACAGCAGGCCGACGTCGTGCTCGCGCAGCGCAACCGCGAGCGCTTTCTCGCGCAATGGCAGTGGCACTTTGCGTTCATGAAGCGGCCACACCACGCGCCTACGCTGTCCATGGCGCGCTTCATTGCCTTGCTCGACTACGCTTCGGCACGCAACCTGTGGGCGTACGAAGAACTCAAGCCGGCGAGCGTGCCGTACATCCTGCTGTCGTATGCCGGCTTCATCCTGGCGGGGCGGCAGCGCGGTGGGCGATGGCTGCATTTCTGGTTCGACTCGTCTGTGCGTGACGTGCACGATCTGCACATGCCGCGCCGCTCGCCACCGCGTTTCTTTCGCGCGCACTACACGCACCCGCGTGCGACGCTGCTGCCGTCACAACAGCATCTGTTCCACATGGAGGAGGTGAGCTTGTCGCAGACGTATCTTGAAGAAGCACAGCCCGACGTGAATGCAGAAGACGTGGGTGCGTTCTGGACCTATCTGCGCCGGGCGGAGGCATGAAGCGCAGCCGCATACGCCGGGAGCGTGGCGCGGCCGTCGTCACCGCGTTGCTGGTGGTGGCAATGGCGGTGACGCTCGTGGCGACGATGTTTGCCGGCCAGCGCGCGGCCATTCGCACGGTGGAGGTGCAGCGCCTGCGTGCCGACACGGTGTGGATGCAGCGAGCTTCCGTGGAGTGGGCACGCCTGTTGTTGCGCGAGAACGCACGTACCGCGCCCGTCGATCATCTCGGCCAGCGCTGGGCGTCGCCCGTCAACGATCTGCCGGTGGCCAACGTACTGGGTAAGACGGGTGTGCAGGCGTTCGACGCTGCAGGCGACATGCGCGTCGACGGCTACATCGAAGATGCACAGGCGCGCTTCAACCTCAACACACTGATTACTGCCGCCGAAGGTGGCAAGCCGCCAGGCATTCGACCAGAAGGTGTACGTGTGTATCAGCAGTTGCTGACGAAAGCCGATCTCGATCCGTCGTTGGCGATGCTGACGGCCACCACCATTCTGCGTAGTCTTGATGCAAAGGGCTCGTCCGCATTTGCGCTCGCGCAGCCGGTGGACCTTGTCCGCATTTCCGGCTACACGGCCGACGGTGTGCGCAAGCTCGCGCCGTATGTGGTCGTGCTGCCGGAGCCGACGTCGGTCAACGTCAACACGGCGGGGCCAGAAGTGCTGGCAGCGACGATCCGTGGCCTGTCGCCGGGGCAGGCCGCAGCGCTGGTGTCGAGTCGCGACAGGGCATGGTTTCGCGATATGGGGGATCTCACCAACCGCCTCAAGGCCATCGCACCCGGTCTGGCTGAGCAGGGTGACATCCTGCTGGAAACGCGCAGCCGCTACTTCATCGCGCACAGCCGGTTGCGCAACGGGCGGGCTACACGCGCGCTGGATGCGCTGATCCTGCGCGAGGGCATCGGTGAGCGCTACCGCACCTCCCTGCTGTGGGTGCGTGAACCGGCTATGCCAGGCATCGATGGTTGAAGCGTAAGCAGCGCGCTACAGGTCCGCCAGAACCACCTTGGTATAGGGCGCGTCATTGACCATCACGGTCACTTCCAGGCCCGTCACAGCGTTGGGGGTGATCCGCGGCAGCATGCCGGAGGCCGCCACGGCGGATGCGGGGCGCGATGCATCCGCCGACAACGCCTTCCACCCCTGCGTTGTCCACCCCCGCACTTGCAGTGCTGACGTGTGCTCCACCAGCGTCAGCCGCTCCGGCAATGTGGCATTCAGTGCTTCACGCGCGGGGCCGCGCTCGTTGAGCGGTGCTGAAGCTTCGCGGATGAGCGAGCCGCCGTCCACACGATAGCGCACCACCTGCCAGCGGATCGGCTGACGCGAATCGCGCAGCATGCGCACGATGCGAAGGTCACCATCGCCAAACACAACGGCTGGCTGACCAAGGTCGTCGTCACGCACGGCTTCACCAAAGTCCGTATCGAGCTGCTCGAACAGACGGTCGATGGCGCGCGTCTCCTCCAGGCTGTCCGCCAGCCGATGCTGGCCGCGGATGATGCCGTCCAGCGACCGCCACGAGATCAGCGCAATGATCGCCAGGATCGTGATGGCGATCACCATTTCGATGAGGGTGAAGCCAGTTGACGGGCGGGCGCGCTGCATCAGCATCAGAAGGCCTGATTGGAGGTGTCGGCCAGTACGGTGGCCACTTGCGCCAGGCGCACGCGCGTCTCCAACCCTTCGCCTTCGCGATAGACGGAGACGACGACCAAGTGGAATACGGGGTTCTCTAGCACGATGACGGTGTCCTCGCACGTGAGCGCGATGCGCCCCTGGCCACACGGCGTGCGGTGCAGCCCCGGGGGCGGTACCGCATTGGCCAGGCGCATGCGCGCAAGGTGGTTGGTGGCGCTCCATTGCGCCAGCGTGCGCTCGCGCATGCCGGCGCTGGAATCGGCCAGCAAGCCGGTCGCCCGCAGGCAAGCACCCAGCGCCACGGCCACGATCACCAGTGCCACCAGCACTTCCAGCAGCGTGAAGCCGGCAATGTGCCGCCGCGTGGCTCTATTGCACAACATAGCGGCTCGGGCCCGTGGTGACGATATCGACCTGTGCCGTGTCGGCGGCCATGTGCAGGGTGATGGGCGGTTCGATGGCTTCGCGGCCAAACAGCATGTGCACGCTGCCGGATTGCGCGGGGCGGCCTACCTGCATGAGTGACAGTGCAGACAAGGGCTGCCGCCACTCGCTCGCGCGCAGCACGTCGTCACGCAAGGGTTGCCAGGCATCGTGCTCGCGGATGAGGAAGCGGTAGCCCTCGGGCGTCGCCTCCCACACGATGGGTTGGGAGCGCAGGCGCGCCTCGTCATGCGCCGCCTGCAGCAGAAAAATCAGGCGCTGCGCCTGGTGTTCAAGCACCGTGCGCTGGCTTGGTTGCGCATTGACGACCACCGCCCCCATCACGATGCCGATGATGACCACCACCACCAGCATCTCCAGCAGCGTGAAGCCGCGTGCGCGCATGCCGGTGCGCATGCTCAGTGCACCATCTGGTTGATGTCGAGAATCGGCATCAGTACGGCCAGCACGATCAGCAGCACCATCACGCCCATGCTCAGGATAAGCGCGGGTTCCAGCAGGCTGGTGATGAACAGCGTGCGGCGCTCCAGTTCGCGTGTCTCGCCCTCGGCTGCACGGTCCAGCATGGGAGCGAGGTTGCCGGTGGATTCTCCAGAGCGGATCAGGTGGACCAGCACAGGTGGAAACCGGTTGGCATGCGCCAGCGCGCGTGACAGCGACGTGCCCTCGCGCACGCGGCCGATGGCGTCTTCCACGTTCTGGCGCAGCACCACGTTGTTGAGCGTTTCCCCAGCCGCTTGCAGCGCCCGCAAGATTGGTACCCCCGCGCTGATGAGAATGGCCAACGTGCTGGCAAAGCGCGCCGTGTTGTAACCGCGCACGAGCCGGCCGATAAGCGGCGCGCCCAATAACCAGCCGTGCCATGCTTGACGCGGGCCGGGTCGTCGCAACAGGCGTTTGACGCTCATACCGATTGCCGCTGCTACCAGTGCAGCCAGCCAGCCCCAGTCGCGCGCGAAATCGCTGCAGGCCAACATGATGATGGTCAGCGTCGGCAGCTTTTGCTTGGTCGTCGTGAAGACCCCCACCACCTGCGGCACCACGTAGGTCAGCAGGAAGACCACGATGCCAAACGCCACCACGGTGACGACGGCCGGATAAGTAAAGGCCAGCTTGATCTTTTGCGTGAGGGCGTTGCGGCCTTCGATGTAGTCGGCCAGGCGCGAGAGCACCACGTGCAGCTTGCCGGTGTGCTCACCGGCGGAAACCAGCGCGCGGTAGATGTCAGGAAAGTCGCGCGGGTGGCGGGCTAGCGCACCAGACAGCGATTGCCCGCCCACCACCTCCGAGCGCAGCGTGCCGATGAGGTCGCGCACGTAGTCGCGCTCGGCTTCAGCCGCCAGGGCAGAGAGCGCTTCGTCCAGCGGCAGCCCGGCCGTCAGCAGGCTGGCCAGTTGGCGCGTGAACAGCGCTTGCTCCGTGGTGCCGAGGCGATGGCCGAACAACCCGTTGAGGCTCGTGCTGGCCGTGCGTTCGGTCACGGCGGATACGTCGATCGGCGTCATGCCGCGCGAGCGCAGCAGCGTGCGCGCACCTCGGCTGCCATCGGCATCGATGACGCCACGGCGCAGTTGTCCGGCCGGCGTGACGGCCTCGTAGCGAAAGGTCGGCATGAGCGAGAACGGGCGAAGACTGCGGGTTCATCAGCAAAGCCGGACCGACTCTATGCAACAATGATGGCGATGTGGTGTGCGAAAGTTTGCACAAGCGTGTCAATGCGCCATGCGCGGCGGGTTTAGGCCCGCTTGCGTACCGGGCGCCGGCCCATCTCCTGCAGGAAGGCCCGTGCACGTGCCTCGCCGGTGTAGGCCGTGTTGATCCGCACCCAAGGCGAGACCTCCAGATTGGGCCGGAAGTAACTACCGGGCGCCAGCGTCACACCATGCCGCTCAGCCGCGGTAACGAGTTCGCGCGAATCCTCCACGTGCGGCACGCGCGCCCACAGGAAGTTGCCGCCGGTTGGGTGATGAAACACTTCCCAGCCCGCGTCCGTCAGCACGTCGAGCGAGGCGATGAGCGAATCGCCGATGCGTTGCCGCAGCCGCTCGGTGTATTTGCGGTACGCACCGCGCTCCAGCAGTGTTGCCACGACCGCCTCTGAAAAGCGCGAGCCGCCCACGCTGGTGAGCATCTTTACGTCGGTCAGGTCCTGCACGAGATCGCGCCGCGCAATCAGGTAGCCCACGCGCAGCGATGCCGATACCGTTTTGGAGAACCCGCCCACGTAGATCACGTGTTCAAGCTGGTCCAGCGTGGCCAGCCGTGCGGTCGGGTCGGCTTGGATGTCGGCAAAGATGTCGTCTTCCACAAAGACAAAGCCGTGGCGACGCGCCAGCTCCAGCAGGCGGAACGCAACCGGCGGAGACAGCACCGAGCCTGTCGGGTTGTGCAGCACGCTGTTGATGAAGAACAGCTTGGGCCGGTGCTCACGCAGCATCGCCTCGGTCACCTCCACGTCGGGGCCATCGGCGGTGCGTGGAATGCCGACCAGCTTGACGCCATGCAGGCGCAGCAGGCCGAACACGTTGTAGTAGCCCGGGTCTTCCACGAACACGGTATCGCCGGGCTTGAGCAGATGGCGGATGACGAGATCGATGGCCTGGCTTGCGCCCACCGTCATCATCACGTTGGGCAGCTCGGCCTGGATGCCCAGTTGGCGTGCGCGCGTCATGATCTGGTGCCGTAGCGCGGTGTTGCCCAGCGGTGTGGCGTAGTCGATCACCGCTTCCACGTCGGTGCGCGAGACCTGGCGGATGGCCTGCGTAAGGCCGCCCATGTCGCGCCAGTCCGCCGGCACAAAACCGCCGCCCAGCTTGAGCGACGCGTCAGGGTAGTTGAACTGCTCAAGGATGTGATCAGATTCGACCTCTGCGCGGCGCGGGTCAGACCAGCCGCGTCCTGCGCGCCCGGTCAGGCCGCTCTCGGCCACGTAGAAGCCCGAGCCGTGGCGCGAGTCCAGCAGCCCCAGCGACACCAGTCGGTCATACGCCTCGATCACCGGAAATCGGCTGATGCTGTACTCGGCCGCCAACTGGCGGATCGACGGCAGCTTGGCGCCGGGCCTCACATCGTTGTCGCGAATCCAGGTCTGCACGCCGGCCACGATCTGGTCAGCAATGGGCACGCGGGTGGTGGCGTCGATCAGGAGCTTCATGGGCGATAGCCCTCCGTAGCGGATGATGCGGAACAGTCATGTGCAACTGTTCGTGACTGTTCACATTGTAACGATCCGCTGTCCAACTGAAAGAAGCGCCGATGCCCGGCTGGCGTATTTCAACGCACATGAACTCCAACATCGACTGCGCGGCCCATGAACTGGCTGCACGAGCGAACGATGCCTGGGAGGAGGGTGCACGCGACAAGGTGGCCGCCTCTTTGAGGGAGGCGTTCGTCCCGCGAGATCATCTTCTTGTGCAGCGCCACGGAGGCGAGCAACCTCGTGGCACAGACGCTTGGTCGCCAGCAGCACGCCGGTCTGAAGAAGGCCGGCAGGGCCGGGCATTCGCTGAAAGAGCAAAGCCAGCAGCTTAAGCAGGTGGTGTCGGTGTTCCGGATTGATCGGGAAGCGGCACTCGGGTGATCGCGCTGGTGGTAAGGCAAGACCGGCGCCCTGGGCAAGGAGCCGGTTTTTCTTTGGTCAGATGCCGAGGTCTAGCAAAAACGGATGGAGCGCGCCGTCAACGCGCCGTCAACGCCCCTTCATCCGCTGCACGGATCGATCCCCAACCCACTGCACTACGCTTACCAGGGCAATCAGCAGCACGATCACGACCGCCATGACCGTGGTGTCGAAGCGCTGATAGCCGTAGCGGATGGCGATGTCACCCAGGCCGCCTGCGCCCACCGCGCCCGCCATGGCCGATGCGCCAATCAGCGAGACGATGGTGAGCGTGAAGCCGCCGATGATGCCGGGCAGTGCCTCGGGCAGCAGCACATGCCAGACGATGTGTCGGCGCTTGCAGCCCATCGCCTGCGCGGCTTCCACCAGGCCGCGGTCGACTTCGCGCAGGCTGATCTCGGCAATGCGCGCAAAGAACGGCGTGGCGCTGATCGACAGCGGCACGACCGCCGCCCATACGCCAATGGTGGCCCCCACCACCAGCCGTGTGAACGGCAGCAGTGCCACCAGCAGGATGATGAAGGGCGTGGCACGAAAGCCGTTGATGAGCGCACCCAGCACGCGGTGCACGCGGGGCGATTTCAGCGTGTTGCCTGGCGCCGTCAGCACCAGGATCAGCGCCAGGGGGATACCGGCCAGCGCGGCGATCAGCGCAGATGCGGACACCATCGTCAGCGTGTCGAGCAGGCCCTGCCAGATGCGGTCAATCGTGAGCGGGGACATAGCCAAGGCTCCGGGTGGACTGGGACAGTTGCAAGGCCGCTAGCGCATCTTGCGAGAGGGTGCCGCCCGCTGCCGCAACCAGCAGGTGCCCTTGCGTGCGGCCCTGGATGCGATCGAGATCGGCGCGCAGCAGACGTGTCGGGTGGCGCAGCGCCTGAGCGATCTGCGCCAGCTCGGGCACGGCGACCGTACCGGTGTAGCCCAGTTCAATCAATTGTTCAAAGGTGCCGCGCGTGGGCGGGGTGGGCTGCAGGCGTGCCGCCACGTCGTCGGGCAAGCCGCCGCGCAGCGGTTGCAGCAGGGCGCGCGTGGCGTCGTGCTGCGGGTCACCAAAGACGCGCCACACGGGGCCCTGCTCTGCGACGCGGCCGGCTTCGAGCACCAGCACGTTGTCGCAGATGTCGCGGATCACCCCCATCTCGTGCGTGATGAGCACGATGGTCAGGCCTAGGCGGCGGTTGATGTCGCGCAGCAGAGCGAGGATGGCGTCGGTCGTTTCCGGGTCAAGCGCGGAGGTGGCTTCGTCGCACAGCAGGATCTCAGGCCGGTGCACCAGTGCACGGGCAATGCCCACACGCTGCTTCTGCCCGCCGGACAGGCGCCCTGGATACACGTGCTGCTTGCCCTCCAGCCCGACCAGCGCCAGTAGCGCATCCACGCGTTGCGCAATCTCCGCCGCCGGCACACCGGCCACCCTCAACGGCAGCGCGACGTTCTCCCACACCGTCTTGGCAGAGAGCAGATTGAAGTGCTGGAAGATCATGCCGATGCGCCGGCGCAGCCCCACCAGCGCATGCGTGCCAAGCGTGCCGACGTCGACACCGTCTACCAGCACCTGCCCGCTAGTCGGCTTCTCCAGCCCGTTGATGGTGCGCAGCAGGCTGGACTTACCCGCACCGCTGCGCCCAATGATGCCGAAGATGCCACCGGCCGGAATGTCGAGATCGATGCCTTGCAGCGCATGCACATCGCCCGCCGCCGCGCGGTACGTCTTGCCGACGTTGCGGAAGGTGATGGTGCCTGCGGTGGGCGCAGCAACAACCGCATCGGCGGCCCTGGCGTGCGGCACCGTGGCGTCGTGCCAGGCGTGGACGGGGTTTGAGACAAGTGTGGTCATGGCGTTACCGGGTCATCGTTTCAGCGCTTGAGCCAGGGCAGGGTGTAGAGCTTGTTGTCGTTGGCATACGACGTGTGGATCTGCTGCTGTACCGCTGGCGACTCCTGATACAGCTTGATGAAGCGCGCGATGCGTGGGTCGCCCGCGTTGTCGCGCCGCGCCACGAAGCGGATGGCGAAGTACTCGTCGTCGATGCCCGAGTACAGCAGGCCTGCGCCGGCAATGTCGGCCTTGCCCGCATTGACGAAGTGCGCCGGATAGCCCTGAGCGAGGTCCACGTCGTCCAGTGCGCGCACGAGCTGCGGGCCCTCGATCTCGACAAACTTGAGCTTCTTCGGGTTGGCCACCACGTCATTGAGCGTGCCGCGCGCGCCTACGCCGTCACGCAGCTTGATCAGCCCAGCCTTCTGCAGCAGCAACAGGCCGCGGCCCTGGTTGACGGGGTCGTTGGCTACCGCCACGCGCGCGCCGTCCTTCAGATCAGCCAGGCGCTTGATCTTGCTGGAATACAGGCCGATGTTGCCCAGCACGCCGATGCCGACGCTCTTGAACGCATAGCCGCGCTCCTTGACGGCGTTGTCCAGAAAGGCCTGGTGCTGGAAATAGTTGAGGTCCAGGTCGCCCGAGGCGAGCGCGACATTGGGGGTGGTCCAGTCGGTCAACTCGACCACCTTGACATCCAGCCCCTGCTTGCGGGCTTCAGCGGCGGCTACCTCCACGGAATCGGCCAGCGCGCCGGGTGTGACGCCAATGCGCAACGGTGCCGCATATGCGGCGGCGGTCAAGGTGAGTGTGGCGAAGGCGAGGAAGAGTCGATGTGTGAGCTTCATGGGTGTGCATGCTGCAAAGGGAACATGGGGTGATTCCAGCATGGCGGGTGGCCCTATTCCCACGAATATTTGCGTAGATGGTTACTCGGTCCGGACATGGCCCTGTAGCGGGGTGTGCTGGCGGCGGCACGCGAGTACAGCGATACTGGTGCCTTACGCCCGGTGCACGCATGCTGGGCGAAGGCAGTTCACCCTCAAGGAGCGGAGACCAATGAGAGCGTCGTACAAGCGTCGTGGTGCAGTGATCGGGCGGCTGTTGCGGCTCGTGATCGCAGTGGTGGTTGTGGTGGCGGCCTATGTGGCCTTCAACACCTGGCGGCATGGCTCGCGCCAGCTCGATGTGCCGGCCGTCACGCCGGTGGCCGTGGATGGCCCGGCGGCTGCCGCACACTTGGCGGAAGCCGTGCGTGCACGTACCGTGTCCAGCGCCACCGACGCACAGTTGAACGCCGACCAGTTCCGCCAGCTGCACGCCATGCTGGAGGCGCGTTACCCCAAGGCGCACGCCGTGCTTCAGCGCGAGCAGGTGGGTGACTTTGCGCTGCTCTACACCTGGAAGGGTTCCGACCCGTCACTCCAGCCCATCATGCTGATGGCGCACCAAGACGTCGTGCCCATCGCCTCCGGCACCGAAGGCGACTGGACCGAGCTGCCGTTCGACGGCGTGATCAAAGACGGCATGGTCTGGGGCCGGGGCGCATGGGACGACAAGGGCAACCTGATCTCGCAGATGGAAGCCATCGAACTGCTGGCCGCCAGCGGCTTCAAACCGCGCCGTACCATCCATCTGGCCTTTGGTGCCGACGAGGAAGTGGGCGGCGACCGTGGTGCCAAGCAGATCGCCGCGCTGCTCAAGTCGCGCGGCGAGCGCCTCGATTTCGTGATCGATGAAGGGCTGCTGATTACCGAAGGCGTGCTGCCGGGCCTGACCAAGCCGGCAGCGCTGATCGGCGTGGCTGAGAAGGGCTTCCTGTCAATGCAGCTCAAGGTGTCGGCCACGCCGGGGCATTCGTCGATGCCGCCGCCGCACGGCCAGAGCGCCATCGCCATGATGAGTGCCGCGCTCAAGCGCTTGGACGACGATCAACTGCCCGCCGGCATCCGTGGTGTGGCGCAGGAGATGTTCCAGACGCTGGCGCCCGAAATGCAGGGCTTCAGCCGTGTCGCGCTGTCTAACCTGTGGCTGTTCGGCCCGCTGGTGCAGAAGCAGCTGGAGGCGTCTGCCAGCTCCAATGCCATGCTGCGCACCACCACGGCGCTGACCGTCATCCAGGCCGGCAACAAGGACAACGTGCTCCCGGGCCGTGCCGAGGCCATCGTCAACTTTCGCCTACTGCCTGGCGATACCGTGGCGTCAGTGACGGAGCACGTGGAGAACGCCGCCAAGGCCGCGGCACCCAACGGCAAGTTCGAGCTGAGCAACTTGCCGGGCGTGAGTGAGGCCTCGCCGGTGTCGCCCACGCAATCGGCGTCGTATCAGTTGATCAATAAGACGGTGCGTGAGCTGTTTCCGGGCACGGTGGTGGCGCCGGGGCTGATGATCGGCGCGACGGACTCACGCCACATGATCGGGATTGCGGACCACGTGTACCGTTTCTCGCCGGTGCGCGCGAAGCCGGAAGATCTGCCGCGCTTTCACGGCACGAACGAACGGATTACCGAGGCCAACCTGGTCGAGTTGATCCGCTTTTACCACCGGCTGGTGCAGCAGGCGGCGGGCTGAGGCGCGGGCACCGGCCCGGCGCTCACTGTCCGTGGGTGCTGGGCAGCTCGTGCGAAGGCGCTGGTTTTGGCGCGGACGATGCCTTTGCGCGTTGTCCGCGCGTCGCGAGCCAGCACAGGATCGACCCAGCAACCACCATCGACGCGCCTTTCCAGAACGCGAACGACAGCGGGGCATGCAGCAGCGCAGCCGCCAGCGCGGCGGAAAACACGGGAATGAAGTA
Source organism: Ralstonia sp. ASV6 (assembly GCF_016429285.1). Taxonomy (GTDB): domain Bacteria; phylum Pseudomonadota; class Gammaproteobacteria; order Burkholderiales; family Burkholderiaceae; genus Ralstonia; species Ralstonia flaminis. The sequence continues at coordinate 17,367 of NZ_JAELUI010000039.1, forward strand.
CGACGCGCCTGCCAACACCGTCACGTTGCCGTGCAGGATGCCGACGTTCCAGGCCGCATAGCCGAACCCCATCGCGCAAGCGGCCAACGCCAGATAGATGGCAGCCGGGATGCTGAAGTGCATGGCGCCGCCGCCCGTTGTGAAGAATTTGATCCACAGGGCGAGCGCCGTCAGCATGAAGAACAGCGTGACGCCATTCTTACCCCCGGCAATGCGGCTGGTGACCGTACAGTACGCCGCCCAGATCATCGCCCCGGCGAAGGCCAGTCCGTAGCTGAGCGGGTTGTCCTTCACGTTTGCGGCCATGCCGGCCAGATCCAGCCCCTGGTCACCGCCAAGCACCAGGCAGATCCCCAGGATGGAGATCAGCGCACCCGGAACGATCAGAGCATTCGCGCGCTGCTTGTTGAACGCAATGGCCGACAGCATCGTGAAGGTCGGCCACAGGTAGTTGACCATCCCGACCTCGATGGCCTGCCGGCCGCTGTTGGCATAGCCGATCGACAAAGACAGGCACAGCTCGTAGGAAACGAACAGCAGGCTGCCCCACACCAGATAGCGCCGGGGAAACGTCTTCAGGTTGCCGAGGCCAACCGTGAACAACAGCAGCACCGATGCCACCGAATAGATCATGGCGGCGCCGCCCACCGCCCCCAGGCTTTGGCTGACGCCCCGGATCAAGCCGACGATTGAGCTCCACAGCAGCACCGCGATGAGTCCGATCAGTGTTGCCCTACTTTTGCTTTGCATAACGCTTGCCTGCACGGATTCGTCGATCTGAAGTCAATACTGTCCATACCTACCACACCCGGTTCCATCCTGACCAGCAGGACGCGATTCTGGCCGGGCGGCGGAGCATCCATAGGGATGCCTGATGGGCAAAGGAGCGGAGGGCGGCCAGTTTAGCAATCGAATGTTCCGGGCCGGATTGGGGCGGCAAACTGTTCGCGAAAGATGCTGAACAGTTCAGCCAAACTGTTCGCAACTGTTCATGTCAATGCCTTGACGCGCCGCGCAAGATGGAATCGTGCCGACCAGCAATGCCAAAAATCCATCACGAACCCCGGCACAAGGAGTCTCCATCATGCGCGAAATCAGGATCTTCGAACTGGACCGGCCGGGCGTGCCGGTGAGCTGGCGGTCGGCACGGACCCAAACCATCGCCGCACAAGCCGGGCTGTTGTGGGTGACGCAAGAACACCAGTTGCAGGACATCTGGCTCAGGCCTGGTCAATCGATCGACGTGCCGGCAGGTGTGCGCTTCTGGCTCTCGGGCGATCCGGCAGACGGCATGGCAGCGCGCTTTGCCGTCACGGAAGACATCAATGCACCGCGCCGTCTGCTGCGCTTCATTGGCCAACGGGTGGCCGCAGCGTATCGGCAGGTCCTGCGCGATGACGGGCGTGATGCAACACGCACGCCGTCGGCATTGCGGATCGGTACCTGAGCGTACCTAAGCCGGAAACACCAGCCGGAACTCGGTCCGCCCATCCGGCGGGCTGCTGGCCTGCACCGTACCCCCGTGCAGGTCCATGATGGTCTTCACGATGGCCAGTCCCAACCCCGTGGACTGGCTGGATGGTTCACCGGACTGCGCACCGGATTGCGCCCGTGAGGGGTCGCCCCGGTAGAACCGCTCGAACAGCAGCGGCAGACTCTCGGCCGGAATGGTCGCCCCCGGGTTGCGCACAACAATGCCGATCTCGTGCTGCAGGTATTCGACCACCACGTCGATGCGTTCACCCGTCGGCGTATAGCGCAGTGCGTTGTCCAGCAGGTTGTTGATCGCCCGGCGCAGCAGCGTCGCATCTGCGTGCACCTGCGCATCGCCCGTGACGTGGATGGCGATCTCGCGATCGGCGGCCACGGCCTCGAAGTAGTCCACCAGCACCTGAATTTCGTGTCGCGCATCCAACGGCGCCACGGACAACGCCACGCGCGCATGATCGGCACGCGCCAGGAACAGCATGTCTTCAATCATGTGCGACAGGCGTGCGTATTCCTCCAGATTGGATTCGAGCACGCTGCGGTATTCGTCCACCGTGCGCGGGCGGGCGAGCGTGACTTCAGTCTGGCCGACGAGGTTGGCCAGCGGCGTGCGGAAGTCGTGTGCCAGATCTGCCGAGAATTGCGAGAGCCGTGCAAAGCCATCCTGCAGCCGCGTGAGCATGGCGTTGAGTGAGGTCAGCAGGTCAGCCAGTTCGCGCGGCGCACCCTCCAGCGCGAGGCGTGTGTCGAGCTGGCTGGGGACCACCGCCGCCGCTTGCCGGCCGATGCGCTCCAGTCCCCGCAACGTGCTGCGCACCAGCAGCAGGCTTAGCAGCGCCACGGCAGCCACGCCGCCAACTACCGCAAAGACAATGTGCCGCTGGTAGCTGGCCAGCAGCGCGGCGCGGCTGTCGCCGTCCTGGGCGACCAGCACGATCACCTTGGTGCCGGTCTGCCCAAGCCACGCCTCGGCCGCCACGGCTCGCGACGCAATGCCAGACATGGACGTCCAGGTGCGCACGGCCGATTCAGCGGGTGACGTTTCGGCCAGAACAGCAGGTGGCGTCGTCACCGATTCGCCTTCCGGATTGACTTCGATCAGCGTGCGCCCCTCTGGCGTGGCCATGCGCAGGATCAGCCCGTCATGGCCGGAGACCACGTCGGTATAACGGTGAGCACTGCGCGTCAGATCGTCTGCGCTGGTCGCCTCGCTGGCCAGGTGGCGCAGCTGCGTGATCTTGCCGAGCAGCATGGCGTCGTCGGTGGCGCGCAACTGGGCGTTCAGCGCGTAGTACAGATACGCGCCGGCCGCGGTGAGCGTGACGGCCGCCACCACAACAAAGGCCAGCACCAGCCGGCCGGCGAGCGATGCAGGCCAGCGCATCAGCGGGCCCATCAACGCCCCACCGCGTCCAGCACGTAGCCCATGCCGCGCAGCGTGTGGATCAGCTTGTGCTCGAAGGGGTCATCCACCTTGGCGCGCAGGCGGCGGATCGATACATCGACCACGTTGGTGTTGCTGTCGAAGTTCACGTCCCACACCTGCGAAGCGATCAGCGAGCGCGACAGCACCTCGCCCGCGCGGCGTGCCAGCAGATGCAGCAGTGCGTATTCCTTGGCGGTCAGGTCAATGCGTTGTCCAGCACGTGTGACGCGGCGCTTGATGGTGTCGATGGTCAGGTCGGCGATTTCCAGGACTTCGTTCTCGCGCAGCGGGCCGCGCCGCAGGATGGTGCGCACGCGCGCCACCAGTTCGGCAAAGGCGAAGGGTTTGACAAGGTAATCGTCGGCGCCCAGTTCCAGGCCCTTGAGGCGATCGTTCAGATCATCACGCGCGGTCAGGAACAGCACCGGCGTGTTTTTTTGGCGGCGCAGCTGTTGGATGACTTGCCAGCCGTCCATGCCGGGCAGCATGACGTCGAGCACGATCAGATCGTAGTCGTGTTCCATGGCCTGGAAGAGTCCATCCGGGCCGGTGCGGGCGAGGTCGGCCACGAAGCCGGATTCCGTCAGGCCCTTCAGGAGGTAGTCGCCCGCTTTGGGCTCGTCTTCAACGATGAGCAGTCGCATGATGAAAGTTGCGGGCGCCCGTGGTGCGGCCCGTCTTGGCTGCCGATGCCGCCACGATATGCCAAAACCCCTGCTGCGGGGCCGAAGATGACAAGTTTGTCATGTTCAGGTCATGCCCGCGTGGCGACCCCCTCCCTAGACTGGCCCCACTGACACCGCCCCCTTTTCCTGTCTTGCTGGTGTCAGGCTATCTAAGGAGATCATCATGGCGATTCGATTCCAACGTGTACTGCCCCTGGCGGCTTCTGCCGCGCTGGCAGCATTGCTGGTTTCCGGCACTGCCGTGGCCGCGCAAGACCATCACGACGCCTGCTGTGACCCACAAGTCAAGTCGATGGCGGCTCCGCTGGCCAAGGCTGGCCCGCGTGACCCCTACACCGACGGCGCCAAATCCGGCGCACGTGATCCGTACACCGACGGTGCTGCTGCACACGCCGTGCTCGAAGCACGCATCGGACCGCGCGACCCGTACACCGATGGCGGCCTGACCGACACGCGTGGCCCGCGCGAGCGCAATCCGTACACCGACGGCGCCCGCGTGTGATGCACGCCAAGCCCTGGCTCTATCGGCCCGTTGGAGCGGCCCTTGCGTGTCTTCTGGCCGCTCCTTTGGCTGCCGTGGCGGCAACTGACCCTGTCACCCCGGCAGACCTTTCTGCAATTGCCTCCGCCGATGTGGTTGCCGGCCAGACCGAACGTGTGACGCTGCAGCAAGCGGTGGAGCGCGCCATGCAGACGCATCCCGTGCTGGCCGCTGCCAGCTACGAGATGGCCGCCAGTGAAGGTGCGCTGGATCAGGCGAGCCGCCTGCGCAATCCCGAGGCCGCGTTCGTTACCGAAGACGTGCGCCGCAACCGCGCCACCATGACGGCGCAACTCAATATCCCGCTGGAACTTGGCGGTAAGCGCGCAGCCCGCACGCGTGCAGCCGAGCTGGGGCGCGACGCTGTTACGCAAGGCGCGGCAGTCCTGCGCGCCGAGTTGCGCGCCGACGTGACACGCACGTTCTTCGACTTGCTGATTGCGCAGGAGCGTCTGACGCTGGCGCAGGCCTCCGATACGCTGGCTGCGCAGGCGGAGTCGGCTGCCGCGCGGCGCGTGCAAGCGGGCAAGGTGTCGCCCGTAGAGCAGACCAAGGCGGGTGTGGCGCGTGCCAGCGCTGCCATTGAGTTGCGCGATGCGGGTGCTGAGTTGCTGGTCGCGCAGCGCGCGTTGTCTGCATTCTGGGGCGGGGCGGCTGCCGCGCCGCAAGCCGACGGCAGTGCCGAGACGCTGCCCGTTGTACCGCCTGAAGCGCGTCAGGCCACCACCACACTGGACAACACGCCCCGTGCGGTCCGCGCCCGGCTGGAGATCGACCGCCGCCAGGCACTCGCCAACGTTGAGCGCAGCAAGCGCGTGCCGGATGTGACGGTCAACGTGGGGGTCAAGCGCGATAGCAGCGCGAACAACAACATGGCCGTGCTCGGCGTTGCCGTGCCGTTGCCATTGTTTGACCGCAATCAGGGCAACCTGCTTGAAGCACAGCGCTTGGCTGACAAGGCCTTCGAAGACTACCGCGCGCTGCAGCTTGAACAGAACGCCACCCTGGCACAGGACGTTGCCCGGCTCGATGCGGCGCGCACCGCTGTGCAGTCGCTGCGTCAGGACGTGCTGCCTGGCGCGCAGCGTGCCTATGACGCCGCACGCATTGGCTTTGATGCCGGCAAGTTCAATTTTCTCGATGTGCTGGATGCCCAGCGCACGCTGTTTCAGGCGCGTGCGCAGTACCTGGCCGCGTTGTCGCGTGCGCATCAGGCGGCAGCCGGCATCGATCGCATTCTCGGCCGGTGATCCGGCATCTCTTTTTTCGTTGACATGACACTTCCACCGCAACAACGGCGCGTCATCGCGCTCATCGTCTTGCTGAGCGCACTGGCTGCGGCCGGACTGTGGTTCGGCATGGGCGCACGCCAGGCTGCCACCGCCGAGGCCGAAGCCGCACCCACGCCCGCCGCCACGGAGCAGGCCGAGGCAGCGCACGCCGAAACGCTCACCATGACGGCCGAAGCGATTTCCAACGCCAAGATTGGTGTGGAGACGGCGGGTGCGACGGAGTTGCGAACGGAAGTTGTCCTGCCCGGCGAGATTCGCCTGAATGAAGATCGCACCGCGCATGTCGTGCCGCGTGTGGCGGGCGTGGCCGAGAAGGTGGCAGTGGAGCTGGGCCAGCCGGTTAAGCAAGGCCAACTGCTTGCCGTGCTGTCGAGCCCCGCGCTGTCAGACCAGCGCAGCGAGTTGCAGGCCGCGCAACAGCGCCTGGCACTGGCGCAGGAAACCCATGCGCGCGAGAAGCGCCTGTGGGAGCAGGGCATTGCCGCCGAGCAGGACTACCAGCAGGCGCGCACCTCGTTGCAGGAAGCACGCATCGCGGCGGATAACGCGCGCCAGAAGTTGACGGCCATTGGCGCTGCGCCGTCAGGGGCGACGCTCAACCGCTTCGAGTTGCGTGCGCCGTTTGATGGTGTGGTCGTCGCCAAGCATTTGTCGCAAGGCGAGGCCGTGCAGGCCGAGACGGCGGTCTTTACCGTGGCCGACCTGCGCACTGTGTGGGCGGATTTCTCCATCACCGCCAAGGACCTGGAAGCAGTGACCACCAACGCCGCTGCTACTGTGCGTGCAACGGCCACCGGCACCGCTGTGCAGGGCAAGGTGTCGTACGTGGGCGCATTGCTGGGCGAACAGACGCGCACGGCACCGGCGCGCGTGACGTTGGACAACCCCAAGCTGGCCTGGCGCCCAGGCATGTTCGTCAACGTGTCGGTGGAGTCGGGTCGCACGCAGGTGCCCGTGGCCGTGCGCGCAGACGCCGTGCAAACGGTGGATGACAAACCTTCGGTATTTGTCCCCGTGCCCGCAGGGTTCGAGGTACGCCCGGTCAAGATCGGCCGCTCAGACGGCACGTGGACAGAGATCGTTGAAGGCCTGCCCGCAGGCACGCGCTATGCCGCTGCCAACAGCTACGTGCTGAAGGCCGAAGCCGGCAAGTCCGCCGATCACGGCCACTGAGAGGCGCCCCATGTTCGAGAGCCTTCTGCGTACCGTCATTGCCCAGCGCTGGCTGGTGCTGCTGGCCGTGCTGGCCGCTGCCGCATTCGGCGCGTACAGCTACACGCGCCTGTCCATTGATGCGGTGCCCGACATCACCAACGTGCAGGTGCAGATCAACACACCGGCACCGGGCTATTCGCCGCTGGAAACCGAGCAGCGCGTCACCTATCCGCTGGAGACAGCCATGGCGGGGCTGCCGAAGCTGGAGCAGACGCGCTCGCTGTCGCGTTACGGCCTATCGCAAGTCACCGTCATCTTCAAGGAAGGCACCGACATCTATTTCGCGCGCCAGTTGGTGAGCGAACGTCTGCAGGCTGCCAAGGAGCAGTTGCCCGCTGGCATGGCGCCGAGCATGGGGCCGGTCTCCACGGGGTTGGGCGAAATCTATCTCTGGACCGTCGAAGCCGATGCCAATGCGCGCAAGCCTGACGGCACTGCTTACACGCCGGCCGATCTGCGCGAATTGCAGGACTGGGTGATCCGCCCGCAGATCCGCAACGTGCCGGGTGTGACGGAGGTCAACACGATCGGCGGGAATGCCCGTGAATTCCTGGTGGCGACCAGCCCCGAGCGCTTGGCTTCGTACAAGCTCACGCTGGCCGACGTGGTGGCCGCATTGGATCGCAACAACGCCAGCGTCGGCGCCGGCTACATCGAGCGCAAGGGCGAGCAATACCTCGTGCGCGCGCCTGGTCAGCTGCGCGACGCGGCCGACATCGGCAACGTCGTGCTGGCAAGCCCCAACGGCACACCCGTGCGCCTGCGCGATGTGGCCACCATCGAAAGCGGCAGTGAGTTGCGCACCGGCGCAGCCACCAGCAACGGGCGCGAAGTCGTGCTCGGCACCGCATTCCTGCTGATGGGCGAGAACAGCCGCACCGTGTCGCAGGCGGTGGACAAGCGCATGCAAGAGATCCGCAAGACGTTGCCGGCGGGCGTTCGCGTGGAATCCGTCTACGACCGCACGGTGCTTGTCGATAAGGCCATCGCCACGGTCAAGAAGAACCTGCTGGAAGGCGCCATTCTGGTCATGGCTGTCTTGTTCCTCTTCCTCGGCAACCTGCGTGCGGCAGTGCTCACCGCGTTGGTGATTCCGCTATCGATGCTGATGACCTTCAGCGGTATGGTGTCGGCCAAGGTGAGCGCCAACCTGATGAGCCTGGGCGCACTGGACTTCGGCATCATCGTCGATGGCGCGGTGGTGATCGTCGAGAACTGTGTGCGGCGCCTGGCGCATGCGCAGGAAGCACGTGGCCGGCCACTCACGCGCGCCGAGCGTTTTGAGGAGGTGTTTGAGGCCGCCCGCGAAGCACGCCGCCCGCTGCTGTATGGCCAACTCATCATCATGGTCGTGTACCTGCCGATCTTTGCGCTGTCGGGCGTGGAAGGGAAGATGTTCCACCCGATGGCGATCACGGTGGTGCTGGCGCTGGCTGCCGCCATGATCCTCTCCATCACGTTTGTGCCGGCGGCGGTGGCGCTGTTCATTGGCGAGCGCGTGGCAGAGAAGGAGAACCGCCTGATGGGCTGGGCGCGCCGCATGTATGCGCCGTTGCTGGAGCGCGTGCTAGCTGCACCAGCTGTGGTGCTGATCTTTGCGGCTGTCGCGGTGACGGTCTCGCTGGTCGCCGCCACGCGCCTGGGCGCCGAGTTCGTGCCCAACCTGAACGAAGGCGATTTCTCCATCCAGGCGATGCGCGTGCCCGGTACGGGCCTGGCGCAATCGCTGGAGATGCAGATGCAGATCGAGCGCACGCTCAAGGCGAAATTCCCCGAGATCGAACGCGTCTTCGCCCGTACCGGCACGGCTGAAGTGGCGACCGATGTGATGCCGCCCAGCATCTCAGACGGCTACATCATGCTCAAGCCAGAGAAGGACTGGCCCGCTGGCCAAGAAGGCAAGCGTCGCAACCGCGACCAACTGCTCGCCGACATTCGTGCCACGGTCGAAGCGCTGCCCGGCAACGCGTACGAGTTCTCGCAACCGATCCAGTTGCGTTTCAATGAGTTGATCTCGGGTGTGCGCAGTGACGTCGCCGTCAAACTGTTCGGCGATGACATGAATGTGCTCGAAGTGCAGGCCAAGATCGTGGCGTCGCAACTCGGCAAGCTGGCTGGTGCCACTGAGGTGAAGATCGAGCAGACGGGTGGCTTGCCGTTTCTCAACGTCGACATCGACCGCGACAAGGCGGCACGTTACGGGCTGTCCATCGGCGCGATCCAGGACACGGTGTCAGCAGCCATCGGTGGCAAGGATGCCGGCACGGTGTTCCAGGGCGATCGCCGTTTCGGCATCGTGGTGCGCCTGCCGGAAGCCTTGCGCAGTGACCCCGCCGCGCTCGGCCGTCTGCCGCTCGCACTGCCCAACGGCCAGGGTTACGTGCCACTTTCCGATGTCGCAACGCTCAACGAGGTCACCGGCCCCAACCAGGTCAGCCGCGAAGATGGCAAGCGACGCATCGTCATCAGCGCCAATGTGCGTGGGCGTGATATCGCCTCGTTCGTGGAGGAGGCGCAGACCGCGCTTGATGCACAGATGCGTCTGCCGACGGGCTACTGGATGGCGTGGGGTGGCCAGTTCGAGCAGTTGCAGTCGGCCACCGAGCGCCTGCAGATCGTGGTGCCGCTGGCGCTGGCGATGGTGCTCACGCTGCTGTTCATGATGTTCGGCAACCTGAAGGATGGCTTGCTGGTGTTCTCCGGCATTCCGTTTGCGCTGTCAGGCGGCATTCTGGCGCTGGCGTTGCGCGGCATTCCGCTGTCGATCTCTGCGGCGGTGGGTTTTATCGCGCTGTCAGGCGTGGCTGTGCTGAACGGGCTGGTGATGCTGAGCTTCATCCGCAGCCTGCGTGAGGGTGGTCAGTCGGTCGATCAGGCTGTGCGGGAAGGGGCGCTGACGCGCTTGCGCCCGGTGCTGATGACGGCGCTGGTGGCATCGCTCGGTTTCGTGCCGATGGCGCTGGCGACCGGCACCGGTGCAGAGGTGCAGCGTCCGTTGGCGACTGTGGTGATTGGCGGGATCCTGTCTTCGACAGCGCTGACGCTGCTGGTGCTGCCGGTGTTGTATCGCCTGGCTTATCGGCGTGAGGCAAAGCCGGAAGGGGCGGCAATGTCGGCGCCCGAGGCGTCGTCCGCCTGAGCGCCGTGCGTCGCTATCCCGCTCAGTGCCACAGGCCGGCGAGGTGCAGCAGCGCTGCGCATGCGCCGATCGCCACCAGGAACAGGCCGGCGCCAATGGGTGAGCCCCAGCCATACCAGCTCAGGGCCTTCTCGGCATTCGGGTCAAACGGAATGGGCTGCGGTTGCGCATCGCGCGGCAGGGTTTGGGACGAGGTTTGCATGGTGACTCCAGTGGTCATGCGACTACGAGAACTACGTTGAAGGCGGGTCAGCTCAGGCTGGCCCGGCGGTGGAAGCAGCCTTGTCGGCCGCCGCGCGCTGCTGGTGCCAGCCGCGCCAGAAGTCCAGCCCGCCCAGCGTGCCGGTCTCCATCTGAGTGACGAGCCCGCTGACGAACTGGCGTTCGGCCAGCAGCAGGGCGCGCTGGTATTCGGACTCGATCATGAAGAGCTGTGGAAGTTCTTGTGCTGCTCCGGTTGCCAGTTCGGCGTCGACTTCGGCAATGAGCGGATCGAGCCGCGCGAGGCGATCGCGCAGCAGATCGATTACGTGGTCTGGTGGCAGCGCCGGCAGCAGCGACAGCCCGGCTTCAAAGCGCAGGTACTCCTTCTCCGGCCGAGCGATCCATTCGCGCAGCCAGTCATTCATTTCGGCACGGCCGGCGGGAGTGATGGCGTAGACCGTGCGCTCGGGGCGGGCGCCATCGCGCACGGTTTCGGTCGGCACAATCAGCGCGGCGGCTTCCAGTGCGTCGATCACCGTGTACAGCGAGCCGTAGCGCAGCTTGATGCTCTTCTCTTTGCCGCGTGCACGCATGGTCGACGCCATCTCGTACGGATGCATCGGCTTTTCAAACAGCAGGACTAGAACGGCAAGGGCCAGTGGGCTGGTCGGTCGTTTCATTTTGCTCGGTTACGTATATCCGTTAACGAATATACGTAACCGATTTCGTAAACGCAAGCCCACCGTGGTGGCGATGCCGCACGTGAGGAAAGTGACGCTGTGGGAGGGTGCTGCGGGTGCCCAGGGCCGCGCAAACGGCCCTGGCGGGGTGACGCGGCTTATTCAGCCTGCAGTGCTGCGATGATCTTCTCGGCGTGGGCCTTGAGCTTGTCGCTGTCGGCTTGCACGCGGGCGTGCGGTTGCAGAGGGGTGTCGCTGTAGCGCGGCAGCACGTGGAAGTGCACGTGCGGCACGGTCTGGCCGGCGGCGCTGCCGTTGAGCTGGAAGATGGCGATGCCTGGCGGCGTGAAGGCGGTGCGCACGGCGCGGGCCAGCTTGCGCGTGGTGCGGATGGCGGCAGAAGCGGCCTCGTCCGACAGGTCGAACAACTCCGCCGCGCCTTCCTTGGGCAGCACCAGAACGTGGCCGTCGGCCTGCGGCATGATGTCCATGAAAGCGATGGTGTGGTCGTCCTCATACACCTTGATGCAGGGCAGTTCGCCGCGCAGGATCTTGGCGAAGATGTTCTGGTCGTTGTACGTCGCGTCAGGCATGGATGTCTCCGGCAAAACAGGAAAGGGCAGCGCGCAGTATATCTGCCACAGGCGGGGGCACGTGTGGCGTGAACTTGGCGTAGATCAAGCGACACGGTCGTCCGCCGACAGCAGCGCGACAACCTGTTCCAGCGGTTCTCGCTCGGTAGGCGCTACTGATCTGCACACGCGCGCGTTGGTGAGTCCCGGCGCCGGTCAGCGTTACCTCCAGCCCGGCATGCCGGCTGGGAAGGTCGGGGCGCTGAAAGGCTGGCGAATCGGGTATCGCGGCTTATTCGCTCTGCAATGCGCGCGATGCGGCGCGATTCATTCCTGCGCGTTTTTGTTTGAAGCGACAAGCGGCGCGCCGGCCAGCAACGTGTCTTCAAAGAAACGGCGGCGTGCGTCCTTGTCTGGCTTGCTGCCCTGGTGCCAAAGCGTGGCTTCGGAGAGTTGGTAGGCGTACAGCATGAAGGCGCGTGTCTTGGCATCCTTGCGCGTAAAGCCAATCGCCTGGAAGTGCTGGACGTAGTAGTCCATGCGGTGTTCGTCGACGGTTTCGACGGCCTCCTGTGCCATCGGGTCACGTCGTGCCCAGGCACGGATGGCGAACTCGATCATGGCGGTGCGGCGCGCGCTGCGGCCGCGAAACGGCAGCGCCAGCAGATCACGCACGAGGCCCTGTACAGACGGGTTCTGCCGCTCGAGCTTGGGGCCGACGCGCGTGCGCTCGCTCCAGTCCTGCAGCACCTGGTGCAGCAGATCGTCGCGGTTCTTGAAGTGCCAGTAGAAGCTGCCGCGCGTGACTTCCAGTTGTTTGGCGAGCACGTCTACGCGCACGGCATCGATGCTCTTGGTGACGAGCAGATCGGTGGCCGCGCGCACCCAGTCGTTGGGTGTGAGCTGCGCACGCGGCGTGGCGGTGGAGGTGGATTCGGCGTCGACGGGTGCGTCGTGTTCGTCGATCAGCGGGGCGGGCATGCACACCTCGTACGGCGTGGAGATGAAGGCGGATTCTATCGACGCTGACACCGCTGTCCAGCGCTGAGCGCATGCTGAGTGCCCCAGGTTTTCTCCGGTTGACATGTCAACAAACGCACTCCTACCATGCACATACGTTTGTGTATGGAAGGATCGAGCTACCGTAAGCCTCGGTTTGCGGTTTTGTGCAAGGACCATGCTCGACGATGCCTTCTGCACGGCGTCTAAAGATAAAACATCAGGAGACATTTGCATGAAGGCATTCCGACTCGCGCTGTGCGCGGCGGCCGTCGCGGGCGCATTTTGCGCGAGCACTGTTCACGCCGAGACCGTCAAGATCGCCTGGATCGATCCGCTGTCCGGGCTGATGGGCGCGCTGGGCCAGAACCAGCTGCGCAGCTGGCAATACGCGGCCGACCTGGCCAACCAGCAGAACTGGAGCGGCAACGGCACCAAGTTTGAAGTCGTGGGGTTTGACAACAAGGTCTCGCCGCAAGAGAGCCTGACGATCCTCAAGCAGATCACCGATCAGGGCATCCGCTACGTTGCACAGGGCGACGGCTCCAGCGTGGGCATGGCACTGCAGGATGCCATTGCCAAGTACAACGACCGCAACCCGGGCAAAGAGATCATCTATCTCAACTACGCCGCGGTCGACCCGGACATGACCAACAGCAAGTGCAACTACTGGCACTTCCGTCTGGACGCCAACTCCGACATGAAGATGGAGGCCCTGACCACCTATCTGGCCAAGGACCCGAATATTAAGAAGGTCTACCTGCTGAACCAGAACTATTCGTTCGGCCATCAGGTGGCGCGTGCGGCCAAGGACTACCTCAAGCGCAAGCGTCCGGACATCCAGGTCGTGGGTGAAGACTTGCACCCACTGGCGCAGGTGAAGGACTTCTCGCCCTATGTGGCCAAGATTCGCGCGTCTGGCGCCGATACCGTGATCACTGGCAACTGGGGCAGCGACCTGGCCCTGCTGATTCGCGCAGCCAAGGATGCGGGCCTGAATACCAACTTCTACACGTACTACGCCGGTACCACGGGCGTGCCGACGGCCATGGGCGCATCGGGCGCAGATCGCGTGAAGGTCATCAGCTACTTCGCGCCGAACGACGGCAACCCCAAGACCAACGCGGTGCTCGACGGCTTTAAAAAGAAGTACAACGACGACTTCTTCAACGCCGATGTCTATACCGGCATTGCGTTCCTGGCCAAGGCCATCAAGACCAGCGGCTCGGCCGAGCCGGCCAAGGTGGCCAAGGTGATGGAGGGCATGACGGTTGAGAGCCTGAATGGCCCGGTCGAGATGCGCAAGACCGACCACCAGGCGCAGCAGACGCTGTACGTCACCACGTGGGTCAAGGCCGACGGCAAGAAGATCAAGTACGACCAGGAAAACACCGGCTACGGCTGGCGCACCGACGTCACGCTTGAGCCGCACCTTGGTGCGCAGCCGACGTCGTGCCAGATGAAGCGGCCGGCGTCGTGATCCTGTAGTTGAGGTGTCTCCGGTTCAGACCGGGGACACCGCGCCTGTGCGCGCAAGATGCCCGCGGGCGTTGTCCAGAAAGCGATCCACCGTAGCCTGCACCGATTCCGGCGACCAGCCGGCAATGTGCGGCGTCAGCACGACCTGCTCCAAGTCCAGCAGGCCCACCGGCGGCTTCGGCTCACTCTCATACACATCCAGCCCTGCGCTGCCCAGCTTGCCTGTACGAATGGCGGCTTCCAGCGCCGCTGTATCCACCACGCTGCCGCGTGCGATGTTGACCACGCAGCCCGTCGGCCCCAGCGCCTCCAGAACTGACTGATTGACCAGGTGCCTGGTTTGCGCGCCGCCCGGCGTGGCAACGATCAGGAAGTCAGCCCACTCGGCCATCTCCTTGAGCGCACCGAAGTACTGGTACGACACACCGTTGCGCGGTTTGCGGTTGTGATAGCCGATCTGCATGTCAAAGCCTGCGGCGCGGCGCGCGATCTGCAGGCCGATGGTGCCGAGGCCCACGATGCCCAGGCGCTTGCCGTACACACCAGGCTGCAGCGGAATGTCGTCGCGCCAGACACCTTTGCGCGTGGCGCGGTCCAGCTTCGGGATACCGCGCACGGCAGCCAGCAGCAGGCCGAAGGCGTGGTCTGCCACGCAGGCGTCGTTGGTGCCGGCGCCGTTGGCTACCACCACGCCGCGTGCACGGGCGGCTTCCACGTCGATGTTCTCGTAACCGGCGCCCAGTGCGCAGGCCAGTTCCAATTTGGGCAGGGCGGCGATTTCTGCGCCGGTCAGGCCGGTCGAGCCGTTGGTCAGCACGATGCGCACGTCGTGCCCGTTTTGGGCGATGGCGGCGTCGCGTTCTGCTCGTGTCGGGGCGTGGATGACGTGGAAGTGTTGAGCGATCTGCGCCACGTTGTCGGGCGTCATCGCAATCAGGATCAGGAGTGTCGGCTGCATGGTGAGGAGCGGGCGAGGAAGACGGGCGGGCCGTGTCTTGTCAGCTGGAAGTGCTGCCCACGGCGCCCGAAGATCATAGCGTGCCCGCTGGCAGGGGCACTGGGAAGCCCCTGACACAGCGGGGTTACACGCCGTTACCAATGAAGAAATTTGGTTTCACGGGGCAAGCAGCGTGCGGCATAGACTTTGCGGCAAGAGGCGCAGACCGCAGGAAGGCCTCCGGCCTGAACCAGACGCCTCATCCATAGACGGAAACAATCATGCAAGCAACGAACAGGTGGGTACGCGTCAGTCGCGCGGCGCGATGGATGGCAATGGCGACCATGGCTGCGGCAGCAGCCGGCCTGGCCGGCTGTGTCACGGCGCCTTACCCCGGCTACGGTGCGGGCTATGGCGCCGGCTATGCGGCCGGCAGCAATGCATACGGCAACAGTTATGGCGGCACGACCTACAGCACCGCGCCATACCCCAACGGCTATACCGGTGGGTACGACACCACCTACAACAACGGCTACAACGGCAGCTACGACCCGAACGCGCCGCAGCCGTATCCGCAGCAACCCTATCCGGCGCAACAGCCGGCCCCTGCGCCGGTGTATTCGCAACCGAACTATTCGCCGTATCCGAGTGGCGGCGAGCCTGCCTATCAGGCGCCGGCCGACAATCGCTACGGTGTGATTGAGCGCATTGATGCAGTGCCAGTGCGTGGGCAGCCCACCGGTGTAGGTGCGGTGCTGGGCGGTGTGGTGGGCGGCTTGCTTGGCCATCAGGTGGGTGGCGGACGCGGCAATACCGTGGCCACCATTGGTGGTGCGGTGGCAGGCGCCATGGCAGGCAATGCCGTGGAAGGCAATACGGTGGTCGGCCAGACCTACCGCGTGACCATGCGCCTAAACGACAACTCCATGGTCACGCTCACGCAAAACAACCCCAACGGCCTGCGTCCGGGCGACCGCGCGCGCATCGAAAACAATATGGCCGTGCCGTATTAGCCACTTTCTGCATGGGAGTTTGTCTGCGCCAGACTTCAGAAGGGGCGCGGACCGGCCGTTATAGCGGGTGCCGCAACCTGTTTTTTGCCCGCTTTGACTCCCATGTTTAATCGACTCTCCATCCGTTTCCGACTCAATGCAGCCCTTGCGCTGCTCGCCGTGCTGCTGGCCACGATTGGCACCATTGGCGTGGTCGGCATGCGCGCATCCGACGCGAACAGCAAAGAGATCTATACCAACCAGCTCGCTTCGACCTCGCTGGTTGCCAAATCGCAACTGAACGCAGCCATCGTGCGCACCACGCTGGATCGCGCGGTTTTCCACCTCGACGCCGCTGACGTACCAGCCATCCTCGACAAGGCTGACGGTTATCGCGCAAAGTCGAACGAGGCCTGGAAACAGTACAAGGCGCTGCCCATGAGCGCTGATGAGGCGCGGCTGGCTGAAGATATGGAAGCCAAGCGCACGGCGCTGTTTCGCGACGGTATCGACCCATTGATGGCCGCGCTGCGCGCCCGCGATGCCGCTGCCGCTGACAAGGTGGTGATGAACACGATTCCGCCGCTGTCCGTGGCGCTGTCCGCCGCTGCGGATGCGCTGGACCGCAGCCAGACCGAACAGGCGAAGGCCGGCTACGACCGCGCAGTGGCGCGCTCGCACGGTTTCCTGATGCTGTGCATCGGCGCCGTTGTGGTGGGCATTGCGGCAGCGCTGGGCTGTGCGTTTGGTCTGCACCGCGCGATCTCTGTACCGCTGTCGCGCATGCTTGGCCACTTTGGCGAGATTTCACGCGGTAACCTGACCGAGCACATCACCGTGACCAGCCATGACGAAATGGGCGCGCTCACCCGCGGCCTGATCGACATGCAGCGTGGGCTGATCCGCACCATCGAGACGATGCGCGGCGGCAGCGATTCCATTGCCAGCGCGACCAAGCAGATTGCCGCCGGCAATCTTGATCTCTCGCAGCGCACGGAAGAGCAGGCATCTTCGCTGGAAGAGACGGCTTCCAGCATGGAAGAGCTGACCTCCATCGTGAAGCAGAACGCCGACAATGCACGCCAGGCCAGCCAGCTTGCTGGCAACGCATCAGACATCGCAGTCAAGGGCGGCGAAGTGGTGGGCCGCGTTATCGAAACGATGTCGGGCATCAACAACAGCAGCAAGAAGATCGCCGACATCATCGGCGTGATTGAAGGCATTGCCTTCCAGACCAACATCCTCGCCCTGAATGCCGCGGTGGAGGCTGCGCGTGCAGGCGAACAAGGCCGTGGCTTTGCCGTGGTGGCCGGTGAAGTGCGCAGCCTGGCGCAGCGCTCGGCCACGGCGGCCAAGGAAATCAAGGAACTCATCAGCGATTCGGTTGGCCGTGTTGAAAACGGTTCGACGCTGGTGACCGAAGCCGGTACGGTGATTGACGAAGTGGTGGTGGCCGTCAAACGCGTGACCGACATCATGGGCGAGATCAGTGCCGCGTCGGATGAGCAGAGCGCGGGTATTGAGCAGGTCAACCAGGCCGTCACACAGATGGACGAAGTGACGCAGCAGAACGCGGCGTTGGTGGAAGAGGCTGCAGCCGCTGCGCAATCGCTGGAGGAGCAGGCTGGTGTGCTGCGCGAGACGGTGGCTTCGTTCCGTCTGCCGCCGGCCGGTGCACACGCCGCGTCGACGACGAGCATCAAGCCTGTAGTTGCTGCCTCCGCCGTTGCACCTGCCGCCAAAGCCGCCATGCCGGTGGCCATCAAGCCTGCGCCTCGCAAGCCTGCGGCGGTAAAGGCTCGTGCGATTGTGCGCAAGCCTGCAGTGGCGCCTGCAGCCGTAGAGCCGACGATGGCACCTTCACCAACCGCCGCACCTGCTGCCGCTGCGTCCATGCCGGTGGCACCCGCACCGAAGACCGGCAAACTGGCTCTGGCAGCATCGACCAGCGACGCGGACGACTGGGAGCAGTTCTAAGCGTTGATTTAGCCCTGGCGGCTGCGCATCACGCGCGGCCGCATGTTTCAGCGCTGCAACCGGATCGCTTGGCTGGCGCAGCCGATGTTGTCGATATTGCTGCATCGGCAGGAAAGCGGTGCGCCCGCTGTGCCGCCGCACCGGCCGATTCTGCACGGTGATCTTTGCGCATCAATGCGGGAGTACACAGACTTCCCGCAAAGCCTTATGCCAAAAGGCTTCACAATCTCTTCAAACTTGTTGCGCGCTGCCCTCTGAACGCGTGTGCGTCCCGCCGCGCAATGTCCTCGCAAGCTCGCCTCATCCAAACAGCCTGCGCCTGACCGCAATGTCCCTCCGCCGTTTGTAGGGCGGCCCTATCGGCTACCCGGACGATCGTTGCGTGACCATGACGTGCATTGCATGCCGCGGCCATGATTGTTCCTGCGCGGCGTCGGGTTGAGCGCGTTCATCCTTGCAACAACGCGGTACGCTCCGCACCCGCGCAGCGCCCCCCGCGTTATGCCGCACCGCGTAACGGCGCGCCTTGGCGAGCCTTGGTACGGTCCTCGCGTTGCTTGTTTCCCGAAGCGAATCACAGAACGAAGCATTGGCTACCACTTGCCAGAAACGGTGGGGTCCACATGCCACGGCGCGCCATTGCGCCGCACGCCAAAAAGAACCTTGGGGGAAGCAATGAGCGCCATAGCGCAAAGCGGGGGAGCGGCCGGGCACCTTTTTGACGCCGGCGCGTGGGAGGGGCCATGAGCGATGTGCCATGGGAAATCTACCTGGCGTTGCTCAACACGCTGACGGTGGCGACCACGCTCGTCATCCTCATCAGCACCGCCGACGATTTCTTTCTGGACGCCTTCTACTGGGTGCGGGAACTGTGGCTCTGGCCGCAGCGCGGTCGCACGCCCGTCACCATCTCGGCCCAGGCGCTACGCGAGCGCGAGGAGCGGTGGCTGGCCATCATGGTGCCGGCCTGGAAGGAGTACGACGTTATCGCCAAGATGGTGGAGAACACCTTGGCGACGATGGAGTACACGCACTTCATCATTTTTGCCGGGGCCTACCGCAATGATGCGGAAACCACCACCGAGGTCGAGCGCATGGTGCGCCGCTATCCGGGGCGCGTGGTGCGGGCGGCTGTCACGCACGACGGCCCCACCTGCAAGGCCGACTGCCTGAACACCATCATCCAGACCATCATCCGCCACGAGGCAGGCCACGGCATCCGCTTTGCGGGCGTGATCATGCACGACTGCGAAGACGTGATTCACCCGCTGGAGCTGAAGTATTTCAATTACTTCATCGGCGATCAGGATCTCGTGCAGCTGCCAGTGCTCTCGCTTGAGCGCAAGTGGTACGAGTGGGTGGCCGGCACTTACATGGATGACTTCTCAGAGACACACCAAAAGGATCTGGTGGCGCGTCAGGCCCTGACCGGCACGGTGCCGGGGGCAGGTGTGGCGCTGTGCTACAGCCGTCGTGCCATTGAGGCCGTGATGAAGGTGCGCGGTGATTCGCCCTTCAATACCAGCACGCTGACTGAGGACTACGACTTCAGCTTCCGCCTGCGTGAATTGGGCATGCGTGAAGCCTTCGTGCACTTCCCGATCTGTGAAAACGCGGCGCCTACTGAAGACGCCGAGGGCAACACGCGCACGCGCTGGCGTCTTGGGCGCCGCCGTGGCGTGCGCCCGCAGCTGCTGGCTACGCGAGAGTATTTCCCCAGCACTTTCCGAACCGCCTACCGGCAACGTGCGCGCTGGGTACTCGGCATTGCATTCCAGGGTTGGCTGCAGATGGGGTGGAAGGGCAACCTCATCACCCGGTACATGTTCTTCCGTGACCGCAAGGGTGTGGTGACCGCACTGTTTTCGATCCTGGCGTATGTGCTCTCGCTCAACTATCTGGTGATTGGTGCGCTGCTGGTTAAGGGATGGGTTGCGATTCCGGATGGCTCTTTCGTGGTCGGCTCTGCATGGATGCAGGACTTGCTGGCCGTCAACGCAACGCTGCTGTTCAACCGGCTGGCGCAGCGCGTGTATTTTGTCGGGCGCCTGAATGGTCCGCTGCAGGGCGTGCTGTGCTTGCCCAGGCTGGTGGTGAACAACTTCATCAACTTCTTCTCGGTATGCCGGGCGTGGAAGATCTTCCTGATCTATTGCCTGACCGGTAAGCCGATCGCGTGGGACAAGACCCAGCACACCTACCTGTCGAACGACGCGCTCGGCCGCACACGCTGCATGCTGGGTGAAACGTTGCTCAAATGGGAAGTGCTGACGCAGGCGCAGCTTGATGCGGCTTTGGCCATACAACACGAAACCGGCCGCCGGCTCGGGACCATCCTGGTCCAGCAAGGGCTGATCACGCCCGACACGCTGGCCGATGCGCTGGCCGAGCAGGTTGACCTGCCGCGCGTGAGCCTGACCAACGTCGTGTTGGGCGCATTGGCGGATTGTCTGCCGCGCGACCTGGCTGTGCGGCATCACGTGGTGCCGTTTTCCATTGGCGAGGACGGCTCGCTGAATGTCGCCGTGTCGGAGTTGCCCAATGGTGAAGTGTTGGACGAGTTGGCCCGCGCGGCCGGGCGCAAGGTTGCGTGCTTCATGGCATGCGACCACGAGATGTCGGCCGAGTTGATGCTGATGGCTGACCCCAATCGCCGTGCCACCGTCGTATTTGGCCCAGCGGCGTATTCGGCTACGCTAGCCGTTGAATCCATGACGGGCGCCGGCCCGGCAGTAGCAGGCACGGCATCCGCAACCGAGGCTCCCCCCATCCCCCCGATACCTTCGGGGCCGGTCTTGCAAGGTCTGGCCTCCGGCCCTGAGGTACACCCCAATCCATCTGTTGCGGGAGGTGTGGCATGACTACCGAGAGAACCATCCGTTCCACCCCGCGCCGCGCAGGTTGGCCGATCAGGTGGCCCATCGCTGCCGCAGTTTGGGCGCTATGTCATGGTGTATCCATGGCGGAGCAGACGGCGCAACCGCTTCAGCCCGACGCGTACTTCCGCGCAGACCGCGCTTACCATGCGATCGACGCCAACAAGCTCGATGATGCCGAAGCCGCCACGCGCGCCGCGTTGGTCGTGCAGCCTGACAGCCTGCAACTGAACCTGCTGCTGCTCGATGTGCTTACGCGCAAAGGCCAGTTGGATGCGGCGCGCACGCAAGCCGATGCCCTCGTGCAGAAGTACCCCAACGAGCCGCGCGTGTATGCGCAGCACGGGTTCCTCGCGCAGAAGGCGAATGACCCGGCCACGGCCGAACAGGATTTCGCCCGTGCCGTCCAGGGCACGGACTGGACACCGCAGGAGCAGCGCAACCTGCGCCTTGCGTGGTCGGACAGCGCGTATTCAGCCAAGCACCCGCAGGCTGCGCTGGATGCACTGACGCCGCTGCAGGATCAACCCGACCCTGACGTGCAACTGCGTCTCGCGCAATCGCGGCTGCAGTTGGGCGATCGCGCTGGCGCTGCCCAGGCTGCCAAGCTGGCTGCCGAACGCGCGACAGACCCTGCCCGTCAACATTACGCACAAGCACTGCTTGCCCAGGCGATGGCACCGCAGGCGCAAAGTCCGGTTGCACCGGTTGACGACTCGCGCGTTGCCGGCCAGCGCGCGTTGAACGAAGCCTATGACCACCTGCGGGCACGCGATGACCGTGCAGCGCTCGCAGCCTTTCAGCGCGGTTTCGCTACGGGGCAGGGCAACTGGAGCCACTACGCGGATGCCGCCTACGCTGCCAAGCGCCTGGGCGACAACCCGACCGCCATCACGCTGTTCCGCAAGAGCCTGGACGTAGCCGATACCGACGCCAATACCAAGAGCGACGTTGGCGGCAATGGCAATGACAGCCTTCCCGCTGACCGCCGCTTCGGCTATCGCCGCGAGGTGGAGCAGATGCAGCGCACCTGGGGCATGGTGCTGTCCGGCGCGTACCAGACATCGGCGTTTGGCCTGCCCAACACGGTAAGCGTGCTGCAGGGGGGCGCGGAGGTCTACTGGCAGCCTCCCGGCATCGGCTATCGAGACGGCAGCATCTTCCAGCTCTTCGTGCGCGGTTACGACAACCTTTATGACGGCAACGGCATCGCCGGCCTGCCGACGGCGCAAGGGTCGGTGGGGGCGCGCTATAAGCCGATCAAGGATCTCAATCTGGTGTTCACCGCCGAGCGGTTGATCCGCATCGGTACCCAGTCTGTCAATGACACGCTGCTGCGCATCGGCTTCTCCACCGACCAGGGCATCGACCTGCAGGTCACCAAACCGCGCTGGCAGACCTGGCAGGCGTATGGGGAAGGCGCGTACTTTCTCAATCAGGGCCGCATGATCATCAGCACCGAAGCGCGCTACGGCCACACCTGGTTACTCAACTCGATCAGCGATCATCTGACGGTCTATCCGCACGTGGTACTGGCTGGTGACCACGACAACAAGGCCACCGACCGGCAACTCGCGCTGGGTATCGGCCCCGGCATCAACTTTCGCTACTGGTTTCGAGAGACGCAATACAGCGCCCCGGCCAGTTGGCTGGATCTCACCGTGCAATACCGTCTGCCCCTGACCCACGCCGACCGGGCGAAGGGCGTAGTAGCGCGCGCCATCCTTTGGTTCTAGCGGCCAGGAGCCCAGGTGTCACGGATGAAACGATTTTGATCAACGAGGGGTACGGGCAACGACGATGAAGGGCAGTGGTGCACGCGCGATGGCGTCGTAGCGCCAGGGCAAGACCAGGCGGGATACATGGCACGACCTTCGCTCTAGGGTGAAATCTGCGCCGGTGTCAGAAGCGACGCGCTCGTCGTCGCGCTTGGAGTGACCAGCCGATGCAAATGACATGGGGAGAGCAAGATGACCGGGAAGATTTTGACAGTGTTCGGCACGCGGCCAGAGGCGATCAAGATGGCGCCGCTGGTAAAGGCGTTGCAAGCCGAGGCAGGCTTCACGTCGGCGGTGTGTGTGAGCGCGCAGCACCGGCAGATGCTCGATCAGGTCTTGCAGCTCTTCGGCATCGTGCCGGAGTTTGATCTGAACCTGATGCAGCCTGGGCAGACGTTGTCGGGCATCACCTCCAGCGTGCTGGGCGGCATCGACGGCGTACTGGATGCTTTCCAGCCCGACGCCGTGCTGGTGCATGGCGACACCACCACCACACTGGCCGCCAGCCTTGCAGCGTTCTACCGGCGTATCCCCGTGGGGCATGTCGAGGCAGGATTGCGCACGGGCAACATCTGGTCTCCGTGGCCGGAGGAGCTGAACCGCCGCGTGACCGATTCCGTGACCACTTGGCACTTTGCACCAACAGCTGAATCGCGCCAGAACCTGCTGGATGAAGGCATCGACCCGAGCCAGGTCACGCTCACCGGCAACACCGTTATCGACGCACTGCTGTCTGTGAAACGGCGCCTGGATGCCGATGCGGCGCTATCGGCGGAGATGGCTGCGCGCTATCCATTCTTCGACGCGGGGCGGCGGATGATTCTCGTGACCGGGCATCGGCGCGAAAACTTTGGCGAGCCGTTCGAGAACTTCTGCGTGGCGTTGCGCTTGCTGGCGGCGCGCCACCCGGATCTGCAGATCGTCTATCCGGTGCATCTGAACCCGAACGTGCAGCAGCCGGTGAATGCCATCCTGGCAGGCCATGACAACGTTCATCTGATCGCGCCGCAAGACTACTTGCCGTTCGTCTACCTGATGGACCGAGCCTATCTGATCGTCACCGATTCCGGCGGCATTCAGGAAGAGGCGCCTGCGCTGGGCAAACCGGTGCTGGTGACGCGTGACACAACCGAGCGGCCCGAGGCCGTGGCTTCCGGCACCGCACGCCTGGTTGGCACCGATACACAGCGCATCGTGGCGGAAGCCGAAACGCTCCTGCAGGACTCCGACGAATACCAGCGCATGGCGCAAGCCCACAACCCATATGGCGATGGCCACGCATGCCGTCGCATCGTCGATGCATTGAAAGCGGCCTTCGAGGCGCCCGCCAAGGTGGTGGCGCGTGGCCCGCAACTCGTTCGCAAGCCGGCCACCGAGGCCGAGATCATCAATCTGGAAGCGGCACGCGCCACGGCGCTTGAGGCTGCGTCTGCGCAACGCCTGAACGGCTAGGAGGCTTGGATGAAAGCGAAACGCATCGGGGCTGGCATCTTGCTGGCCTCCGCCCTGGTTGCCGGATGGCTGGTGTTGGCGCCACCGTGGGCCGGCAATGCGGGGGTTCCTGCCGTGGTTACAGGGGGTTCTGAGCAGCGCAATCCCAGCATGGATGCAGACAAGGCAAAGCCTGCATCCGCTTCCCCCAATGGCACGGTCGTGGCCGGGCAGCCCGCACAGGCAGCTGTTGTGGCTGTGGCCACACACAAGCCCGTGACCGGGGGCGGACGCGCCTACGGCTACGGCGTCATGGATGAAAACGGGCAGGTCGTTCCGCCGCCGCGCCCACCTGGCATGACCGAAATCCGTCCCGGCATGCCAGAGAACGAGCCAACCGGCACGGAACGTGGCCACGACCGTGGTCCCAACTTCAACCTCGGGCTCTACCGCCAAGCGGATGGCTCGGTGTATCGCCCATGAGTCGGAGAGCCATCATGAAATCGATGTTTCGTAAGTTCCTATGCGCACTGATCTTTGCGGGCAGCCTGCTCGGCATCTCGCTGACCGGGCCAGCGCAGGCGTCCACTTGCACCATTGGGCTCGGGCCCATTTGCGTGACGGTCGGCACAACGGCTTCGGCGCAGACCACGCCGGCTCCCATCCTGGTGTTGTACGATGCGCCCGCCAATGACCAGTACACCAACCTGGGCAAGGCGTACGCGATCATGCTGTACAACCTGCTCGCGCACTTCAATACCACCATCACGATGCTGCCCGTGCAGAATTACACGGCTGGCATGACCGAGCAGTACACCGCCACGTTCTATATGGGCAGTTATTACGCCAACCCTATACCGGCGGCGTTCCTGTCCGACGTGAGCACCACGCAAAAGACTGTCGTCTGGTTCAAGTACAACCTGTGGGAGCTGGCCTGGAACACGGCGTATCCGTTCACCTCGCGCTATGGCATCACATTCTCCAGCCTCGCCGGCATGAATGCTGCGCCGTCGGCTAGTGCCCCCAACCCTGGTTTCTACGATACGGTCACGTACAAGAACCAGACCATGACCAAGTACTACGCCTTCAACGCCACGACCGGGGCCATTTCCGCAGATCCGGACATTGGCGTGACTGCGGTGGCCGACGCCACCAAGGCCACGGCTCTGGTGACCATCTCTAACTCGGTCAATCCCACCGCATATCCGGCCGTGCCGTACGTAATCCGCTCCGGCAATTTCTGGTACTTCGCCGACATGCCGTTCTCGTTCATCGGACCGCGTGATCGCTATCTGGTGGTCTGCGACATGCTGCACGATATTCTCGGCACCAACGCGCCGACGCAGCATCGTGCGCTGGTCAGGTTGGAGGACCTCAACGCCACCAATACCGTATCGTCGATCGAAACGCTGGCAGGCTATCTGTACGGCAAGAAGATCCCGTTCTCGCTTGCAACCATCCCGCTCTACACCGACCCGAATGGCGTCTACAACGGTGGCGTGGCACAGACCATTCACATGGTCAATGCGACAGGGTTGAAACAAGCGCTCAACTACTCGATTGCACGCGGCGGCAAGCTCCTGATGCACGGTTACACGCACCAGTACAGCAATATCCCCAACCTTGTGAACGCCGTCAGCGCGAACGACTACGAGTTCTGGCTCGCTACGTTGAACCGGCCGGTGAATGAGGATTCAACGCAGTGGGCGGCAGGACGCCTGTCTGCCGGGTTACTGGAGTTGCAGCTCAACGGCTACACGCCGTTTGCATGGGAGGCACCACACTACCAATCCTCTCCACTGGCCATTGCGGCGGTGCCGAAGTACTTCAAGAACACATACCAACGCGTGGTGTACTACACGTCAAGCAACCCGCAGACGTTGAATGCAACCACGCCGGGCCATGACTTCTCGGTCGGCCAGTTCTTCCCCTACATCATTCAGAAGGACTACTACGGCCAGCGCGTGATTCCTGAGAACCTGGGTAACGTGGAGTACAACATCTGCAATATCGACCCGTCGTCGTGCCTGACGTACACCGCACAGGACATCCTGACGAACGCCAACTATGCGCTGGTTGTGCGCGATGGTTTTGCTTCGTTCTTCTTCCATCCATTCTGGCTTGAACCCGATCTTGGTACGCCAGGCTATGCGGACTTCCAAACCATCATTACCGGCATCACCAACCTGGGCTTTACCTGGGTAGATGCCAGCACGGCGCAGTAGTCATGCGCTGGATGCGCTCGATACTGGCGGCAGCAACGCTGGTGTTGGGCGCCTCCACAAATGCCGCGGGGCCGGTGGGCACATTGCCTGCCGGCCCCGCGCCGCTATATGGCGTGACGGTGGATGCGGTGGACAACGTGCCCGCCGTGGTCGATGCGCTCTCGCACCTGTCACGCACGCCCACCGTGCGCATCGTCTTTGATGAAGGGATGGACGCACCGGACTACGCCGCGCCTGTCGCTGCCATCCGGCGCGTGGCCTACGTGATGGGCGAGCTGGTCGATTCGTCCACGCTCAGGCAAATCACCGTGCAGCAGATGCGCGAGCGCGCCAGCACATACGTTGATGCGCTGGGCCGTAACGTCGACATCTGGGAAGTCGGCAACGAGATCAACGGCGAGTGGACCGGCAGCACGCGCGATGTCATCGACAAGACGCTGGCCGCTTACGACGCCATCAAGCAGCGCGGTGGCCGCACGGCGCTCACGCTCTACTACAACGAAGGCTGCGCTGAAACGCCATCACGCACCATGTTTGACTGGACCGAGCACAATTTGCCGCCAAGCCTGCGCAATGGCGTGGACTATGTATTCATCAGCTTTTACGAAGACGATTGCAAGATCGCACCGCCCGACTGGAACGCCGTATTCGACCACCTTGGAAGCCTGTTTCCGCAGGCGATGCTTGGCTTTGGAGAGGTCGGCACACGCCATGCGGCAGGCAAGGGCACATTGATCGCGCACTACTACGGCTTGTCGATTGCGCATCCGCGATTCGTTGGCGGCTATTTCTGGTGGTACTTCCGGCAGGACATGGTGCCGCGCACGCGACCGCTCTGGCGCAGCATCGACGCGGCCTTTCAGTCGATGCCAGCCAAACTGTTGCGAACGTCGCCTACGCCCTAGCCCGTGTGCCTGGGTACTGCAGACCTTGCGGCGGCTGTCCATGGGTCTGCCCATCGGGCTCGACGGGTTCACCATGGCGTCGCACAAGCTGGATGGTGCGGGTCGGCAGTGCGAAGGCTGCCCCGAGGTTCTGCAGCTCTTCAAGAATCGCCAGGTTGATGCGCTGCTGGATATCCATGTAGAGGTTGAAATCGGGGCTGGTCACGAAGTACACCACCTCGAAGTTCAGCGCGTTCTCGCCAAATTCCTTGAAGTGCGCACGATCGAAGCGCGTATCTCCCGCCGTCTCGACGGCGTGGCGCACGATGTCCGGGATCTTCTTCAACTGCGCGGCACGCGCGTCGTACGTCACCCCGAACGCGAACACGATGCGTCGTTCCTGCATCCGCTTGTAATTGTGGATCGTACTTTTGAGTAACGCAGTGTTGGACGTCACGATCTCTTCGCCCGAGAGGCTGCGGATGCGTGTGGTCTTGAGCC